>CAYFOU010000019.1:0-23696 GCA_964344805.1 uncultured Piscirickettsiaceae bacterium | reverse complement strand
CCATCTCCGGGGTGATGATCCCCTTGCGCGCATAGTGCATCTGGCTGACGTTGTGTCCACTCTTGGCACGACGCGGCTTGCGCGATTCATGGAAACGAAGATACGCCAGCTCCGGATCGGCCGCACGCTGCTTGCCATACTCAGAACTGAGACCACTCAGCTCTTCGGTATCGTTTCGATCTTTGATCCAGTCGGCACGGATTGGATCCAGCCCCTGACGCAAGTCGACCTTGATCGCAGGATCAGAGAAGGGGCCCGAGGTATCGTAGACATGGATCTTTTCATCGGTGGTGAGGGTGATCTCACGCATCGGTACGCGGATATCGGGGCGGCTCCCCTCTACATAGATCTTCTGGGATTGTGGAAACGGCTCTACCGCAACATCACCGGCCTGGTGAATTCGAGCGTGTACATCTTCTGGTCTGGCATTCATCGACAATGTCCTCTGCTTTCCTACGCCGGCATGATCCGGATCAGGTCAAAAAAGGGTCTACTCTCAGTGGAAGGTCCGCTTCCACACCCCTAGCGAATTGGAAGGCGGCACTATACCACACACCATTTGCTCAATATCTGATTGAAACCTATAATCGCTATCATGCAGGACAATATCAACAATCTCGTGCTCGAACATCTGCGGGCCATCCGTGATGGTCAGGACCGTATTGAACATGAAGTCAAAGGGATCAAATCGAGATTAACCAGTCTTGAATCCAGCACGGCAGCAGGAAGACATCTATCGCCAGCAAGCCAGTTTGGACCGACTTGTTGAACGAATCGACCGCATTGAGAAGAGACTCAATCTTTCTGAACAACACTGAATTTTGATGATGACAAATTACAATCAAGCCCGTTTCAATATGGTTGAGCAGCAGATCCGCCCATGGGATGTGCTGGCACCGAGCGTACTGGAGGCATTGGAAGAGACGCCTCGTCACCACTTCGTGGCAGAGCCCCAGCAGACACTCGCCTATATGGATCTTGCACTACCGATTGGCGAAGGGCAGAAGATGATGGAGCCCCGCCTGGAGGCAAAGATGGTGCAGGCACTGGAGCTGCAGAAGAATGAGACGGTGCTGGAGATTGGTACCGGCAGTGGCTACGTCACCGCGCTGTTGTGCAAACTGGGGGCCTCTGTGCGCAGCATCGACTGCCATGAAAGCCTGACCGAACAGGCCAAGGAGCGCCTCACTACAGAGAAGATCGGCAACTCCATCCTGGAGAGTGGGGATGCCCTCTCTCCGCAGTGGAACCCCGGCAGCCGTTATGATGTTGTGGTGATAACCGGTGCGGTCAATGAGATCCCCAACCACATCAAGGCGCTGGTAAATGAGGGGGGACGCCTGTTTGCGATTGTGAAAGAGAACAGGGTCAAGAGCGCACTACTGATGAGCAGGATTGACGCAGAGAGCTGGCTGACTGAATCTCTGTTTGAGACCGAGGTGGATGATCTGATCACCAGCTCCACCCCATCCAGCTTCAGCTTTTAATCCACGTTTTTATCCAACTTGGCGAGCTGCTGGTGAATACCTGCCAGCAGCCGCTGCAGTGCACCACGATTCTGTTCCACTACACGAACACCTTGTTGCCCCATCTGCTCCCTACGTTGCAGGTTCTGTAGCAGACCGATGACCTGCTCTGCCAGTTCATTGGCATTCTGCACTTCACTAGCCGCTCCCTGATCGATCAACAACTGACTGATCTCGGCAAAGTTGAAACGGTGTGGACCAAACAGCACCGGCTTGCCCAGCGCAGCGGGCTCCAGCATATTGTGGGAGCCGGTTGGCACCAGGCTCCCTCCTACATAGGCAACATCTGAAGCTGCATAGAGCAACAGCATCTCTCCCATGGTATCCCCCAGATAGATCTGGGTTGAGGCTGTACAGACCTCATTCTGACGCCTACGGCTAACTTCAAAACCTGCAGACAGCACCTGTTTAGCCACCCCATCAAAACGCTCAGGGTGGCGCGGCACCAACAGCAGAAGCGCATCCGGTATCTGCTGAAGAATTTGCCGGTGTGCATCCAGGATATAACCCTCCTCCCCCTCACGGGTACTGGCTGCAATCCAGATCGGGCGGTTCACGCCTAGCGTCTCTCTTAACTCCACGCCTTGCTCCTGCAAGGATTCCGGCAATGTGAGATCAAATTTGATGCTGCCGGTAACCTCAGTACTATCCGCATTGATACCCAACTGGATCAATCGATCGCGGTCCGCATCCCCCTGCACAGCTGCCCAACTCACTTGCAGAAGAGCCTCTCGGGCCAAACCAGGAATCCAGCGCCGATACCCCTCCAGTGAACGCTGCGAGAGACGCACATTCCCCAGCAACAGCGGGATCTTCTTTGCTACACATTGGCAGAACAGATTAGGCCAGATCTCGGTCTCCATCACCAGCACCACTGCAGGGCGATAGTGACGCAGAAAGCGGGAGACTGCATCCGGCAGGTCATAGGGAAGATAGACGTGCTGGATCTGACCACCAAAGGTCTCCACCACTCTTGCCGAGCCGGTAGGGGTCATCGTGGTGACAAGGATTTGTTCTGCAGGTACCTCTTCACACAAGGCACGGATCAACGGGATGGTGGCGACAAACTCTCCCACCGATACGGTATGAATCCAGACCTTCACCTCCGGGGCCTTCCCTCGATACAGCGCAAAGCGCTCACTCCAACGATGCCGATACGTCGGGGCCTTCAGGCTACGCCAAAGCAGACGCAGCAGGATCAGCGGCAACAACAAATAAAGTAATAACGAATAAAGTGCCCTATTCATAACAGTGATAAACTTTAACAGATGCAGAGGCAGTTATTTCATCCACGATTCTGGGGTACTTGGTGTGGAGTAGCACTTTTTTGGCTGCTCTCCAGGCTACCATTCAAGATCCAACTAGCCATTGGGCGATGGATGGGTCATTGGGGACTCAAGTTACTGAAAAGAAGGAAATCAATTGCCCAAATTAACTTGAAGCTTGTTTTCCCGGACCTTTCAACAGATCAAGTCAACGACTTACTAAGGCAACACTTTGAATCCATAGGGATGTCCATCTTCGAATCTACATTAGGGTGGTGGGGCAACAGAAAAAAACTGATTTCGACAATGCAAATCTCAGGACTGGAACACCTTGATCAAGCCATCGAAAGGGGCAATGGAGTCTTGCTCTTCAGCGCCCATTTCACAACTTTAGACCTTTCAGGCATTATGCTTGCCACTCAGCGACCGATCCACGCCGTCTATCGCCCCAATGAGAACCCAGTGCTTGATCACATCATCAAACAGGGTAGAGAGCGCACTCTGGTTTCTACTATCCCGAGAGGCAACATCCGGGAGATGGTTAGGCATCTTAAAAACAATCAAGTAGTCTGGTATGCCATGGACCAAAATTTTGGGCATAAAGGTAGTCTCTTCTCCACCTTTTTTGGGATCCCTGCGGCAACTAACACAGCTACTTCACGCTTAGTAAAAATGACTGGTGCTGCCGTTATCCCTTTTTTTGCCCATCGTCTTACAACGGGGCAATATCAGCTTTCGCTACTCCCCCCCGTTGATATGGATGGCTCAGCTCCGCAACAAGAAACGGATCATCTCAATCTTTTGATCGAGAAAGCAATACAAGAAGCGCCAGAGCAATACCTGTGGATTCATCGTCGATTCAAAGATCGCCCTGGACAACAATCCAGCTTCTATCCATCACCATGAAATCTACAATACACATTGCCATCATCCGTCAACGCTATAACCCTTATGGTGGCGCTGAACGCTTTGTGGAAAACGCATTGAATGCACTACAACAGCAGATTGGCATTGAAATTACGCTAATTACACGCCAATGGGACAGCTCTAACAACAAAAATATCCATTCAATCATCTGCAACCCTTTCTATATTGGTCGCTTATGGCGTGATTGGTCATTTGCCCGCGCAGCCTGTCGTATTGTTCAACAATCGAATTTTGATCTAGTTCAATCTCACGAACGCATTCCTTGTGGTGATATCTATCGTGCTGGAGACGGCGTTCATCGCGAATGGCTTAAAAAACGTCATCAGTCACTCTCTCTTCTCAGAAAAATTTCGATTTATCTCTCACCCTACCATCTCTACTTGCTCTGGCAGGAGAAACGAACCTTCACTCAACCCAGTTTGCGTACAATTATAGTCAACTCCAACTTGATCAAGGGTGAGATCACAAAAAACTTCTCCCAAATAAACGCCCATATAGAAGTGATCTTCAATGGTGTCGACTGCAAGAAATTCCACCCAAGGCTCAAAGAGAAATATCGTTCTACAATACGAAAGCAACTTACAATTGATGATCTAACCCCTTTATTGCTATTCATTGGGTCTGGCTTTGAAAGAAAAGGGCTATCTATACTATTGCATGCACTACAACAGCTTCCCAATACTCACTTAGTGATTGTTGGAAAGGATCGAAACAGCAAAAAATATGAACTTATTGCAGAGAAACTTGGCATCAGCAACCGAACTCACTTCATAGGACCACAAAATGACACTCGTCCTTGGTATGCAACCGCAGATGTCTTTGCCTTTCCAACTCTATATGATCCTCAACCAAACGTTGTACTTGAAGCCATGGCTTCGGGTCTTCCAGTCGTGGCCAGTAACAATTGTGGGGCTGTAGACCTAATCAACGATAGTAAAGAGGGCTATACTCTCCCCCCGTCAGACATCGATAGCTGGATCAAGGCCCTCAATGAGACCCAAAAACCTCAACAAAGGAAACAGATAGGGCGTAATGCAAGAGCATCTATAGAAGCACTTACACCGAAAACGTTAACTGATAATATGAAGAGGATTTATCTCAATCTATTATCAGAAAAACTTAACAAATAAAGATGAACAGCAAACAGTTATATATAAGGCTACTCAGCTATGTTCGACCATACTGGAAAGCATTCTCATTATCGGTTTTTTTATTGGCCATACTAGCTGCCACAGAACCTCTTTTTCCGATGCTTATGGAACCATTGCTCAACGATGGCTTTACAAAAAAAGATGACGCTACAATTAAAATGGCCCCTTATTTTATTGTTGGAATATTCTTAATCAGAGGCATCCTCACATTTTCATCTGCCTACACAACTCGTTGGCTATCTTCAAATGTCGTCACTGATCTCAGAAATCAATCTTATGAGCATTTAATCAATTTACCTACTCGCTTTTTTGATAATAACCGCAGTGGCGCGCTCGCATCTAAAATTGCATATGACGTGAACAATGTTACAGGTGCAGCCACAACAGTTCTTACTACTCTAGTTAGAGATACGCTTACCATTATAGCCTTGTTAGCATGGCTGATGTGGCTAGACTGGGAGCTTACCTTAATTACACTAATCATCTCTCCGCCTTTAGCATACACCATGCAGATATTTAATAAACGGATGCGATACCTTAGTAAAGAAACTCAAACATCAATGGCAGAACTCACCAACCTAATTGAGCAAGCAAGCACCAACCATAAAGTTATAAAAATATTTCATGGACAGGATCATGAAAAAAACAAATTTCGCCATGCCAACTCATATCAAAAGGGCATTTTGATTCGATCTGGCATCGCGACATTCTCGCTTGTACCGCTCACCCAAATCATTACTTCAATCGCAGTAGCAATTATCGTCGGTATCGCTATTAACGGAACAAATGAGGCTACTAGTACTGCAGGTGGATTCATGTCTTTTCTAACAGCTATGCTTCTTCTACCACCACCTATAAAAAGGCTCGCAGGCTTAGCACCAACGTTACAACAAGGGCTTGCCGCCGCTGAGAGCATTTTTGAAATCATTGATGAAAAAGCCGAAGATGATAAAGGAAAAGAAAACATAGATAAAATACACGGAGACATTTCATTTAGTAACGTCTCATTCTCTTATGAAGACTCTATAACACTAGAAAACATTAACACCACTATTAAAGAAGGAAGCACAACAGCAATTATTGGAAAATCTGGCAGTGGAAAATCCACATTAATCAGTTTACTTCCTCGTTTCTACGATATAAGCCATGGATCTATTACCATCGGAAACAAAAATATATATGACTTATCTTTGAACAGCTTGAGAAATCAAATATCTCTAGTATCTCAAGACATACGCCTATTTAATGACTCAATTGCCGCAAATGTCGCATATGGTGAGAAAAAGCCAAATATAGAGCGTCTGCATGAATCTTTAAATCGCGCTCACTGTAATGAATTCTTAGAAAAAATGCCTGACAAGGAAAATACCAACATAGGACAAGATGGTGTAAAACTTTCAGGCGGTCAACGTCAACGTATTGCCATAGCACGCGCATTTTATAAGAACTCTCCTATTCTTATCCTTGACGAAGCTACCTCAGCCTTAGACACTGACTCTGAGAAACAAGTACAGTCTGCATTAAACGATCTGATGAACGGTAGAACCACCATTATAATAGCTCATCGACTCTCCACCATTGAACATGCCAACATGATCATAGTGATGGATAACGGAAAAATAATAGACTCTGGAACTCATAATAAACTTCTAGAAAATAATCCAATATATAAGAACCACTATAATAAGCAGAATTTCTAACCCAATATAAATGTTAAAAATTGTACACACCGAGGCCTCATGCGGATGGGGAGGACAAGAGATACGCATTTTAGAAGAATCTCGCGGAATGATAAAACGCGGGCATGAAGTACAATTACTATGCCCTCGAGAATCAACAATATTTCTAGAAGCAAAAAAATATGGCATTACTGCAAATGCCATGAGCATCGACAAAAAGAAAATATCATCTATCATTCAAGCTAGAAAGTGGATCAAATCAAACAATATAGACATTATTAACACGCACAGTTCAACAGATTCATGGATTATAACAATCACGTGTCTTTTCCTAAAGGAACCACCAACAATAATTAGAACTAGGCATATTTCAGCACCTGTAACAAACAACATAATAAACCGTTGGCTATACAAAAAAGCGACCCACAAGATCATTACCACTGGGAATTTTATACGTGACCATCTAATCAACACTTTAGAAATTCACCCCAGCATGATTTCCTCAATACCAACTGGGATCGATCCATCCAGATTCAAACCTAGCAACTCAGATCATGCTTCTACACTTAGAATGCTCGGTTTACCCAGCGATAAAACTCACTATATTGGAATTATTGCGACACTCAGAAGTTGGAAAGGCCATAAATACTTAATAGACGCTTTCTCACAAATTTCTAACAGGTCCTGGAAACTTATCATAGTTGGTGATGGCCCCCAAATGGATAACATTTCCAGGCAAATAAAAAGTCTAAACCTTGAAAGCCAGGTAATATGTGCAGGACATCAAGAAAACCCAGAGAACTGGCTACAGGTCATTGATATCTTCTGCTTACCCTCATATGCCAATGAAGGTGTACCACAGTCTATTATCCAGGCGATGTTTTGTGGCCTTCCTATCATTACAACCGATGCTGGTGCCATCAGTGAAGTTATCGATGATAAACATTCGGGCATCATTGTTAACAAGAAAGACGCACAAGACCTTTACAGAGCGCTAGTCAAACTTATCGAGGATGGCTCATTAAGAGAATCATTAGGAAAAAATGCTTTAAAGTCATCAAAGCCGCTTAACCTTACAAGCATGTTAGACAAAGTTGAAACTCTTTTCTGCGATTCAATTAATCAGAAACCACCCATCTCCCGATGAACATCCTTATCCTCACTGTTGGTCCAAGGACACGTGCCAGCGCACGCTACAGGGCTTTCATGTATATCCCTTATTTATCATCATCAGGATTTAATGTATCAGTACTCACGCCAGCAACAAAACCATCAAACCCAATCCATCGCTTATTTTCTAGATATCAGGAAGAACGAAATATTCTCAATACTGCAAGAAATAGTGACATTATCTTCATTCAAAAGCGGTTATTTAGGAAAAAATTCATACAAAAATTAAAAAAGAAATGCGGGATACTCATATATGATTTTGATGACATTATACATAAAACTCATGATAATCACTGGTCAAAATCTACAGAAAAAAAAATAAGGCGCCGATTCGAAACCATCTGCAAAGCATCGTCACTCATTATTGCTGGAAATAGCTATCTATCCACAATTGCTTCACAATTCAATAATAATATTAAAATTCTACCAACCGTAGTTGATGCCTCTAAGTACATTCAAAAGCAACACTTCGACTCTAAGAATATAAATATTGGCTGGATTGGCCAACCAAACAATTTTGATGCTCTTGAAGAGATATCCTCCGTTTTCACGAAAATTCACCTTTCCCATCCAGAAGCCAATCTACTAATTATTTCTAAAGGTACCCCTGATCTCCTCGGAATCAGTATTTACTCATCTGATTGGAGCGAAGATACTGAGGTAGATAGCTTACAAAAAGTAGACATTGGCATCATGCCAATGTCCAACAATGAATGGTCAAAGGGAAAATGCGGCCTAAAAGCTATACAATATATGGCAGCAGGGATACCTGTTGTATGCTCAAAAATTGGGGCCAACATCGATATTGTCCGAGACAACATCGATGGCTATCTAGTTTCCAATGATGATGAGTGGTACTTCCAGTTAGAAAAGCTAATTAGTGATATCGAACTGAGAAAAAAGCTTGGTAATTCAGGAAGAGATCGTGTCCAATCACTCTTCTGCATAAGCTCATCCTCTAAGTTACTTATAAATTGGCTCAGAGAAGTTTCCGATAAATATCAAAAACAATGAAGATCATCAACCAAGACATCATAAACGATATTAATTCTGAAAAACCACTCAAACTCCATATTGGTTCTGGCGGCAATAGTTATAATGATTTCTACAACTTAGATATTTTCGAACTAAGCAATGTCGATATTGTTGCAGACTTAAATCAGCCTCTTGATTTGCTGCCTGACAACTCAGTCACAAGAATATATACTAGGCACGCCCTCGAACATGTAGAAAATTTTCCCAATCTCATGAGCGAACTACACCGAATTTGCACACATGATGCAAACATAGAAATAGTAGTACCTCATTTTTCAAATCCATATTACTATTCTGATCCTACACATGTGAGATTCTTTGGGTTGTACACCATGCATTACTTCATAGATCAAACAAAGCAGCCAGGCTCAAGAAAACTTCCAACATTCTACACAAACTCAAGGTTTATACTCAAAAAAACACACATAGATTTCTACAAAACTTCAATAGTTGACAAGCTAATTATCCCTATTCTAAAGCCAATCATCAATTTTAACTTTTCTACTCAGGAATCTTACGAAAGAAGATGGACTTGGATTATTCCAGCATGGCAAATAAAATATAATATAACACCTGAAAAATCAGATTAATTCATTGGACAATAAAACCTTAAATATTTCATCAGCTATTATTTTATTTCCATTTTCATTATGATGCCTCTCCTCAGAATAATTATTGCCAACAGGAGGTGCAACATCAGATATATCAAAACAATACTCTAACTCTCTACAATATAACTTCATATAATAATAGACAGAATTCAAGTTATCAACATAGTCCGAACTCATTTCAGAAAAAAGCCTTCCATCATTAGTATCCAAATCAACGACTGACTGCACCCCGCTTAGCCCAAGTGTTGGCTGCAAAAAAACATAATAAGAAGCGCCTTTAGATTCAGCAATTGCACGCATAGCTGTTATATTTTTCCTCCACCTATCTGCAGCGAATTTATACAATGGTTCATTAAATGTATTTTTAATTTTATTATGATGAATCCCCCCACCACCCAAATCCAGAACCTTTACAATATTTGGAAAATACCCCCCTATAAAACTTTCATTTTGCTTAACCCATACTTGCTTATCAAACATATATGACTGCAGCCCTGTCATATATGGCCTATTTTTGTACCCTTTCTCATCAACACCATAATAACCATATATATCATTAATCCCATTCAGTGATAACACGACCTTTACATTTCCTATTACATTATCAAAATCAACAATAAGCTTAAGCAACTCCTGAGCTGATCCATACGCTCCGCATCCTCCATTAGCGACTGTGATCCCGTACTCCGCAACTAAATCGTTCAATACATATGGATAGGTATATCCCTCACTATACATCTTAAAGAAACCATCTGTTGTTGACCCACCAAGCGTTAAAATCACATCATTGTCATGCCCCATATCACTATAATACACAAATCCTAATTCAGCTTGCCCGCCAAGCACGTCACACCGCCCACGATGATCATGAACATGAGACAAAATAGGATGCGTTCTCATTACTTGGCAAGGGTCTTGTAGTTCGTGAACTTCTTTCATGTACATATAGCCCAAATCTTTCTTACCTAAAACTAATCTTCCACTCCATATAATAGTTTCCAACAATAACAGCAGCATGATAACTGCAATCAAATTATATACACTTATTTTTACAAAACGGTTCATACAAATAACTTACATAGAGAGATATAGTTAAAGATAAAAGAACGAGCCGATTGCGTAAACTTAGAAGAAATGAGAAAAAGCACTCTCAGCGCGCTTATGCACAACAATGACTTCCCATAAAAAATCAATCAAGCTCATACTTGTCTTTATAATCTTCTACAAGTTTTTCGTTTTGATCTTTCTTAGTAAGTACACAATTACCAATTGCAAGCATATCAATACCCGTTCCCATGAAGCATCTGAATGCATCTTCTGGCGTACCAACTATTGGCTCTCCACGAACATTGAATGATGTATTGATTAGCACTGGACACCCCGTTTTCTCTTTGAATTTTTTTATCAACTTATAGTACCGATCATTTAAATCCTTTGTTACTGTCTGAATTCTTGCTGAATAGTCGACGTGCGTGACAGCCGGGATTGCTGAGCGGCTTATATTTAACTTATCAATTCCAAACAGCTCTTTTTCCTCCTCCTTCATTTCAATGCATTTATCAGGATGTACTTTATCCACAAAGAGCATGTACGGGCTATCTCCATCAAATTCAAACCAATTTGAAACATCTTCACGCAATACTGATGGTGCGAATGGCCTAAATGATTCTCTAAACTTAACTTTTAAATTAAGCAGTTTTTGCATCTGATCAGACTGCGGGTCACCTAGGATAGATCTCCCTCCTAGAGCACGAGGACCAAATTCCATTCTCCCCTGAAACCAACCAACAGCATTTCCATCTTTCAATGCACGCGAAACGATGGTTAGCATTTCATCATCATTTACTGTCTCAAAAACCGCTCCACTGCGAGTCAACTGCTCTTCAATCTGGTCTTGCGTAAATTCGGGCCCTAAATACGCCCCTTTCATTGAATCTGTCGAATCAATTCGTCGAGGATTAGCCAATTCCTTATGCCAAGTAGCATATGCTGCTCCCAATGCGCCACCGGCATCTCCTGCAGCAGGCTGCACCCACAACCTTTTTACAGCGCCATCTCGAAGAATTTTGCCATTCGCAACGCAGTTAAGCGCAACACCGCCTGCCATACACAAGTTATCTATACTATATTCAGATGCAATGAACCTAACCATTCTCAGAATAATCTCTTCAATTACAGATTGTATAGAAGCAGCAATATCCATATGAAATTGTGTAATAGGGTCAGTATCTGGCTTCCTAGCAGGCTCTCCGAAAAGTGATTCAAATTTGGATCCCACCATAGTAAGTCCAGTCATATATTTAAAATAACTCATATTCAATCTATACGAGCCATCATCTTTCAAATCAATTAACTCATCAATAATCAGATTTTTATATATCGGACTCCCATATGGAGCTAATCCCATCATTTTATATTCTCCACTATTAATTCTAAATCCGATGTAATAGGTAAACGCAGAATATAGAAGGCCTAGTGAATGAGGGAAGTTAATCTCTTTAATAACTTCCAAACTCTCCCCCTTGCCTATCGATACACTAGTTGTTGTCCATTCTCCAACACCATCTATTGTCAAGACGATAGCCTCATCAAACGGAGATGGGTAGAATGCACTAGCAGCATGACTAAGGTGATGCTCGCTAAACAGTAGTTTTGCATCATCAAATCCAGACCCAATTTCACTCAGGCTTTCAGTTAGAACCTTTTTTAGAAAGAGTTTTTCCTTTAACCAGATAGGCATAGCCATACTAAACTGCTTAAATCCATATGGCGCAGTGGCAATAAAAGTTTCGAGAATCCTCTCAAACTTTAAAAAAGGCTTATCGTAAAAAACCACAAAATCTACATGATGCAAATCAATCCCAGCTTCATACAAAACATAATTAATCGAATTCACCGGGAATGTGGCATCATGTTTCTTGCGTGTAAATCTCTCTTCCTGAGCAGCTGCTACAATATCACCATCAGCAAGGAGAGCTGCCGCACTATCATGATAAAATGCAGATATACCGAGTATATAAATCATAGGCCTAAAACAGTGTGTATATAAATGGTGCTACGACCGATCCTTGACTTAACACAATCAGACCACCAAAAATTGCCATCACAATCATAATTGGTAATAACCAGAATTTTTTTCTTATTTTCAAAAATTCCCATAACTCACGAATGAACGCCACAATACATCTCCATTAGAATTGATTCTTCATTGAACTTTCTGGGCCTTTCCTATCCACCCAATAAGTCTTTACACCATCATCCCACTTTAAACTTAATATATCTTTCCTTGATAATTTCATTATCACCCCAATTGGAAATACAACTCCAAAAAAAATTATCGCCATAACTATCGGTGAAACAACATTACCTAGCAGCATGCCAAGCGACATCCACAGCTTATATGGATTTCGTAATAGAGAAGGAAATATATAAACAACAAATACTGACAGCATTGAGATAAGCAGCGCCCATCCACGTATCACCCCACCATGAATTAATGGGTATACAGATATTAACAGAAAAATGATTGCCAGTAACCAACCAAAGCTTTTCTCACCACCCTCAAGTCTTTCTTGCATACAACCTCGCCCACTCATTAATCATTTAAAAATTCAGCAAGTTCATCCGCCACTAACCGATTCCCCAACGTATTATAGTGCGTATCACCATAGACATATAGGTCCTTATACCAATACTCGTTATTTTTAGCATATTTAGCAAATCGATCAGTTGTATCAATTACACCATCACATTTCATCTGACTACAAGCATCTTCTATAAATCCAGGCCAATCAAACTTACTTTTATACTTTAATTGAGATGGCCATGGATATATCAATAGATAAACTCTTGCTCCTTCATTTTTTGCAAGTTTTGCTATTTCAAAAAGCTTATCTCTAACTCGATCCAACCCACCCTTGACACCTAACGGTGCATAGCTTTCATGACTTAAATAGCTTCCTTTTAGATCATGCTCAAGCTCATTCCAACCCTTCCACGTGAATGCTGATCTATGTGTCTCAAAAGCATCATTAGCTGATTTTGTTTTCCAACCACGAAGTTCTCGAACCTTATTACGAACATAACGTGAGACGCGCCGCGTCATTTTAAAGTTCTTTCTTTTGAATTCTTTAAAACTTGAGTTCTTTTCAACCACTTGATCAGGGTCTGCTTGTTGCATTTCTCTTCGCTTATTTATAGGGTGCTCATCACCATCAGCCCAGTACGCTGCCTCATCTTGCACATCACTGATATCCACCCCAATAATTAGGGAATATCCTTCATTCAATACGCCATTTGCAACAGCCTGCTGATATTGATATAAATACCCTGTAGGGGAGTAGGATGGAACACCTGCATTAAGGACAGTTGCTGTAGTTTCTTTAGAAAACATACCGACAAAAGTTTCATCCCAAGAACCATTAACACCAAAAGTAAACGAATCACCTAAAAATAAATAATTTGCCTTTCCATGATCCTCTTGATCATTTTTAACCCGATATCCATTTTTATCTGTATAAACTTTATAATGATGATCTCCCCATACTGCATATCCATTATGATTTTTTTTCAGAGCATACCAACCGTCCTCCAACGCATCCTTATACTCAACCACCTCAATATGATCATAAATAAAATTACTATACAAATAATCGATAACAAGCACAAGCAACACCGACACAAGCAAACTAAACACCACCATCACTACACGAGCAATGCTCTCTCTCATGCTATTTAACTTATTCATTCTCATATCATTCATTAACCATCCAGACCACGCAGAAAGCTATATACACCTTCTGACATAACACTATATTCTGATTCACTAAGATTTTCTCTTCCCTTTCTTCCCATTTCAATTAATCTATTTCTTTTAAATCTTGAAATTTTCTCAATACAACTCTTAATCGACACCACATCAAACCGACAAAAAAAGGCCTCATCTTCATCAAGCCGTAACTCAAATTCTGGGTTTGAATTCATCAATGCAACCAATCCAACTCCATAATACTCATATATCTTTGTCGGAGATGACGTGTTGAAAATAACATTATCTGGGGTAAAATTCACACCAATATCATATCTTTCTAAAACAGATTGCAGGTCAGCATTATCAAATGGAGGATAAAGCGATATCCTTTTATCTCTATCAATTATTTCCATTATTTTATCCACCTCTTCACCTGATGATGAAGTATATATATCTAGCTCATAATCAGAAGCAACAGCATGAAATGCCTCAATTACAACATGCGTTTCTCTCAACTCATCAATCGTACCAATATAGATATATTTCAGCCGCTTATTATTCGAATTAGTATCAAGCTTCTTTAGACTTAACTCTTTACTTATCCCCATACCGAGATCAAAACAAGGAACACTTACCCCCTTAAACAGAGATTCCTTCATTCTGTTTGTGATCGGCAAAAAGAAATCACATTTATTTATGTAATGTATATTGATCTTTCTTTTAATAAAGTACTCTATTCTACTTCTTATAGTATGCTTTTTATCACGCAAAGATGTAAACAGTCTACGATAGGTATGCGGCCATGATTTCCAGAACCCAATCTTATAATCTTGCCGTTGACTAATAGAGAGCACCTGCCTAAGCACTGAATATAGATTCCTTACAATTAAAACATCAAATTCAGTAAGGTCAACCACTGCACTCAGAGTGCCTATCAAATCATTCTTCCTACATCGATATGGCAGATATATTCTTCGCCCATCTACAGTAGCGTTTGTAATATTTTTAGAAAAATAGACAAGCACGACCTCTGATCTACCATACAAATCATGACCAAACAACCCTTCAATAGCTGAATGCGTGGGAGCTGCTTTGTCTGTAAACAGCACTATATTCATCGTAAATATTGATGAACTTCAGCTTTAACTTCATCAAAAACTTCTGACCAAGCTCTTCCATTCTTTCCTAGTAAAACGGCATCTGGATACCAGTAGACTCGATTATAAGAATAAACTTGGCATGACCTTCGGAACATATCATCACAGACAAGAATCATTGGCACGCCGAGCGCGCCCGCAAAGTGTGAGTCGCTTGAATGAGTAGAAATCAACAGATCCAGTGAAGTCAATTGCGCTGCAAAGCGGTCCATATCAACTAATTGATTAACACTTTTATCAACTATAAGCTCATTCTTAGCAGTACTCCTCAAAACTTCCACGTCAGCATCAAAACCATCATATTCATATTGCAGAACAATAAAAACCGCATCAATTTCTGAAACTAAATCTACCCAGTAATCTAATGGCGCCTCCTTTTTTCGGGGAGATTGAGTCCCCCACTCAATACCAATTAATGGAATACCACTTTTCTCATTAACTCTATATCTGCAAGCAAACTGTTTAGCTAATTCACTGTCTGCCTTCAGTGAGTAGTAATTGGTACGTAGTTTTTTCTCTTCAACACCAATGACTGACATTAGTATCAGTGGATTAGCCGTTACCAAGCGACTATCTCCAATCGCACATGGCTCCCTTGGCCCCTTAATCACTTCAACTTTGGGCAGTGTTCTGGAAAAAACACTTACCAATCTTGGCTCAACAACCAGAACCGTGTGCTTTGCTTGATCTGCTACATATTTCACATAACCAACCATATTCAAGCCTGTTGCCAACCCCTGCTTTTCTGTCTCTCTAAAAGAGATCCAAAGCGTAGCATCAGACAGGTCATCTCCCTTCCAGTCTGTTTCACGCAAATTTCCATCTAATTTTGCACACTCTAGCTGGAGGTTCATATAAGCAGTCGGACTACCTAAACGCAGCGCAGCTTCTGACATCTCCTTTACTAACCTACTGTCTTTGCACTGGACTGCTTTCCTCGAAATTTCAGAAATCATTTCTTCCGCACTCGCCCAATCCAACATACTGGTTAATTTTCTGAAATAAGAGTACTGCATTGCCAAACCTGGACTTTTTATAAAAGTACGGACAAATCTCCTAAATACCTTTAGATTATCTTTAAATTTTTGAACATTCATAACGACACAACAAGAGAAGCAATCAATCTTCTATATAATCTAGTTCGTATTGATTTGTGTTTGTATTCCCAACCTTTGATGTCTTAATAGTTGTATATACAAGAGAATCAGGCGCCTCATGAAGTTGGTCGCATGAATCACAAAACGGAAACTTATGGAACTCCAGTTTATCATGCGCATTTCTTAAATTATCGTATTCTCTTCCTTTAAGTATCGAAGCAATCATGTCATGCGTAACATCACCTAAAACAATGTTATTATTATAATCCCAGCAACACGGAACAATCTCACCATTCCATTGAATCTGAACTGGCCCAGTAAACGGCCGCCCACAACTTCTTTTATCATTACCCAATTCTCGGTAATCTCTTCCATCACTCCAATTATGCGGTTTCCATATAGACACATCATCTGCAACCCCTTCCCACTCTCTCCTAAACAAATCAACCTCATCTTGATTCTCACTCATCTGGAGAAAATAGACCTCTATATGTGGTTTTTTCTTATTACTAGCATCCCTAATAGAAATCAATCTTAATATATTCTCTTTAACTAAGTCACGATAGTGTCCTTTAACACCATGAATTGCTGCATACGACTCTTTAGATACACCATACCAACTAAAACGAATTTTATCGAACGACTGATCAACCAAAAATCGCGCGACGTCTTCATCCACATAATAACCGTTCGTAATTGTATATAGCTCGATATCTGCTGCTTTTTTCTTAGCATATTCAATCTTATTTTTTATTGATTTATCTGCAAATGGCTCGCCATAACTAACCAGTGTCGCCATCCTCATACCTATTTCAACCCCTTCATTAAATGCCTTTTCAAAAAGTTCTTGCGACATTTCTCCCTGCTCTCTTGTCTGCTTTTCTCTTGGGCACATAACACATTTATAGTTACACTTATTTGTAACCTCAAATCTAATTTCAGGATTAATCAATTTCATAAATAAACTCTATTTTATTTCTCAGCAATAACTACATAACCAGAACTCAAATATTCCAGACTCTCATTTTTCATCAATAAACCAAACAATAAAACTACAGAAAATAAAACAATGGAAACTAACGTTATGAAAAGCGTTATCTTCCACTTTTTAAACCATAACCCTCTTAAAAAAACTATCTGCATACTCTCTATATAATTATTTCTCTCATGGATGACGTATTTCATTCCACATCTGTCAAGCAAAAATGACAAGCCATACCCTGTATATCTAAAGTAATCATGAGGGGCATCATGGACTGGAAAAATAAACGGGACTGACAAAAAAAGCTTTCCATTTGCCCTCAAAATATTACTTATATTCTTTAATGCCTTTCCGGCTCTTTAACATGCTCTAATACCTCAGAGAAAATAACAATCTCAAAGCTATCATCCTTAAACTTGGTATTAACTATATCATCTGCAATATCTAGCTTTCTAATAGGATCTATATCAGATGTAACAATATTTATTTTTTTCCCGCCAAACCTTTTCTAACAATCTCCTCATATCTCTCCACCACTTCCAATAACTAGAACCGAATCACCATCATGAACATCCTTACAAAACTCGAGCAGATACTCATAGATTCTTTTTCTAGATATCTTTTTTGCATATTTTTTTAATTTCGGCTTTAGCAACGGACATCACCTCTTAGAAACTGACTTTAATTACACACCAAAGCTTTAAGTGTTCTGAACCACCATAAATGCTTCCATACTCTATTCACTATTTTCTCAGAAGGCGGCTGCCGCCTATTTATTGACACGATGTCCCACTTAAAATTAAGGAATTCTCTACTATGACCACTCTCCTCTCCCCAATATAAGAGCTCATTCCTTTTTCTTTGATCAATCGCGGAATTTCTTTCAAAGCTGCGATCTAGTGAATGATATGATTTTTTTCTGTCAATATCTTTTCTGATAAGACAGTAAAACTTCTTATTCAAGTGCCTCTGCCATGAACCATGATACTTCTGAAATTTAACAAACCGATAGTCTTCCGCTCCATAGCCACCGCTATATTCCTCATCATAACCATACAACCGAAGGAATCTTGCTCTCGATATAAGAAAAGTATTTGGATGAGGTCTTCCAAATTCATTTCTTTCAGGGTGAAATTTCCAGATTTTATAGAATTTACGCCCTAACATTTTCATACTAATCATTTTCTGCAGCGTATGCTCAGGAAATTCATGATCCAAATCAGACAATAAAATATTATCAGACTTAGCATATACTGCACCCAAATTTCTTGCTCCTCCTTGATTCCATGGAATATCATCTAATATTCTTAACCAAATGATGTTCATTTCATAATTAGGAATATCAAACTTCAGAGGTGAGCCGTCATCAATAATTACAAACTGTACAACATCTAACAAATCAGAAGAATACTCTGAATACTTATCCAATAAATTCAACAATGTAGACTCAGACTCTTGATCAAAGTAATAATGAATAATATACGTAAGCTTTATATGTTGCTTATCATTAGAACTACATTGCTCCACCTTAGGAACAAAAAAATTCTGCTTATCACTCATAAATTAACCCTAAAATCTTAGCAACCAATCAAATAGTTTCGATAAACTGATCTAATTCAGCCTTTATATTTTCTACATCAATCCCCCACAGGCACTCACTAATTCTACCTCCTCCACAACCCGGCAAACCACATGGACTGCATTTTGCATCCATCTTAATACTATAATATCGAGCTAGCCATGGACTCCATACATATTCATTGGTTGGCCCATACCACACAAAAACTGGAACTTGTAATGCAGCCGCCATATGGACAATTGCCGTATCTGGTGCAATTACCATTTGTGCATTGTTAACTACAGCAATCAATTCTCTAAGACTAAGACTTCCTGCCAAATTAATCACTTCAGGATGATGCCGCTCAATACTATTTGCAACAGACAACTCTCTTTCATCCATGCCACTTGTTAGAACTATAGAATACCCAAGCTCAACAATATGATCGACCATAGCAGCTATCTGTTCAGGCGACATACATTTAAAGAACCACCGACTCACAGGATGCAGTATCACAAACCCTTTATCTGAGGACACCCTATTATTTAGTTTATTTTTAGCAGTCTCAATCTCTTCTTCTCGAACAAAAATAGACAGCTTTTCATAATCACTCTTTACTCTAATACCTATTCTTCTTATAGCATCCAGATCCTGCTCTACCGCATGTCTGTTTACTCTATCCGTCTGATAAAAATGGGTATATGCCTTTTGTTTCCATAACTTTTCGTTACTAGCATGCTGAATTCCAACTCTATAACCCGCACCACTAAGCAATGACAGTACCCCGCCTCTATCACCCTCGGTCAAGTTAATGACCATCCCATATCTCTTACGCCTTATTTCTTTTGCTAAGCCAATACTATTTATTAACCCCTCTCTTCTTTTAACACCATAAACAGTATCGACATAAGGATTCCCCTCAAGAATCACTTTACTTTCTTCGTACACAACTGCATCAACAACAGCATTCTTTCCAAAATTTTTTCTCAGAACAGAAAAAACTGGTGTTGCTAATACAACATCACCAATATTCCTGAGCTTAATTACCAGCACGCTATCAACCTTCGACAGATCGACAGCATCTGCAACCAAGTAATTAGTTAGATCTCTCAGCATGACAATCAACTATTCCTTATTCATATATTGGACAATCATATCTTTCAGCATAAATCTTTTATAGTTAATATTTCCCTAACCTCTCACGCTGATAGCTTCCATCCTGCACTCGCTGGCACCACTCATTATTTTGCAGATACCATTCCACCGTTTTTCTCAAACCACTCTCAAATGTCTCCATCGGCCTCCAGCCCAGCTCTCGCTCAATCTTTTTCGCATCAATGGCATAACGCATATCATGCCCAGGACGATCCTGAACATAGACAATCTGCTCTCGATAACCTTTCTCTGCTGGCATAATTTCATTCAGCGTATCACAGAGCGCATACACCACTTCGATATTCTGTTTTTCATTATGTCCGCCAATATTGTATGTCTGCCCAATCTCTCCCTGGATTGCACAAAGCGCCAGCGCCCTCGCATGATCTTCTACATAGAGCCAGTCTCTGATCTGATTCCCCTTACCATAAACTGGAAGTGATTTTCCCTCTAATGCATTAAGCATCATTAACGGAATCAGCTTTTCCGGGAATTGATAAGGGCCGTAGTTGTTTGAGCAATTGGTAATCAGTGTAGGTAAACCATACGTACGGTACCATGCACGCACCAAATGGTCGGAGCTTGCTTTACTTGCAGAGTAAGGTGAACTGGGTGCATAAGGAGTCTCTTCAGTAAAAAGAGGTAAATCTTCCTCTTCTTCCCATCCATATTCATCTGGATGAGGCAGGTCTCCATAGACTTCATCCGTAGAAACATGGTGAAAACGAAATCGGGCCTGCTGGCTCGGAGATAGCTGACTATAGTAGATAAGTGATTGCTCTAATAGAACCGATGTACCGATAATGTTAGTCTGCATAAATACATTCGGCCCATCAATAGAACGATCCACATGAGATTCTGCCGCTAGATGTATTATGATCGTAGGCTGGTATTGATGGAAAATCTGGTAAATTGCATCGGCATCACAAATATCAGCCTGTTCAAAATGGTAGCAGGCATTACCACTCACTGAAGCAAGAGACTCAAGGTTTCCAGCATAAGTGAGCTTATCCACATTGATGACAGTATGCCTAGTCTCACCAATCAAATGACGAATGACTGCGGAACCAATAAAACCAGCACCTCCGGTGACTATAATGCGATGGCTCAGCTCAGCCATTTGATCTTGATCTCCCTATCATTGGTAGTAATTTTCTGTTCGTTACGCTTCCAGTACATTCAACGCTTTCAGGCATCGCTCCAGCCCATCTCTCCAGTACGGAATCTCAATCCCAGTCTGCTGTTGGATAGCTCGAGCATCCAGCACACTGTAATGAGGGCGTTCAGCTGCAGTAGGGTACTGTTCCGTTGTGATCGGTTTTATCTTGCAATTGATGTTGCAAATTTGAAAGATCGAATGAGCCAAATCATACCAGCTAGCAACCCCTTGGTTGGCAAAATGGAATATCGGGAGTGATGTCTTTTGCTCTTCCTTCCCTTGTTCTTGTTCAACAAGCACCAATAAAGCTTCTGCTAAATCAGTAGCATAAGTTGGGCTACCCACCTGATCAGCCACCACACTGATCTGCTCCCTCTCACTCCCCAAGCGCAACATGGTTTTGATAAAATTGCCACCAAACTCACTATAGAGCCAACTGGTGCGCACAATAGCTCCCTTAGGAGCAACTATCTGCAACGCCTTTTCACCATTCCGTTTACTGATTCCATATATATTTTGAGGAGCAGTTTGATCTTTAGGTTGATAAGGTTTGGAATGTTTTCCATCAAACACGTAGTCAGTACTAATCTGAATCAACTGAGCACCTTGTTGCTTTGCAATCTCAGCAAGCTCTGCCACAGCATAGTGGTTAATCCGCTCAGCCAGTTCTGAATCCGATTCAGCCTGATCAACTGCAGTATAAGCTGCAGTATTGATAATGACGTCAAAGCGGCGTTTTTGAAAATATTCGGTAATACTTGCACTAGATGAAAGATCGAGTTGCGCCCTTGCTACATAATGAATCTCAAGCTCGAGATGCTGCTGCTCGATCTTCTGGATAGAACTCCCCAACTGCCCATTTTTTCCAATGACCAGTAATGACTTAGTCATAGAGATTATCACTGTATTTGAAACAGGAGGAGAGCTCTTTCAGCATCGGTTGATTCCGGTCTTTATCAGAAAGCTTGAGCAATTCTGGAGACAACCTCCAATCAATTTTCAGATCTGGATCATCATAGGCAACCCCCCTGTCATGCTCAGGTGCATAGTAGCTATCCACCTTATAACTGAAAGTGGCATACTCACTCAATACAACAAAACCATGAGCAAAACCTCTCGGTATCCAGAGTTGCCTTCGATTCTCTGCACTCAACTCCGCTTCAATATACTGGCCATATGTAGGGCTACCAGCACGAATATCGACAGCAATATCAAGCACCTCTCCTTCCTGCACTCGCACCAGTTTACCCTGTGCAAAGGGAGGGAGCTGAAAGTGAAGACCTCTCAACACCCCTTTGGAAGAACGAGATTCATTATCTTGTACAAAGTGGACCGAGTGACCAATAGCCTCCTCAAACAACTCCTGGCGATAGGTCTCGCTGAAGTAGCCACGTACGTCGCCATGAATCACCGGTTCAATCAATATCACTTCAGGGATCTGTTGAGGCATAAAGTTCACACTCGCCCCTCTTCTGCTCTTTGGATCAGGTATTGACCATACTGGCTCTTAAGCAATGGTCGAGCTAGCTCAGCAAGCTGTTCGCGACTGATATACCCCTTTTCATAAGCAATCTCTTCAAGACAAGCCACTTTGAGCCCTTGGCGCTTTTCGATAGTCTCAATGAAAGCAGATGCCTCTAACAGGCTCTCATGGGTACCCGTATCTAGCCAGGCAAAACCACGCCCCATCTTCTCCAGCTTGAGGCGCCCCTCATTAAGGTACATCTGATTAATGGTAGTTATCTCTAACTCACCTCGACTAGAGGGTTTAACCTGTTTGGCCTTCTCCACAACATCATTAGGAAAAAAATAGAGCCCCGTCACTGCATAGTTGGATTTAGGCAGCTTAGGTTTCTCGTCAAGAGTAATGACATTGCCAGCCTGATCAAACTCAGCCACTCCATAGCGTTCAGGATCATGAACATGGTAGCCAAACACCGTTGCCAAAGAGCTTTGCTGTGCATTGTGGACTGCTCTAGCAAGCAACGGTATGAGATCATGGCCAAAGAAAATATTGTCCCCTAATATGAGACAGACATCACCCTCGCCAATAAACGCATCCCCAAGAATAAAAGCTTGAGCCAAACCATCAGGTGAGGGCTGAGCCATATATTCAAATTGCACCCCGAGCTCAGAACCATCACCAAGCACACGCTTAAATCCTGACTGATCTTCTGGTGTAGTGATAATCAAAATCTCTTGAATACCTGCCAACATCAATACTGAAAGCGGGTAATAGACCATTGGCTTATCGTAGATCGGCACCAGCTGTTTAGAAATACCTCGAGTAACGGGATAAAGTCGTGTACCACTGCCGCCGGCTAAGACAATCCCTTTCATACACAAACCACCTCTTCAACTCCACCACCTATTGATTTAACAATTAATCGATTCATAATTTTTCACACAACAAGAACTTTCATACCTAAATCCTGCAAACCACTCGCAAATCAAGTAGAGAAAAGGCAGACTCC
>CAYFOU010000018.1:0-23959 GCA_964344805.1 uncultured Piscirickettsiaceae bacterium | reverse complement strand
TTCATATCATCAACCTGGAGAAGACCCTGCCGATGTTCCAGGATGCGATGAACTTCATCGGTGGTACTGTAGCCAAGGGGGGCAAGGTGCTGTTCGTAGGCACCAAGCGTGCTGCACAGAAGACCATTCGTGAAGAGGCCGAGCGCTGTGGCATGCCTTATGTCAACCACCGCTGGCTGGGCGGCATGTTGACCAACTTCAAAACCGTGAAGCAGTCTATCCGCCGTCTGAAGGATATTCAGGCGATGAAGGAGGATGGTCGTCTGGATCGTCTGACCAAGAAAGAGGGGTTGATGATGACCCGTGAGCTGGAGAAGCTCGAGCGTACTCTGGGCGGTATTCAGGATATGGGTGGCCTCCCTTCTGCGATTCTGGTGGTTGATACCGGCCATGAATCCATTGCCATCAACGAGGCCAAGAAGCTCGGTATCCCAGTCATCGGCGTGGTGGATACCAACAACAACCCTGAGACCGTTGATTATGTGATTCCAGGTAATGACGATGCGATTCGTGCGATTCAGCTCTATGTGCGTGCTGCTGCCGATGCCATTGTAGATGCCAAGGGTGCAACTGCGGTTGCTGCTGTTGAGACGGCTGAAGAAGCTGCTGAATAGTTACCGGGTGAGATAACTGTTCAGGTTTTTTTACGGAATAGGAAGTATATGACTGTAGCTGTTCAGATCGCCCCTAAAAGCCGCCAGTTCAAGGCAGAAAATGTGAGTGTATATGTATACATGATCATTTTTGAACGCTGAAATGGTGGGTTTTAGGAAGGAGCTGAATAGTTACAAGGTAAGGAGATTTTAGAGATGGCTATTACTGCTAGTCAGGTAAAAGAGCTGCGCGAGCGTACCGGCGCAGGGATGATGGAGTGCAAGAAGGCACTGGTTGAAACCGATGGCGATATGGATACCGCGATCGAGAATCTGCGCAAGTCTGGCCTTGCCAAGGCGGACAAGAAGGCCTCGCGTGTTGCGGCCGAAGGTGTGGTTGCAATCGCAACCAGTGAAGATGGTTCACGTGGTGTAATGGTTGAGGTCAACTGTGAGACCGACTTTGTGGCCAAGGGTGACGAGTTTGTCGAGTTTGCCAATCAGGCAGCAGCCACTATACTGGCTAATGGTCCTGCTGATGTAGCGGCATTGAATGAAATGAATCTGGAAGGCGGTTCCAATACCGTTGAAGGGCGTCGCCAGGAGTTGATCGCCAAGCTGGGTGAGAACATGACCGTGCGTCGTTTCTCTGTTGTCGATTCCGAGGGGGGGGTAATCGGGTTCTACTCTCACGGTGGTCGTATCGGTGTAATGACTGCACTGCAGGGTGGTGACGCTGTGCTGGCCAAGGATGTCTCCATGCACGTAGCGGCGAGCAAGCCGGTTGCGCTGGCTGAAGAGGATATCCCCGCCGAGGTGCTGGAGAAGGAGAAGGCGATCTTTGTTGCTCAGGCCGAAGAGAGTGGCAAGCCTGCGGAGATCATCGAGAAGATGATCGTGGGGCGCATGAAGAAGTATGTCAACGAGATCACTCTGCTGGGGCAGCCTTTCGTCAAGGACCCTGATGTGACCGTCGGCAAGCTGATGGATAACAACAGTGCGAAGATCGTCCAGTTCAACCGCCTGGAGGTGGGTGAGGGCATCGAGAAGAAGGAAGAGAACTTCGCCGACGAGGTAATGGCACAGGTCAAGGGTTAAACCACCGGTGTCATAGCAGAATGAAAAGCCTTCCAGTTTCTGGGAGGCTTTTTTTTGGAAAACGGAAAGAGAGTTACATATGTCAGAACCAATCTATCGTCGAATCTTGTTGAAACTCAGTGGAGAGGCACTGATGGGGGAGGGGTGCCAGGGTATTGATCCGACCATCCTCTCTCGGATGGTGGAGGAGATCTCTGCAATCTCGGCGTTAGGGGTTCAGGTGGGTATCGTGATTGGTGGGGGGAACTACTGTCGTGGTGCCAGTTTGGAAGAGGTGGGGGTTGGTCGTGTCACCGGAGATCAGATGGGGATGTTGGCCACAGTGATGAACGCCATTGCGATGCGGGATGCGCTGCAGCGGGCGGGTATCCGGGCGCGTGCAATGTCTGCCTTCAAGATCTCCAAGGTGTGTGATGAATACACGACCCGTGGAGCGATTGATGCACTGGAGCAGGGGGAGGTGGTGCTGTTTGCGGCAGGGACCGGCAACCCCTTCTTCACTACTGACACCGCAGCCTGTCTGCGGGGTATCGAGATTGAGGCGGATGTGGTGATGAAGGCGACCAAGGTGGATGGGATCTACACCGCAGATCCGATGAAGGATAGCCGTGCGGAGAAGATTGAACAGATCACCTATGACGAGGTGCTGGAAAAAGAGTTGGGGGTGATGGATCTGACTGCAATTGTCCTCTGTAAAGGGCATAATATGCCGCTTCGGGTGTTTGATATGACCCGTTCTGGTGGATTACAGGGCGCGGTAATGAGCGAGACAGAAGGGACGCGGGTTGTTCCCGCCTAATCAAAGAGAAGATGCAA
The DNA here is from genome assembly GCA_964344805.1 of uncultured Piscirickettsiaceae bacterium. Taxonomy (GTDB): domain Bacteria; phylum Pseudomonadota; class Gammaproteobacteria; genus Thiopontia. The sequence continues at coordinate 21,452 of CAYFOU010000018.1, read as the reverse complement.
GATGATCGAAGAGATTAAACAGGACGCTGAAGCGCGTATGGGCAAGAGTATCGAGTCACTGAAGCATGAGTTGGGCAAGCTGCGTGCAGGGCGCGCTCACCCCAGTCTGCTTGATCAGATCAGTGTGGACTATTATGGAAATCCTACGCCGCTTAATCAGGTCTCCAATGTTACCGCCACCGATGCACGCACGTTGACGGTGGTGCCGTGGGAGAAGAGCATGGTGCAGCCGATTGAGAAGGCGATTATGGAGTCGGATCTGGGGCTTAATCCGGCCACTGCAGGAGAGACCATCCGTATTCCTCTGCCGCCACTGACCGAAGAGCGTCGTCGTGATCTGGTCAAGGTGGTGAAGTCAGAAGGGGAGAACGCAAAGGTGGCGGTTCGCAATATCCGCCGTGACGCCAATAGCGACTTCAAGGATCTGGTCAAGGAGAAGGAGATCTCCGAGGATGATGAACGTCGTGCCGAGGCCGACGTGCAGAAGTTGACCGATAAGTATGTGGCTGAAGTGGATCAGCTGGTCAAGGCAAAAGAAGAAGACTTGATGGAAATCTGATCGATTTTTGTCTGTGACATCTAACCAAAATATCCCCCGCCATATTGCCATCGTGATGGATGGCAATGGGCGTTGGGCCAAGCGCCAGCACCGCCCCCGATTCTGGGGCCATAAGCGAGGTGTAGAGCGGGTCCGTTCTACCGTGGAGCGCTGTATTGAACTGGGGGTTGATGCGTTGACTCTGTTTGCTTTTAGCACTGAGAACTGGAAACGCCCCAAAGAAGAGGTCTCCTTTCTGATGAATCTCTTTATCACCTCACTGGAGAAGGAGGTGAAGCGGCTTCATGAGAACAATATCAGGTTGCGCATCATTGGTGAGAAGCAGCAGTTTCCACAGAAACTGCAACAGGCGATTGTGGAAGCGGAGTCATTGACCATAGAGAATAGCGGTTTGGTGCTCAATATTGCCGCCAACTATGGGGGGCGTTGGGATATTACTGAGGCGACAAAACAGCTTTGCCGTCAGGCTGCTGCGGGTACACTGGATCCAGAAGAGATTACGCCTGAATATCTGGGCCAACAGGTTGCCCTGAGTGATTTGCCTGAACCGGATCTCTTCATCCGTACCGGAGGGGAACAACGGGTCAGTAACTTCCTGTTGTGGCAGATGGCCTATTGTGAATTCTACTTTAGTGACCTGTACTGGCCCGAATTTGATCAGGATGCGCTAGATGTGGCGGTTGCCTCATTTGGAGAGCGGCAGCGCCGTTTTGGTCGCACTGGAGATCAACTCAGCGAGGAGCAGAGATGAGCCTCTCCTCTTTTCAACAGCGTACGTTGAGCACACTGGTGTTGGGGCCTCTACTGCTATGGGCGGTGGTCGCCTTGAAAGGGGAGTCCTTTTCTCTGTTGTTGGCGCTAATGCTGGCGCTTGCAGCGTGGGAATGGGGACAACTCTCCGGTCAGGCCGCCCGTTTGCCCCGTGCGGGATATGCGCTGGTGCTGGTAGCGCTCTTCTATCTGAGTCGATGGGTGCCCATTTCAGTTCTGTTGGGGATCGCCCTGTTGTGGTGGGTGGGGGCGCTGTTCTGGCTCAGTGGATATCCGGAGCGGAACAAGTGGCTGTTTAGTCGGGTTTTTAGCCCTGTAGCGGGAGTGATTGTTCTGATTCCTGCCTGGCGCTCACTGGAACTGGTTCATCAGCAGGCGGAGGGTGTAGGGCTGCTTTTTCTGTTGCTGCTGTTGATCTGGGGGGCTGATATTGGCGCCTATCTGGTGGGCGTGCGTTTTGGGCGTAACAAGTTGGCACCCAAGGTCAGCCCAGGGAAAAGTGTGGAGGGGGTATTGGGAGGGATGGTCACCTCGGTTCTTACGCTATTCCTGGTCTCTGTCTGGGTAACGCTCCCGGTGGTGCCCTTGCCGGTGTTGATTGCCGCCGTGGTGATGGTGGTCATTTTCTCGATTACCGGTGATCTGGTAGAGAGTGCCTACAAACGCCACGCTGGAGTAAAAGACTCTGGACAATTGATTCCAGGGCATGGAGGTATTCTGGATCGGGTCGATAGCCTGACTGCAGCAGCACCGCTCTATCTGCTGTTGTTGATATTGTCAGGGGGGGCGGTTGTGGCATGAAGCAACAGGGCGTTACGGTTCTGGGGGCAACGGGATCAATCGGTAAAAGTACGCTTGATGTGATTGCACGTCATCCGGATCGCTATCGGGTGGTGGCATTGACGGCACATCGACAGATTGAGGCATTGGCGCAACAGTGTGCACAGTTTCTTCCCAACTATGCGGTGGTGGCGGATGCTGTTGGTGCGGAACGGTTGCAGCAGATGCTCAGTGAATTGAGCCCGGATACCACCGTGCTTTCCGGGGTTGAGGGGTTGGAACAGGTGGCAGCAGACCCGGCTGTCGATCAGGTGATGGCTGCGATTGTGGGGGCCGCCGGGCTCAAGCCCACTTTGGCAGCGGTGCGTGCGGGGAAACGAATTCTGCTGGCGAATAAAGAGTCTCTGGTGATGACCGGTGCGCTGTTTATGGAGGAGGTGGAGCATTCTGGTGCAGAGCTGTTGCCGATTGATAGTGAGCACAATGCGATCTTCCAGTGTATGCCCCAACAGGAGGGGCTGGGGGCCGTTCCTGCCGGGGTCGAGAAGATTCTGTTGACCGGCTCGGGTGGGCCATTCCGTACCTGGCCACTGGAGCAGTTGTCAACGGTGACTCCGGAACAGGCGGTCGCACACCCCAACTGGAGCATGGGCCAGAAGATCTCGGTCGACTCTGCCACAATGATGAACAAGGGGCTGGAATTTATCGAGGCGTGCTGGCTCTTCGGTGCGAAGCCGGAGCAGATTGAGGTGGTGCTTCATCCCCAGAGCATAATTCACTCAATGGTGCAGTATAACGATGGCTCGGTACTGGCTCAGATGGGTAACCCCGACATGCGTACGCCGATCGCCTATGCAATGGGATGGCCGGAACGTATCGATGCCGGTGTGGCCCATCTTGATCTGTTCGAGATTGCACGGCTCGATTTTGAGTGCCCCGATTTTGGGCGCTACCCCTGCCTCCGCCTGGCGATAGAGGCGATGCAGCGTGGGGGGAGTGCAACCACGATTGTGAATGCGGCCAATGAGGTTGCGGTTGCGGCCTTCCTGAAGAAGCAGATCGGGTATCTTCAGATTGCCAGGGTGATTGAATCGGCTCTGGAGCAGAGCAGTGTGGTTAATATTGAGACGGTTGAGCAGGTGCTGGAGATCGATGCTGAGACACGCCATCATGCAGCGCAATTTGTGCAGGAGTGTGCCGTATGACCTCGCTATTGGCGTTCATCATTGCGATTGGTGTGCTGGTCACGGTTCATGAACTGGGCCACTTCTGGGTGGCGCGTGCTGCAGGGGTCAAGGTGCTGCGTTTCTCTGTCGGTTTTGGCAAACCGATCTGGCGACGCATGGGGCAGGATGGTACCGAATATGTGATTGGAATATTGCCACTCGGTGGTTATGTGAAGATGTTGGGAGAGGGCGGAGAGGAACCGGTCCCTGAGGAGGAGCGCCATCGTTCCTTTGAAGTGCAGCCGCTGGCGGCGAGAGCAGCGATTGTGTTTGCCGGGCCGCTGTTCAACTTTATCTTTGCCATCTTTGCCTTTGGTGCAGTACAGATGATCGGTGTATCCGGGATGAAGCCGGTGGTGGGGCCCATTTCAGAGTCCTCCGTTGCTGATGTCGCAGGATTGATGCAGGGAGATGAAATTCTTGCAGTTAATGGACAACCGGTCCAGATCTGGCAGCAGGCGCTGGAGAAGATGCTGGGGGCGGTGGTGGTTGGAGAGAAATTGCAGCTTGAAGTAGTCGATGCCTCAGGTGTTCGTCATGCACGGCAATTGGATAATCCGTTTGGTACCGAGATTCCAGAAGGGATGGCGCTATTGGAGCAGTTGGGTTTTTCGATAGCACGGCCTGCGGTTCCTCCCCGTATTGGGGAGGTGGTTGAAGATGGCGCTGCTGCGGCTGCAGGGCTGGAGTCTGGAGATCTGATTCTGACGGTAGATGGAGAGCCTGTGGATAACTGGGCGGCCTGGGTAGAGTGGGTAAGAGAGAGCCCAGAACAGCCTCTTCAGCTGACCATCGAGCGGGACGGGGTGATCTTCCCCATGGTGCTGACACCTGCACGGGTTGAAGTCAATGGAACATCGATTGGACGCATTGGTGCGGCGGTTGATCTGAGTGAATATCGCTCCACCCACTATCGGGAGGTGCAGTATGGTCTGGTCGATGGGGTGGTTCGCGGTGCCGAGAAAACCTGGGATATGAGCGTGATGACCCTGAAGGTGATGGGGCGCATGGTGGTTGGGGCGACCTCTACCGATGGATTGAGCGGACCGATCAGTATTGCCCGCTATGCCGGGAACTCCATGGAGAGTGGGGTTACCACCTTCCTCTCTTTTCTGGGGCTGGTGAGTGTCAGTCTGGGGGTGCTCAACCTGCTTCCGGTGCCGATGCTGGATGGTGGTCATCTCTTCTACTATCTGGTTGAAGCGATAAAGGGGAGCCCACTCTCTGAAGGTGCCATGGTTGTTGGGCAGCGGATCGGGATCATTTTTCTGGTTGGATTGATGTCTCTGGCGCTATACAATGACCTTCTCCGATTATTCTGAAAAACAAGAATATCCATAGGCGAAAATGAATAGATTCCTACGCACACTCTCTGCTGCCACTTTGCTACTGGTTTCCGGGGTGGTGGCCGCTTTTTCTCCCTTTGTCATTGAGGATATCCGGGTAGAAGGACTTCAGCGTATCGCTGCGGGTACCATTTTCAATTATCTGCCGCTGAAGGTTGGAGACAGACTGACGGCCAAGAAGTCGGCTGCTGCTGTCAAGTCGCTCTACAAGACGGGATTCTTCAAGGATGTGCGACTGGAGCAGGAGGGGAATGTGCTGCTGGTCTCGGTAGTGGAGCGTCCCGCAATTGCTGCGATTACGATTGATGGAAACAAGGTGATCCAGGAAGAGAATCTGAAAGAGGGGCTCAAAGCTGTAGGGTTGGCCGAAGGACGTGTACTGGATCGGGCGCTGCTGGACAAGGTAGAGGCTGAATTGCGTCGCCAATATCTTGGGATGGGGCGTTATGGGGTAGAGATTGATGTCACCGTCACCCCGCTGGAGCGCAATCGGGTTGCCGTGCGTATTGAGGTTGCTGAGGGGGAGAGTGCCCGTATTCGGCAGATTGTATTGATTGGTAATGAGGCGTTTGAGAGTGATGAACTGAAGGAGCAGTTCCAGCTGAATACAGGGAACTGGCTCTCTTTCTTTACCAAGAATGACCGCTATTCCCGCCAAAAGCTGACCGGTGATCTGGAGGCGTTGCGTTCCTGGTATATGGATCGGGGCTATATCAACTTTGAGGTGAGCTCCGCTCAGGTCTCTATTACCCAGGATCGTCAAGAGATCTATATCACCATCAATATGCGTGAAGGCAATCAGTACACGCTGGGGGATATTGCCTTGAAGGGCAAGATGGTTGTGCCTGAGCAAGAGCTGCAAGAGAAGATTTCCCTGAAACCGGGAGCGGTCTTCTCTCGCAAGGCGGTTACCGAAGTGAATCAGGCGTTGTCGGATCGTCTGGGAGAGGATGGATATGCCTTTGCCAATATCAATGTGATTCCACAGATGGATGAGGAGACAAAGCAGGTTAATCTCACCTTCCTGGTCGATCCCGGTAATCGAGTTTATGTGAATCGAGTCAATATCACCGGTAACACCAAGACCCAGGATCTGGTGATTCGCCGAGAGATGCGTCAATACGAGGGAAGCCGTTACTCTAACAAGGAGGTGGAACGTTCACAGACCCGTATCCGTAAACTGGGGTATTTTGAGGATGTGAAGGTGGATACGGTACCGGTTGCAGGGACTACTGATCAGGTAAACCTTGACTATCAGGTAGAGGAGAAGTCAACCGGTAGCATGATGCTGGGTATGGGCTATTCCGGCACACAAGGTGTGGTATTGAGTACCAATTTGAAACAGGATAATTTCCTGGGTTCAGGCAAGCGGGTTGATCTTGAATTCAATAACAGTGATACCGAAACCGCTTATGGCTTTGGCTATATGGACCCCTATTTTACCGAAGACGGTGTGAGTTTGGGGGCCGGGCTCCACTATCGTGAGCGTGATTCATCCGATGCGGTCAGTACCTACAGCTATACGCAGGCGAGTGCCAACTTTGATTTGGGACTACCGACCAGTGAGTATGAGCGCCTGTTTGTCGGGTTTGAGCCGCAGCATATGAAGGATACCGTATGTGGTACGGCAACGACTGGGAATGAGTGTGCCTCGTTTATTGCGGCTGAGGGTACCTCTTTCAGCGTGTTGGAGCTGAATTCAAGCTGGAGTCGAGACAGCCGAAATCGTGCAGTTTTTCCGGATGAGGGGGGCTATCAACGTTTCCATGCAGAGTTGGGGGCTCCTGGAGGGGTAGAATATTTCAAGATTGGATACCGTCATGACCTCTTCTTCCCGCTGGCGGAAGATTACACCATGCTGCTGAAAGGAGAGGTGGGCATTGGTGACGGTTATGGTGATCAGAGCAATCTTCCATTCTTTGGTCGTTACTATGCCGGTGGTGAGAGTTCCGTACGTGGTTTTGCCGGTAACTCACTTGGACCAAAGGATTCCGCAGGGAATGCGATTGGTGGAAATATGAAGGGGGTGGTCAATGCTGAGGTGATTTTGCCCATTCCATTCCTGGAAGAGGTGAAATCGACTCGTGTCAGTGGTTTTGTAGATGCGGGCACCGTTGCCAATACCAGCAGTCAACTGACCGATGAGTTAAGGGCATCAGTAGGTATTAGCGCGAAGTGGGTCTCTCCGGTAGGACCGCTCTCCTTTAGTTGGGCGACCCCACTGCAGGATAAATCTGGGGATGATCTGGAGGCATTCCAGTTCCGTCTGGGACAGATGTTCTAGGCAAGATAAGACCGAGTTTGAGCATGGAGAGGCATAGCATGAGACATGCGGTAGGCATCATCGGGGGATTGTTGCTACTTGTGGGCAGTTCCGTCACCTTTGCAGAGGGGAGCAAGATTGGGTTTGTCAATATCAACCTGCTGTTGCAGAAGATTCCTCAAGCTGACGCAGCTACCAAACGGCTGGAGGCGGCCTTTGGACAGCGCAAGACCGAGATTCTGGATTTCCAGAAATCCTGCAAGGCGATGGAAGAGGCTTTGGAGCAAGAAGAGGCTGCACTGAGCCAGCAACAGAAGCAGAAGCAGTTGCGCAAGATTCGTTCCTGTAGCAGTGAATTGAAGTTGATGGATGAAGAGTATGGTGCCGATCTCCGTATTGCTCAGGCAGAGGAGCTGCAGAAATTACAGAAATTGGTCTACAAGACCGTCGATGAGATTGCGCGTAGTGAGCAGTATGATTTGATCGTCAATGAGTCGGTGATCTTTGCCTCTCCCAAAGCGGATATCTCCCTGAAGGTATTGCATAAGCTGGAGCAACTGGAAGCGCAGCGGAAGAGTGAAGAGAAGCCTGCACCAGCCAAGCCTTGATCTGGATTACTGCAAGTAATGAGGTTGCAGCTGTCAGAAATTGCAGAGCGGATTGGTGCAGAATTGCATGGAGAGTCTTCTCTGCTGGTGGAGGGGGTGGCCCCTCTGCATCATGCAAAAGTGGACCAGCTCTCTTTTCTCTCCTCTTCCCGCTATGAGTCGCAGTTAAATAGTACGGCTGCCGCAGCGGTTATTCTGCATCCAGACCAGCAGCAGAAGTTTGGGGGTAACTGCCTGCTGATGGAGGACCCCTATCTGGGGTATGCCAGAGCAGCAGCTCTGTTTCACCCTTTTATTCCTGCACAAACGGGGATTCACCCTTCCGCAACCGTTGATTCAGATGCAAGGATTGCTGAAGGGGTCTCTATCGGCCCTCAGAGTGTGATCATGTCCGGGGTAGAGATCGGTGTGGGTGCCTATATCGGTCCAGGATGTGTTATCTCCAAAGGGGTACAGATTGGTGAAGAGAGTCGACTGATGGCCAATGTCTCACTGATGGAAGGAACCGTATTGGGTAAGGCGTGTATTGTCCACCCTGGAGCCGTATTGGGAAGTGATGGGTTTGGCTTTGCCAATGATGGCGGGAAATGGGTGAAGATTCCCCAGTTGGGCCGAGTGGTCGTTGGAGACCGTGTTGAGATTGGAGCCAATACCACCATTGATCGGGGAGCACTTGAGGATACCGTGATTGAAGATGGGGTAAAGATCGATAATCTGGTTCACATTGCCCACAATGTACAGATTGGTGAAGACAGTGCGATGGCCGCGATGGTGGGGATTGCTGGTAGTACCCAGGTAGGAGCGGGTTGTACCTTGGGTGGTCAGGTAGGCATTGTCGGCCATCTGGAGATTGCTGCCGGTACCCACTGCACCGCACGCACGCTGGTGACCCATTCGATCAAAGAGGCGGGGGTCTACTCGTCAGCGACAACGGCTGATGAGAATCGGAAATGGCGTCGGAATAGTGTACAGTTCAGAAAACTCAATGAATCGATTCAACGACTGCGCACCGTTGAGAAAAAGATCAAGCTGTTAGAAGAGGAAAAACAACAATGAATCAGATGGATATCCATGAGGTGATGAAACACCTGCCGCACCGCTACCCGTTTCTGCTGGTGGACAAGGTGCTCGATTTCGAGGCTGGCAAGAGCCTGCAGGCAGTGAAGAATGTCACCATCAATGAGCCATTTTTCCAGGGGCACTTCCCCCATATCCCGGTGATGCCGGGGGTATTGATCATGGAAGCCCTGGCACAGGCAACCGGTATCCTCTCGTTCAAGACCACCGGTAATCTTCCCTCTGATAATTCACTCTACTACTTTGTTGGCATTGATAATGCCCGTTTCCGTAAGCCGGTGGAGCCGGGTGATCAGCTGATTCTGGAGGTTGAGCTCACTCGCCGTATCCGGGATGTATGGAAGTTCAAGGGGCAGGCGCTGGTTGATGGAGAAGTGGTTGCCAGTGCAGATCTGATGTGTGCTGAGAAAGATCTGACCGCGTGATCCACCCAACTGCAATTATTGATCCCTCAGCAGTGGTTGCCGAGGGGGTAGAGATTGGTCCTTACTCGGTAATTGGTCCAGAAGTCACCATTGGTTCTGGAACCAGGGTAGAGTCTCATGTGGTGATCAAGGGGCCCACCACCATTGGAGAGAATAACCACTTCTTCCAGTTTGCCTCGATTGGGGAAGACCCGCAGGATCTCAAGTTCCAGGGCGAGCGCACCACACTGGAGATCGGGGATCATAATACCTTCCGTGAGTGCTGTACCGTCAATCGAGGCACCGGTAGTGGGGGAGGAGTGACCCGGATTGGCGACCATAATCTGATCATGGCCTATGCCCATATTGCCCATGACTGCATCATCCATGACCATGTGATCTTGGTGAATAATGCCTCGCTGGCAGGCCATGTAGAGATTCATGACCATGTGACGTTGGGCGGCTTTACTCTGGTGAGCCAGTTTGTCACCATCGGCTCCTATGCCTTCTCCACCATGGGTAGTGCGATCAACAAGAGCATCCCCCCCTATATTCAGGTCTCCGGCAATCTGGCCCGTCCGGTCAGCCTCAATCTGGTAGGGTTGAAACGCAAGGGGTTTGATCAGAAGGCGCGCAGTGCGATGAAGCAAGCCTTCAAGTGGATGTTCCATAGCAAGGAACCGCTCTCGGAAATTACCGAGAAGATCACACAATTGGCGCAGGAACATCCAGAATTGGAGCTGTTCCGGGACTTTATCGTCGATCAAGAGAAAAGCAAGATTGGCGTTCTCAGATAACGTCAATGGCTCAAAAGCAGATCATGATCAGTGTTGGGGAGCCTTCGGGTGACCTGCATGCTGCACGTCTGCTGGAACAGTTGAACCAGAGATCCGCATCCCCTCTCTGTTTTGGTATGGGGGGAGAGCGCATGCGCCAGCAGGGGTTTGAATCCATTGTTGGGATTGAGCAAATGGCGGTGATGGGGTTGGTTGAGATTGTTCGCCACTTCCCAACCCTCTATGGTGTGTTGCGACAGATGCGTCGATTGTTGAAAGTACGCAGGCCCGATCTGCTGATATTGGTTGACTACCCCGGCTTTAATCTGCTGCTGGCGAAGAGCGCCAAACAGCTGGGTATCCCGGTGCTCTACTACATCAGCCCGAAGATCTGGGTCTGGCGAGAGGGGCGCGTCCACAAGATCAAGAAGCGGGTCGACCAGATGGCGCTGATCTTCCCGTTTGAGCTCTCCTATTACCAACGGGTAGGGCTGCCTGCAGTCTATGTAGGGCATCCTCTTGTGGGAGAGGTTGCCTGTAAATCTCCTGTTGCAGAGGCGAGAATTGTATTGGGGCTGGAATCAGAGAGGCAGACGATAGGGCTTTTCCCCGGCAGTCGCAGAAGCGAAGTGAGTACACTATTACCGGAGTTGCTGGAGAGTGCCCGACAACTGGCAGCAGAGCAACCGAATCTCCAGTTTCTGCTCTCACAGGCACCTGAACTGCCTGATGAACTGTTTGCTGCTGCAGAGGGGATAGACAATCTGCACCGAATAAAGGGGGAGGCACACTGTGCCATACACGCCTGTGATGCCATAGTCACCGCATCTGGAACCGTTACCCTGGAGATGGCGCTGCTGGATCGGCCCATGGTGGTGATCTACAGGATGGCCCCATTCAGCTATGCCATTCTCAGTCGTCTGATCAAAACCCGGTGGATCTCTCTGGTCAATATTGTGGCGGACAGAACGGTAGTTCCCGAGCTGTTGCAGGAGCAGGCCTCTGCAGCCGTGATTCTTGAGTATCTAAAACCGTTACTGGTTGAGGGAGAGGAGCGTTCAGAGATGTTGAAAGGGCTGTCGGATGTCAGAGCGGCTTTGGGAGAGGGAAATTCGACTGCACGGTTGGCCGATCTGGTGGAGGAGATGGCACATGGGTGAAGCTGTTGCAGGTGTCGATGAGGTGGGGCGCGGGCCCCTGATTGGCTCCGTGGTGGCTGCCGCCGTGGTGCTGCCGGAAGAACATGGCATTGTCGGGTTGGCCGATTCCAAGAAGCTCTCTGCCAAACGACGTGAGGCATTGGCCGAGCAGATCCGTGCGGTTGCGGTGGGCTGGGCAGTGACCGAGGCAACTCACCAGGAGATCGATCAGATCAACATCCTTCACGCCTCAATGTTGGCGATGAAGCGGGCGGTAGAGCAACTCTCCTGTAAAATAGACCGGGTACTGGTGGATGGTAACCGCATCCCCGATATTGATTATCCGGCGGAGGCGATTGTGAAGGGAGACAGCAAGGTAGAGGCGATCAGTGCTGCCTCCATCCTTGCCAAGGTGGCGCGTGACCAGATGATGGTGGAGCTGCACCAGCAGCATCCAGAGTATGGATTTGATCGTCACAAGGGATACCCCACCAAGCTCCATTTCGAGATGTTGGAGCGTTATGGTGTGCTGGAACAGCATCGCCGTAGCTTCCGTCCGGTGCAGCGCGTGCTGGGTAAGCAGGAATAGCGGTAAATGAAGAAGTTGAACGTCAAGAATATGAAGCTCAAGCGGCACCAGTTGCGCCGCTACTTTGTGCTGCCGGGGTCTCTGTTGATCCTCAATGCGGTAGAGGATCTGCTGATCGTCAAGCTGCAGCAGTTTATTGTGGATCCGTTTCTGTTGACCGGGGTGATCATCCTGATGTTCTTGATTGGCTTCTCGATTGTCGGTTTTATCATTGCGCCAGCGGTAGAGGTGGTGATCGAGAAGAGCTACGTCCATGGCAAGGTGTGGACAGGGCGCCTGGGGGCTTGGGCCATTCTGGGTAGCCTCTGTGGAGGGCTCTACTGGGTCTACTACAAGATCTATATCGATGGCGCGGCGTCACTGGTCCAGCTGATCGAGGCACAGCTCTAGTCCATGTCCTTCGTACACCTCAGAGTCCATACTGAATACTCGATGGAGAATGGGTTGACCCGTGTCGGTCAGCTGGTCTCGGGGGTTAAAGAGGGGGGGATGCAGGCGGTTGCGGTGACCGATCTGGGCAACCTCTTTGCAGCAGTCAAATTCTATCGTGCTGCAACCGGTGCTGGTGTGAAGCCGATCTTTGGGGCCGAAGTGCGCATCCATCCGGAGGAGGAGAGCGGCCAGGAGTCGCGCCTGATCCTGCTGGCGCAGAACGATACCGGCTTCAAGAATATTAAGACGCTACTCTCCCGCTCCTTTATTGAGGGACAGCGGCGAGGTGTGCCGCAACTCGACCGTGACTGGTTTGAGGGGATGACCGAGGGGGTGATCTGCCTCTCTGGCGGGCGTAGTGGTGATGTGGGACAGGCACTGCTGGCCGATGAACAAGAGGAGGCGGAACAACGCCTCCAATACTGGAACAACCTCTTTCCCGATCGCTTCTATCTGGAGCTGCAGCGCACCGAGCGCAGTGGCGACGAGAACTGGCTCCATGCTGCGGTTGCACTGGCGGAGCAGTACCAGCTGCCGGTGGTTGCGACCAATGATGTCCACTTCCAGAGGGCGGAGGAGTTTGATGCCCACGAGGCACGCGTCTGTATCCATGATGGGCGGGTGCTGGATGATCCGCGCCGTCCCAAACACTTCACCGCTGAGCAATACCTCAAATCGGCTGAAGAGATGGCCGCTCTGTTCGAGGATATCCCCGAGGCGCTGGAGAACAGTGTCGCCATTGCCCAACGCTGCAATGTAGAACTTTCACTGGGCAAGAACTACCTGCCTGACTTCCCGATCCCGGAGGGGATGTCGATTGGGGAGTACTTCAATCAGGTCTCGGAGGAGGGGCTGGAAGCGCGGCTCAAGGAGCTCTTCGAGACTCCGGAGAAGATTGCCGAGAAACGTCCGCCCTATGATGAGCGTCTCAAGGTCGAGCTGGATGTGATCAACGGCATGGGCTTCCCCGGCTACTTCCTGATCGTTGCCGACTTTATCCGCTGGTCGAAGGAGCATGGTATCCCGGTAGGGCCGGGACGTGGTTCCGGTGCTGGTTCATTGGTTGCCTATGCACTGCTGATTACCGATCTCGACCCGTTGGAGTATGAGCTGCTGTTCGAGCGCTTCCTCAACCCGGAACGTATCTCGATGCCCGACTTTGATGTCGACTTCTGCATGGATCGACGCGATGAGGTGATCCGCTACGTGGCGGAGACCTACGGCATTGATCGTGTCTCGCAGATCATCACCTACGGGCGCATGAACGCCAAGGCGGTGGTGCGTGATGTGGGTCGTGTACAGGGGCACCCCTACGGCATGGTGGACCGCATTGCCAAGCTGATCCCGTTCGATTTGAAGATGACGCTGGACAAGGCGCTGGTCGAATCGGAGGAACTGAAGCAGCGCTATGATGACGAGGAGGATGTCAGGGAACTGATCGATCTGGCGCGTGCGCTGGAGGGGGTGGCGCGTAATGCCGGCAAGCATGCCGGTGGTGTGGTGATCTCCCCCTCCGACATCAATGATTTCAGCCCAGTCTACTGTGAAGAGAACGGTTCTGGTCTGGTGACCCAGTTCGACAAGGATGATGTCGAGGCGGTGGGGCTGGTCAAGTTTGACTTCCTCGGGCTGCGTACCCTCACCATCATTGACTGGGCGATTGAGATGATCGACCAGCAGCGTGAGTTGCAGGGGGAGGCACCGCTCGATATCAGCAAGATCTCGCTGGAGGACAAGGCCGCCTTCGATCTGCTACAGGCGAGCCAGACCACTGCGGTGTTTCAGCTGGAGTCCTCCGGGATGAAGGAGCTGATCGCCAAGCTGCAGCCTGACTGTTTCGAAGATATCGTCGCACTGGTAGCGCTCTATCGTCCTGGACCGCTGGAGTCGGGGATGGTGGACAACTTCATCGATCGTAAGCATGGTCGCGAGGAACTCTCCTTCCCCGATCCCAAGTACCAGCACGATTCGTTGCAGCCCATTCTCGAACCTACCTACGGCGTCATCCTCTATCAGGAGCAGGTGATGCAGATTGCCCAGGTGCTGGCGGGCTACACCCTCGGTGGTGCAGATATGCTGCGTCGTGCGATGGGCAAGAAGAAGCCGGAGGTGATGGCGGAGCAGCGGTCCATTTTTGAAGATGGGGCGAAGAACAACGGGGTCGATCCCGAGCTGGCGATGAAGATCTTCGATCTGGTGGAGAAATTTGCCGGATACGGTTTCAATAAATCGCACTCCGCCGCCTATGCACTGGTCTCCTACCAGACCGCATGGCTCAAGGCGCACTATCCAGCGCCGTTCATGGCGGCGGTACTCTCCGCCGATATGGACAACACTGACAAGGTGGTGACACTGATTGAGGAGTGTCGCACCATGGAGCTGGTGGTCCATCCACCGGGGATCAACCGCAGCCGCTACAAGTTCACCGTACAAAAACAGGATGACTCTGAGAAGTACGATGTGGTCTACGGCATCGGCGCCATCAAGGGGGTGGGTGAAGGGGCAATTGAAGGCATCATCACCGAGCGTGAGGAGAACGGCCCCTATCAGGATCTGTTCGACTTCTGTCGTCGTATAGACCTTCGAAAAGCGAATAAGAGGGTGATGGAATCCCTGATTCGTGCCGGTGCGCTGGATGATATTGCCCCGATAATTGAAGGGCAGCCGCAGTGGGAGGCGCGAGCCACCCTGCTGGAGAGTCTGCCGGATGCAATGCAGGCGGCTGAGCAACACGTGCGTGACCGGGAGCGGGGGCAGGGGGATCTGTTTGGCGGGGATGAAGAGATTGAAACCTCTGTGGCGGTCAGCTACAAGCAGGCACGCCCCTGGAGCGAGGATGAACGCCTGCTGGGCGAGCGTGATACGCTGGGGCTCTATCTCACCGGTCATCCAATCGACCAGCATGAAGAGGAGTTGAGCCATATCATCACCCTGCGGATGAACCGCCTCACCTCGGATCGGGATAAATTGGTGACGATTGCCGGACTGCTGGTCTCGATGCGTGTAGTGAAGACCCGTACCGGAAAGCCACTGGCGATTCTGGTGCTGGATGATCGTACCGGACGGCTGGAGATGACCCTCTTCTCCGAGACCTATGAGAAATATCGCCACCTGCTGGAGAAGGATGCCATCCTGGTGGTGCGCGGTACCGTTGCCGAGGATGACTACAGTGGTGGCCTGCGCATGAATACCGAAGAGCTGTGGAATCTGGATGGCGCGCGTGCCGCCTGGATGAAACGGCTGGTGCTCAAGCTGGAGCAGTCCCAGCTGCAGGGGAATGGCACGCAGGCACTGGCCACCGTGATCAAACCCTTCTGCGAGGGCCATATCCCGGTGCGTATCCACTATCAACAGCCATTGGCGCTGGCCCAGCTGGATATGGGGGCAGAGTGGAATGTACAGCCTAGTGGCATGCTGTTCCAGCGGCTGCGGGAGCAGTTGGGGGAGACCGGAGTGGTACCTGATTACGGGTAGGGCGTTCCCCATTTTTGAGGTATAGTAAGCCGATTATTTTTTGAGCCCAGAGAGAACAATAGCAACACCATGAATCTCAATTTTCTCGAATTCGAACAACCCATTGCAGAGCTTGAGGCGAAGATTGAAGAGCTTCGCTATGTAGGGGATGATAGTGAAATCAACATCAGTGACGAGATCGCCAACCTCAAGGAGAAGAGCAAGGAGCTGACCCGCGAGATCTTCTCCAACCTCAGCCCCTGGCAGATCTCCCAGCTGGCGCGCCACCCACAGCGCCCCTATACCCTCGACTACATCAATTACCTGATTACCGATTTCGAGGAGCTGCACGGAGATCGTAACTTTTCCGATGACAAGGCGCTGATCTGCGGCATGGGCCGTCTGGAAGGGATTCCTGTTGTCATCATTGGTCACCAGAAGGGGCGAGACACCAAACAGAAGGTGGAGCGCAACTTCGGCATGCCGCGCCCGGAGGGATACCGCAAGGCACTGCGCGTGATGCGCCTGGCCGAGCGTTTCAATATGCCGATCATCACCTTTATCGACACCCCAGGAGCCTACCCCGGTATGGGGGCGGAAGAGCGTGGTCAGAGTGAGGCGATTGCGAAGAACCTGAAGATCATGGCGCAGCTCAAGACCCCGATCATCTGTACCGTGATCGGTGAGGGTGGTTCCGGTGGCGCACTGGCGATCGGTGTTGGGGATCGCGTCAACATGATGGGCTACAGCACCTACTCGGTGATCTCCCCGGAGGGGTGTGCCTCGATCCTGTGGAAGAGTGCAGAGAAGGCCTCCGATGCCGCAGAGGCGATGGGGCTGACAGCGCCCCGTTTGAAGGAGTTGGGTTTGATCAATACCGTAATCGATGAGCCGCTCGGTGGTGCCCATCGTGAGCCAGAGATCGCTGCCGTTTCCCTGAAGCAGGAGCTGTTGAGTCAGCTCTCTGAACTGCAGATGATGGATCAGGACGCCCTGCTGGAGGCGCGTTACCAGCGCCTGATGAGCTTCGGTAACTTCAGCGAAGGGTAACAACCTGTGAGGTTGGTGCCTCACACACTGCACCCCTTTCTACAGGCGTACTCCACGGCGGGAACCCGTTGGGTGGCCTTCAGTGGTGGTGTCGACTCCACCGTTCTACTGCATCTATTGAGTCGGTTGTTACTGGGTGATTCGCTACGTGCGGTTCATATTCATCACGGATTGCAGCAGGAGGCGGACCAGTGGGCTGAGCACTGCCAGCGCTTTTGTGATCAGCATCAGATCAACCTGACGGTACTCCATGTTAATGCGACCCCAACCTCGGGTGAGAGTCCGGAGGCCGCCGCACGGGCAGCTCGCTATTGTGCCTTTGAGACACTGCTGAAGCCGGGAGACCAGTTGCTGACCGCCCATCACCAGCTTGATCAGGCGGAGACCTTTCTGCTGCGGGCACTGCGTGGCTCTGGACCCCGTGGGCTGGCAGCGATGCGCCCAGCCCGCTCACTGGGGGAAGCGCAGCTATTGCGCCCCCTGCTGGAGGTATCGCAGCAGGCACTACTGGACTATGCCGAGAAAGAAGAGTTGAGTTGGGTGGAAGATCGCTCCAATCAGTGGGTTGATGCCGATCGCAACTTCCTGCGACAGCAGATCTTCCCTCTGCTCGGCCAGCGTTGGCCTGCAGCGGAGACAACCCTATCTCGTAGTAGTACCCACTGCGGTGAGGCCGACCAATTGCAGCAGCAGTGGGGACAACAGGCATTGGGAAACTTGGTGGCGGGTGAACCACTACCGCTGGTCGATGGAGAGTCCCCACAACAGCTCAAGATGAGAATCCGTAGCTGGCTCGACCTGAATGGAAAGGACCAACCGGATACGGTCCACATGGCTCGTATCCTTGATGAGGGGGTGGGAGCACGGGAAGATGCCACCCCGCTGGTGAGTTGGCAAGGGTTGGATGGAGAGCTGGTACGAGTGCGACGTTTTCGTCAGGCGCTCTACCTGCAAACCGATTGGGGTGAGTCGCTGTTCAAGTCAGCCCAATGGGATCTGAAGCAGTCACTACCGTTGACCGCAGGCCGGCAGTTACAGGCTGTGCCAGTTCAAGGGGCGGGTATCTCTATCGCATCACTGCAGGGACAGCCGGTCACCATCCGCTGGCGTAGTGGGGGAGAACGCTGTCGTGTGGTGGGTGGCAAGCAGCGACGGACTTTGAAGAACCTGCTGCGAGAAGCGGCGATCCCTCCGTGGGAGAGGGAGCAGATTCCACTGCTTTATGTTGGTGATGAGCTGGCGACTGTGGTTGGTCACTTTGTCTGTGAGCCGTTTGGTGCAGCAGAGGGGGAGGAGGGGGTTCAAATTGAAGTGGCAGAGTGAATGAATGGATGAGATATGCTTTACATGTTGCTTTGATCAGGCCATTTTTTGCAGATGGTGGAAGTCCTCAATTGAATCAATATCCGCCTGTTCTGCTGATTGCGCTCTGTACAAGTCCCAGCGTACTTGCAAACTGAGCCAGAAATCTGCGGTCATTCCGAAAAACTTTGCGAGACGCAGTGCTGTGCTGGGAGTCATTCCCCGTTTTTGATTGACCAACTCATTGATGCGTTGATATGGAACATGAATTGCCGTAGCCAGATCACGTTGACTGATGTTCATCGGGATCAAAAATTCCTCTCTGAGCATCTCGCCCGGATGAGTTGGTTCTCTATTTGTAGGTACTCTAACCATTGTGCTTACCTCAGTGATAGTCAGTTATTTCCACATCATATGGACCTTTTTCATTCCATTTGAAGCAAATTCGATACTGATCATTGATTTGTATACTGTATTCACTCGCTCTGTTACCCGAAAGGCTTTCCAGTCGGTTGCCCGGTGGAATTTTCAGCTCATCGATTTGCTGAACAGAGTCAAGCTGATCCAGCTTTCTAGCCCGGATATTTCATAGTCCAACCCCAGCTCCCAAATTTTCCAATACAGCCCTATCGATCAGCTGATTTGGCTTCAAGCTGCTGAATAAAGCAGCAATTCAGCTGTTTGCAGACGCAACTCCCCCTTACCCCATTGTTTATAACGTGCCGGGGAAGCACTGGATCGGGATTACCCCGGCTGAGCTTGCAGTTGATAAGCTACAGATTGGAAGAGCTCTTTGTACGGATAGCTACTAGAAAGGTGCAGATGGATGCGTCGAGTATTGCGGATAATCACGCCACCGATCTTCAGCAGCTTCAGTCGGACGGTGCTGACCTGCGCCCTTGCCAGTTCGGTCTTTTTCAGTGCAGTGGTGCGGATATGGTTGATCAGGATATAGGCCAAACCGGAGAGTAACACTCTCCACTGGTTGGCCCACCATTCGCTGGCACTGGTACGATCCGCCCAGAGCCCAAGTTGCTGCTCCTTGATCCGGTTCTCCATCTCACCACGGGCACAGTAGAGCTTGTCGTAGAGTCTCTGTGGGTCTCCTTTCAGTGAGGTGACGATAAAACGGAGATTCTCTCCTTTGCCACTGTATTCACACTTGGCAATGATCCGACGGGTGGTGCCCCAACTTTTGGCACCATACTGGAAGTAGTCAAATTCCCGCTGCTTCTTTTGGGTATAGCGGTAGAGCCCCTCAGCCAGAATGCGCAGATCACTGCTCTTCTTCTTGAGCTTCTCATTTTTGGCGATACCCACGATATAGTCGACATCATTACGCTCACACCAGCGAAGCATACGATGTCGGCAGAATCCGGAGTCACCACGAAAGATGATCTTCACCTCAGGCCACTGCTGATGTAGTCGCTTCACCAATAGAGCCAGTATGGCCCAGCTGTGTTTGGCTCCATCAATATTGCTGGGCCTGAGATAGCTGACCAGCAGTTGATCGTTACAGAAGACATACAATGGCAGGAAGCAGTAATGGTCGTAGTAGCCGTGAAAGAATCGTCCCTGCTGATTACCATGTACCGCATCATCGGTGGCGTCAAAGTCGAGGATCAGCTTTTTCGGCGCCTTCTCAAAGGAGGTGATGAATTGCTCCACCATCACTTGGTGGATGGCTACAGCATCTTTACGCGAAACCGTATTTTCCATCCGGCATAGAGTGGGCGCACTGGCCAACCACTTCAGCTGCTCTGCAGCAGTCTGGATTGCACTGTCCTTACGCAACTCTTGATGGTCGTTGAGATCCTCGTACCCCAGTGCAAGGCCGTAGACCCGCTGGCGCAGCATTGATAACTGTGTGTGTTGCACCATATCCTGGCGACGGGGATCATCCATTACATCAGCAACCAGTTTCATCAGATTCAGCTGGTGATCTGCTTCACGTAGCAGCAGGGCCCCGCCATCAGAAGTAATCTCACCACCAGAGAATTCAGTGGTCACTTTGCGGCGTTTCAGGGAGGAAAATTCAATCTCTGCAGTGGTACAATTTGTCACGGGGCGAATCTCTTTGATTCTTTTGTAGGAGATTGAATTATAAAGCGAAAGCTGGGTTCGCCCCATCTACACTATGAAATATCCGGGCTAGATGCGCTGCGCCATAGTGTTTGGGGGCAGGTCTTTCTTGCTGCTTTTATGTTGTTTCCGTTGAAGATATCTTCAGACGCTTGATTTCTGAAAGAGTCTATCATGGATTCATGATAGCACGGAATCCATGCTATTCAAGGTGTTCTACTGGGTAGTAGTTTTATGTAAGCTTGATACCTATGGGATTAGTTTTTAAATGGGTTTATTTGTTGCAATGTGAGCGTCCCAGCCGCGCTAAGTGCAGCCTCCATCTACAAGTAAACGGGTGGCATCTTTGAGATTCCGACATATTGTAGAGAAGGCACATCAGAGATATTAGAGACCGACAGTTCATTGGTGTTGGCTACCCGTATGTTAGCGTGGTCCCGGGGTTAGCGATTCCATCATTGGTGACGCATAGCGATCCCGTTTTGAAAGAATGCATATTTCAATACCCCCTTCTCTCTGATGTGCCTCATCACCATTATGGAGGGCTGAAACATGAAGCACAAACAGAAAAGGGCATCCGCTTTTCTGCAACAGCTCAATCTCTATGCGGCTGGTATCGATATCGGATCAACCGAACATTTTGTAGCAGTTCCAGAGGAACTGGATGACAAGCCAATCCGCTCTTTTTCCAGCTTTACTCGTGACCTCAATTCTCTGGCGGACTGGCTGGTTCGTATTGGCATTACAACCGTGGCAATGGAATCAACAGGTATCTACTGGATTCCTCTATTTGAGATTCTGGAAGAGAGAGGGCTTGAGGTCATGCTGGTCAATGCACGCCATGTAAAGAATGTCAGTGGGCGTAAAAGTGATGTGCTTGATTGTCAGTGGCTGCAGCAGTTGCATACCTATGGATTGCTACAAGGCTCATTTCGCCCTCCAGAACAGGTCGTTGCCTTGCGTAGCTATATGCGACAACGAGACAACTTAGTGCGCTACTGTGCATCCCATGTTCAACATATGCAGAAAGCACTGCGCCAAATGAATCTGCTACTGGAGAATGTGGTCAGCCACATTACTGGAAAGACAGGCATGGCAATCCTGCGTGCAATCACTGCAGGTGAAAGAGATCCAATGGTTTTGGCTCAACATAGAGATGGACGCTGCAAACGGAGCACGGAAGAGATCGCCAAGTCACTGGAGGGTAACTACAGACCGGAACACCTGTTTTCTCTGAAGCAATCTCTGGCACTGTATGATTTTTATCAACAGCAGATCACTGAGTGTGAACAGGCTATTGAACAGGAACTTGAGCACTTTGAGAAAGAGGATAACTTGCCTGAGATGAAAAAATCTTCACACCGGAAATCTTCTCAAGCCCCTGCATTTGATGTCAGATCCTATCTGTTTGAGATGGTTGGGGTAGACCTGACCGAGATTGACGGTATCAGCGAACTGGTAGCCCTCAAATTGATCTCTGAAACAGGTACCAGTATGGAGAAGTGGCCAACCGCAAAGCATTTTGCTTCATGGCTTGGATAGAGGTGGCCCCATTAGTCTGAACAGGTAAACCCGATTTATAAGTGGAATCCTGC
>CAYFOU010000017.1:0-24375 GCA_964344805.1 uncultured Piscirickettsiaceae bacterium | reverse complement strand
AACTATCTGGCTGAGACCGGAGAGGATCTGGGGCGCTGGTTCCATATGGAGGAGACGCTGATTGAGGACCGCATCAAGGACCTGTTTGCCCAACTGGCCGACCCCACCCGCATTGCACTGGATCAACTCAATGCCGAGGCGCGTGCCGCTCAGATCTACCATCAGGGTGAGGTGATCGGCATGGGCAAGCTGGAGTGCACCGAGTGTGGAGAGACGCTGCAGTTTGATGAGACTGCGGTAATCCCCGCCTGTCCAAAGTGTGGTGCCACTACCTTCAAGCGCATTGAACAGAAGTAACTGTTCAGAGGTGATCTGAATCAGTCACCCGTGATTACGGACACTGCCAAAAGGTTTCAAACGAATTTAGAGCTTACAGGTTCTTCTGGAACCAGCGCTTCATCCGCTCCCAGACGCTCGCCTTGCTGCCATCCATAAACAGGCTGTCCTTCTGCTGACGATGTCTGGCAGCATGGATCAGCAATCCTACACCGGTGGCATGGACCGGGGTCTTAACGATATCGAGCAACCCTTCCACATTCTGCGGATTCCCCAGACGTACCGGCTTATGGAATATCTCCTCCGCCAGCTCGACAGCCCCCTCCATCTTCGAACTGCCTCCGGTCAGTACGATACCGGCATTGATCACATCCTCAAAGCCACTGCGGCGTAGCTCCGCCTGCACCAGCGTAAACAGCTCCTCATAGCGCGGCCCTACCACTTCGGCCAACCCCTGACGCTTCAGACGGCGCTCCGGGCGATCCCCAATACTGGGCACCGAGACCTCCTCATCCGGGTCCACCATCTCGGAGATAGCACAGGCGTATTTGACCTTGATCGACTCGGCATGGTGGGTCGGGGTACGCAGGAAGACGGCGATATCATTGGTGACCTGATCACCCGCCACCGGGATCACTGCGGTATGGCGGATGGAGCCTTCGGTAAAGACCGCAATATCGGTGGTACCTCCACCGATATCGATCATGCAGACACCCAGCTCCTTCTCATCCTCACTCAACACCGCATAACTGGAGGCGAGCTGCTCCAGCACAATATCCTCTGCCTCCAGTCCACAGAGGCGTACACACTTGGTGATGTTCTGCGCGGCACTGATGGAGCCGGTAACGATATGGACCTTGGCCTCCAGCCGCACTCCGGACATCCCCAACGGCTCCAGGATGCCCTCCTGGTTGTCGATGATGAACTCCTGCGGCAGGGTATGGAGAATCTTGTGATCCGAGGGGATCGGAATCGCCTTGGCAGCATCCACCACACGATCCACATCAATCGGTGTCACCTCCCGGGTGCGGATGGCGATAATGCCGTGGGAGTTCATACCGTGAATATGGCTACCGGCGATACCGGCAGAGACCGAACCGACCTCACAGTCGGCCATGATCTCCGCCTCCTCTACCGCACGCTGAATCGACTTTACGGTCGATTCAATATTGACCACAACCCCCTTCTTCAACCCCTTGGAGGGGTGGGTTCCCATCCCCAGAATCTCCAGCTCCCCACTGGGCTGTAGCGACCCCACAATGGCTGCTATCTTGGTGGTACCAATATCGAGTCCAACGATATATTCACGCTCTTTTTTTCGCATCCGGTTATCCCGTGAGGTTCACAATCTGATTGAGGCCAAAGAAAGGGGGAAGTGTACAGGGGTTGCACCACATTTTCCAACCAGAACAGTGCATTGCACCCCCTGTCATCCTTTCACAGAGTGTCGCTTGCGCCCCTCTTTGAGTTGCAGCACCATACCCCGCTCATAACGCAAATCGACGCCCCTCACCTTGCCCTCAAAGCGCTCCATCACCACCGCCGCCTGCGCCACCCAACGTTTCAACCGCTGCTCCACGGCACGGCGCCCCAGATGGATCAACAGACCACGCTTCAGATGGAGGGTAACCGCACCTCGCCGATCCACCACCATCTCCTGTATCACCCCTTTCCACTGCTCCTGGGCGAGAATGGCCGACAGCGACAACAGCTGCTGATAGACCGCTACGGTATCTTCCTGGGTCGATGTAATCAGCGGCAACGGCTGCTCCAGAGAGATCCCATCAGCATCAAAATAGACACCATCAAGATTGAGGTACCCCTTCACCCCCCACAGCACCGCAGCCCGCTGCTCGGAGACTGCCACCCTGATCCGGTCCGGCCAGATCTTGCGCACCGAAGCACGATGCACCCAGGGCAACGCCTCCAGCGCCATACGCAACGCTTCCGTATCGAGCGCCAACATTCCCACCTTGCCCAGTTCATCCACCGGGGCATCAATCTGTTCCCGGGATACATGGGTCAAATCACTATCGATAATCAACTGTGCCGAGGTAACCGGCTCCACTTCCACCTCCGGAATCTCTACCGCCTGCGTACCATACTGCCAGATATAGAACCCCGCTCCGATCCCAAGCAACAGCAGCATTCCCCCTCTGAAAAAGCGCCCGGAAAGAGTCCTCTTCTGCCTTGGAGGCGTTTTGGGGCGATTCTTGCGCTCCTGCTTCTTGCTACCCCTGATAGCCATCAGCGACTCTGTTGCAGAATCTGCAGCAGCAACTGGTTGAAGGAGATCCCTGCCGCCCTGGCCGCCATCGGCACCAGACTGTGGTCGGTCATCCCCGGTACCGTATTCACCTCCAGCAGCCACGGATTACCCTTCCCATCAATCATCAGATCCACACGCCCCCATCCGGCACAATCGAGTGCATCAAAGGCGTTCAACGCCAGCTGCTGGACCGACTGCTCCACCTCCGCCTCCAGCCCACAGGGGCAAAGATACTGGGTGTCATTGGCCTGGTACTTGGCCTCGAAATCATAGAAACCGTGTGGGGTCTGTAGTCGAATCATCGGCAGCGGCTGACGCCCGAGGATGGCAACGGTGTACTCCGCCCCCTCAATCCACTGCTCAGCGATCACCGCTCCGGCATGTTCGGCCGCCTGATGGTAAGCCTGCTCCAGCTGCTCCACCCGCTCCACCTTCGCCATGCCGATACTGGAGCCTTCACAGACCGGCTTCACCATCAGCGGTAGTCCCAGTTTCTCAACCACCGCTTCAAAATGACTCTCTTTGGTCAACACCTCAAAGGCGGGAGTGGGCAACCCCATCCCCAACCACAACTGCTTGCTGCGCAGCTTGTCCATCGCCAGTGCCGAGGCGAGCACACCCGATCCGGTATAGGGGAGCTTTAGGCTCTCCAGCACCCCCTGCATCACACCATCCTCTCCCCCCTGCCCATGCAGCACAATAAAGGCGTGATCAAACGACTGCAGGGCTGCAATCTTCTGCTCTGCGGGATCAAAGCGCTCGGCATCCACCCCCTCAGCCAGCAACCCCTCCAGCACTGCAGCCCCACTCTTCAGTGAAATCTCCCGTTCAGAGGCATTCCCCCCCATCAACACGGCAACCCGCCCCAACGCATCCATTGCGACTCTATCCATGATACTCTCCTGCAATCTTCACCTCAGGCTCCAGTCTCACCCCACTCTGCTGCTCAACCGTTTGTTGAACATGATTCATCAATGCCTCAATCTCGGCTGCACTCGCCTCCCCCCGATGCACAATAAAGTTGGCATGATGGGTGGAGACACAGGCACCACCAATACAGCACCCCTTCAATCCTGCCGACTCAATCAACCGACCGGCATGATCACCGGGCGGGTTACGGAACACTGAACCACAACTGTACTCCGCCATCGGCTGAGACTGGTTGCGTTGCCTCAACTGCTGCTGCACATTCAGGCACCCCTGCTGCGGATGGTAGCAGCGCTGCGAAAAGGTGGCGGCAACAAACCACTCCTCATGCGGCTCCTTCAACTCCACATTGCGATAGTCAATCCGATACTCCTCTGGAGTGCGCACACAACATTTACCCTGCCGGTTGATCACCTCAACCGACTCCACCAATTCCCAGATCTCCTGCCCAAAGGCACCTGCATTCATCGCCAACGCACCACCGACACTACCGGGAATCCCGGCGACAAAGTCGAGCGCCTGCCAACCGATACTGCGGGCAAAGCGGGAGAGGCGGGAGAGGGAGACCCCGGCCTCGGCCCGAATCATCCCCTCATCGGGCTGCGAGAGCCCCTCTCCCCCCTGATTCAACATTACCACCGTGCCCCGTATGCCTCCATCACGGATCAGCAGGTTGCTGCCCCGTCCCATCCAGAACAGCGGCTCCTGGTCGGCAAGCTCTGCAAGAAAGGTCGATAGCTGTTCAATGGTGGTTGCCAGACAGAGGCGATCTGCCGGACCACCCACTTGCCAGCTGGTATAGGGAGCCAGTGAGACCCGGTGCTCCACCATCATCGGTATGCTCATGAGGTCCCCCACTGTTGCTGAATCAAACCCGCCGCCTGACCGATAGTGCCCGCCCCGGAGAGCAGTAGCAGATCCCCTTCCGCCACCACATTGGGGAGCAGCTCCAGCAGTTCGGCTACATCCTTCACCAGTACCGGCTCCACCTCACCCCGGGCACGGATTGAACGGGCCAGACTACGCCCATCCGCACCGGGGATCGCTGCCTCACCAGCCGGATAGACCTCCAGCAGCAATAGTTGATCAACACTGGAGAGCACCTCGACAAAGTCCTCATAAAGGTCCCGGGTACGACTGTAACGATGAGGCTGGAAGGCGAGCAGCAGGCGGCGACCGGGCCAGCTCTTGCGTACCGTATCAATGGTTGCCGCCACCTCTCTGGGGTGGTGCCCGTAATCGTCCACCACCTCCACCACCCCTTTCGGCAATTGACAGAGCCCATAATTCTCAAAGCGGCGAGCAATCCCCTGGAAATCGGCCAGTGCCTTCACCATCACCTCATCATCAACCCCGAGATAGCTGGCCACCGCAATCGCCGCCAGTGCATTGAGCACATTGTGCTCCCCCGGCAGATTGAGGGTGACCGGCAACGGTTCCTTGCCGGGACGGCGCAGCATAAATCGACTCTTCCCGGCACTCAGTTCAACCCGGTCGGCACCAAAATCAACCTCCCCGGACAATCCATAGCGCAGCAGTGGACGGGAGAGGCGACCGATGATCCGCATCACCCCTGGATCATCCACACAGAGTACGGCACAGCCATAGAAGGGGATGTGGTGGATAAACTCCTCAAAGGTACGCTCCAGTTGGGCCACATCCCCCCCATAGGTGGACATGTGATCCTCATCGATGTTGGTCACCACTGCAACCATCGGCTGCAGGTGGAGGAACGAGGCATCACTCTCATCGGCCTCGGCCACCAGATAGCGCCCCTGCCCCAGTTGTGCACCACTCTCTTCACTCTGCTGCTGTGGACCACGAATACGCCCACCAATGACATAGGTGGGATCGAGCCCCGCCGTCTCCAGCAGGGTCGCCACCAGGCTGGTGGTAGTGGTCTTGCCGTGGGTACCGGCAACGGCAATGCCGTAACGAAAGCGCATCAGCTCCGCCAGCATCTCGGCACGCGGGATCACCGGAATCCCCGCCTCCCGTGCAGCCACCACCTCCGGGTTGCTGTCGGGAATGGCGCTGGATATCACCACCACATCGGCACCAGCCAGATGGTCGGCATGGTGGCCAATCTCAATCTTCGCCCCCTGTGCCCTCAACTGGGCCACGGTAGCTCCCTCACTCTGATCGGAGCCGGAGATGGTGAAGCCGAGATTGAGCAACAGCTTGGCAATCCCGTTCATCCCGGAACCGCCAATCCCCACCATATGGATCTGCCGAATACGACGCATCGGCTCCAGTTCACTCCCCTGATCAAAGATCATCCTAAATTCCTCAGTTGAACAGGCCCGAGTGTGCTTTCAGGCGTATGCAGGACAAGGCGCAACGACGCGGAATAACCAGTTATTGCAAGGAGTTGCAACACAGTAATGCATACGCCTGAATGTGCAATCTGGTCTGTAGCGGACCTCACCCATTGAATCAGCATGAATAAACCGTTTTCTCTATTTAGCTTCATTGGTTTGCAATTGTTTATAGCGGTCAACTGAGGTTTTTAGGATCATCGCCTGCTCCACTCCTGACAAATCTCAACCACGTTTCGGGTCGCCTCCGGCTGCCCCAGATCGCGTGCCCGTCGCCCCATCTCTTCCACCTGCTGTGGTGACGCCACCAACGCACCGATCAGCTCAACCAGTCGCGCCTCATCCAGCTCCCGTTGCTGCACCAGCTGTGCTGCACCCACCTCTACCAGAAACTGACCATTGGCGGTCTGATGGTCATCCACCGCAAACGGAAACGGTATCAGAATCGCCCCGCGCCCGACCAGCGCCAACTCGGACACGGTCATCGCCCCGGCTCGGCAGAGTACCAGATCGGCCCACTGGTAGGCGGCCTCCATATCATCAATATAGGGCACCACCCGGACAGCATCTTGTTCCAACGATATCTGCTGCTGACGGTAGTACCCCTCCGCCTCCTGAAAATTATTCCCTCCAGTCTGATGCCACAGCGCGATTTTCTCCCCCAGCGCCTTGAACACGGCAGGCATCAGTTGATTAATACGCTGCGCCCCCAGACTTCCCCCCAATACCAGCAGCCGCAGCGGTTGATGGGGCTGTAGATCAGCCACCTTGCCCAGTTCACTACGGATTGGATTACCCACCGTCTGCACCAAGCCCTTGCCGGAGAAGGTGCCGGGAAAGGCCTCCAGCACCGTGGAAGCGATCCGGGAGAGCAGACGATTGGTCAGTCCGGCAATCGCATTCTGCTCATGAATCACCAGTGGCTTTCTCAGCAGCCACGCTGCCAAACCGCCAGGGCCAGCAACAAAGCCACCCATCCCCAGCACCACATCTGGCTTTGTTCGATGGATCACCTGAATGGCCTGCAACAGTGCTCGAAGCAGACGAAACGGTGCCCACAACAGCGCCCCCCTCCCCTTGCCACGCAGACCAGAGATGGAAATGGTCTCCAGCGGGATCTGCTGTTCAGGGATCAGTCGGCTCTCCATCCCCTTCGGGGTACCGAGCCAGACCACCTCCCCTCCCTGCTGCTGCCATGCACTGGCCACCGCCAGTGCCGGGTAGATATGGCCTCCGGTCCCCGCAGCCATAATCAATATTTTTCCGGGACCACTCATTTGCGATTCTTCCTGCGCTTGCGCTTCGGCTGCGGCCCCAGCTCGAACTCGATCCGCATCAGGATCGCAATCGCCACCATCATGACCACCAGACTACTGCCGCCATAGCTGATCAACGGCAGGGTAAGCCCCTTGGTCGGTAGCAGCTGCATATTGACCGCCATATTGATCAATACCTGAATCCCGATCCAGCTACCGATCCCGTAGGCAAGATAGCTGGCGAAAGCTAGTCCGTTCTGACTGGCACAGACCGCAATCTCGAACGCCTTCCACACCAGTACGGCAAACAGTCCGGCCACCAGCAGGGTACCCAACAGCCCCAACTCCTCGGCAATCACCGCAAGAATGAAGTCGGTATGGGCCTCTGGCAGATAGAAGAGCTTCTGCAGTCCCGCCCCGAGCCCGAGTCCATCCCAGCTTCCACGGCCATAGGCGATCAGCGCTTGAACAATCTGGTAGTTCTTCCCTTGTGGATCATTGAGGAATGGATCACCGGTCCAGAAGGAGGCGATACGCGCCATACGGAACGGCTCCAGCCAGATCGCAAACCCCACAAAGATCACTCCAAAGAAGATGAACACCCCGAACTGCCAGGGCTTTACTCCCCCCAGCCACATCATCACCATCACCACCGCCATCATCACAAAGGCGGCCCCGAGATCAGGTTCAATTAGAATCAACGCACTCACCCCCGCCAGCAGCAGCAGCGGGCGCAGCACCGCCGCAAAGTCACCGGTCACCTTGTCACGGTGGCGCACCAGATAACCGGCCAGATAGAGGAATGCCGCCAGCTTGGTAAACTCGGAGGGCTGCAGACGAATCGGTCCCAGCGCCAGCCAGCGCGAGGCGCCATTGACCTCGACCCCAATAATCAACACCAACACCAGCAGAACCGCGCTGATCAGCAACAGCGCCGGAGAGATCTTCTCCCAAACCTGGAGCGGGATCTGCAACACCACAAAGCCAGCCGCAAAACCGGCCACAGCAAAACCAAACTGACGAAACAGATAGAAGAAGGGGTCTCCAAAATGCTTCTCGGCAATCGGCATCGAGGCTGATCCCACCATCACCAGCCCGAACAGCAGCAACAGCATGCTGACCGGGAACAGCCAGGAGTCATAGACCGAGCGAGTAATACTGCCATGACCAGCAGGCTTGGGGCGCTTGCCCTTGCCAACCACTTTGTCCCATGCAAACCACTCGGAGAAGAGTTTGAACTCAGACCACTTCATGAGCATGACTCCAGCCACTGCTGAACTGCAGCCTTGAAGGCATTTCCACGCGCCTCAAAACCGGAAAACTGATCAAAACTGGCACAGGCGGGAGAGAGCAGGATGGTATCTCCCGGTTCTGCTTTAGCGGCAGCAACATCAACGGCTGCATCCATACTTTCCACCTCAACCACCGGAACCGCTTCGGCAATGACATCGGCAATCTGCTGCCGATCCTCTCCCATCACCACCGCTGCCCGCATATGGCGCTGCGCCAACTCCCGCAATGGGGAGAAGTCGGCCCCTTTCCCCTGCCCTCCACCAATCCATACAATCTTGCCCACACCATCGGAGAGCCCCTCAATCGCCGCCTCGGCTGCCCCCACATTGGTTCCCTTGGAGTCATTGATCCAGCGCAGCTGCGGCCACCCACTCGGTACGGTGCGGCAGACCGCTGAATCGCTTCAGGGTCTCCAACATCGGTTGCAGCGGGATACCGGCCGCCTCTCCCAGCGCCAGGGCCGCCAGTGCATTACTCTGGTTATGACGCCCGGCAATACGCAGGGCATCCACCGGCAATAGATATTCATCTCCCTTGCAGAACCAGGTACCGCCCTGATGCTGGCAGAGACCATAGCTCTGTTGATCAACAGGCTCCACTGCACCATAGGAAATCTGCTCCCCCTCACCATATCCCTGCTGTTCAACCCACTCCTGCACCCAGTGCTCATCCAGAGGAACAATCCGGTGCACAGCATGGTGATAGATCTTCCCCTTAGTCTCGGCATAGTGCTGCAGATCCCGATAACGATCCATATGGTCCGGGGAAACGTTGAGCACCACTGCCGCCACCGCCTGGAGAGATTCCGTGGTCTCCAGCTGAAAACTGGAGAGTTCAACCACATAGAGATCCGCCGCTTGCTGCAGCAGCTCCAGTACCGGAGTACCGAGATTGCCCCCCGCAGCCACTCGAATACCGGCCTCGGCCGCCATCTCTGCAACCAGTGTGGTCACGGTACTCTTCCCGTTGGAACCGGTAATTGCAATAACGGGGGAAGGGCATAGTCTGGCAAACAGCTCCACATCCCCCACCACCTCAACCCCGGCATCCTCTGCCTGCTGGATCTCTGGATCCCACAGGGAGATCCCGGGACTAAGCACAATACGCTCTACTGAACAGAGCAGTTTTTCATCCAGTGGTCCTAGAGAGATCGGAAGCTCGGGAAACGCAGTCTGAATCGCCTCCAGCCCCGGGGGCTGCAAGCGGCTATCGGCTGCCTGCAGTGCTACCCCATGTGCCGCCAGAAAACGGAGCGTCGCCACACCACTCTTCCCCAGCCCCACCACCAGTGTGGTGCGCTGCAGATCATTATCGTATGGCTGCCCTGTATTCATATGAACTGACTCAAAAGTAATGGCTGCTCAGTATCCACAGCCTTCTGCAACCAGGAGGGTTGCAGCAGAGCAACACAGGGATGTGCTTGAGCGTGCTGTGGATACTGAGCAGCCATTACCTATCTCCATTCACCCATCTGTACTATCGAATCTTCAGCGTCGCCAACCCCACCAGCACAAGAATGAAGGTGATGATCCAGAAGCGGACAATCACCCGCGGCTCCGGCCACCCCTTCAGCTCAAAGTGGTGGTGAATCGGCGCCATGCGGAAGACCCGCTTCCCGGTCAGCTTGAAGGAGGCGACCTGAATCATCACCGACAGGGTCTCCAGCACAAATATGCCCCCCATGATCACCAGCACCAGTTCCTGACGCACCAGTACCGCCACCATACCGAGTGCAGCCCCCAGTGCCAGCGCCCCGACATCACCCATAAAGACCATCGCCGGGTAGGCATTGAACCAGAGAAAACCGAGCCCGGCCCCAACCAGTGCACCACAGAAGACCACCAGCTCACCCGCCTCGGGCAGTGAGGGGATCGACAGATAGCGGGCAAATTCAACGTGACCACTGAGATAGGCAAAGACACCCAGCGCCCCACCCACCAGTACTGTCGGCATGATCGCCAATCCATCCAGCCCATCGGTAAGATTGACCGCATTACTGGAACCTACAATGACAAACCAGGCCAGCGGCAGATAGAGCAGTCCCAGATCAAACACCACATCCTTGAAGAAGGGGACAATCAGTTCGGTCTCTGCCGGGGATGAGGCCATGAAGTAGATCCACCCAACCGCTACCGCAGCCACCAGCGACTGCCCGGCAAACTTGGCGCGTGCAGAGAGCCCTTTGGGATCACGATAGACCACCTTCTTGTAGTCATCGATCCAACCGATCACCCCAAACCCCAGCGTCACCAGCAGCACCGACCAGAGGTAGTGGTTACCAAGATCCCCCCACAGCAGCGTGGAACAGCTGATCGCAACCAGAATCAGCGCTCCCCCCATCGTTGGCGTACCCGCCTTCTTCAGATGGGTCTCTGGCCCATCATCCCGCACCGCCTGTCCCACCTTGTACTGGGTCAGCTTGCGAATCATCATCGGCCCGATCAGGAAGGAGAGCACCAGCGCGGTCAACGCCCCCAGAATCGCACGCAGGGTCAGATACTGGAAGACCGAGAAGCCGGGATCCAGCACCGTCAGATATTCACTCAAATAGAGCATCATGATGTCTGCACCTCCTGTTGTTGTAGCCGTTCCACTATCTGCTCCATCTTCATAAATCGTGACCCCTTCACCAATATCACCTGATCTGAATTGAGTGTCGGCTCCAGTGCAGCCAACAGCGCCTCTTTTGTCTCGAACGCACCCCCCCCACCAAACCCGCTACAGAGGGTCTCCGCATACTCCCCCACTGCATAGAGCTGTGGAATACCTGCTGCAGCGGCCTGCTCCCCCACCTGCTGGTGGAGCTGTTCAGCAGCATCACCCATCTCTCCCATATCCCCCAGTACCAGCACCGGCTCACCCGGCTCTGCAGCAAGCACTGCAAAGGCGCTCTGCATTGACTCCGGGCTGGCATTATAGGTGTCATCAATAATGCGACACCCCTTTCTGCCCGACTTGTATTGCAGCCGTCCCGGCACCCCGATGAGCTGCTCCAGCCCCTTCTTGATCTGCTGCAGATCGGCTCCGACCTGCAGTGCCAGTGCAGCTGCACCCAGCGCATTGATACGGTTGTGCTGCCCCGGCAAAGGTAACGAGATCTCTAACCGCTCTCCACTCCACTCCAGGACAAAGGGGAGATCAAGATTGATCTCTCCACTGAGCATGCCCGCTTCCGGTTGATAACCAAAATAGACCGTTGGGTGCCCCTGTGCCAGCTCACTCCAGCGCTGCTGTTGTGGCAGCTCCTGATTGATCACCGCAACGCCATTCTCCGGCAGTGCACTGTAGATCTCTCCCTTGGCCTCGACAATATGCTCACGGGAACCAAAGCCGCCAATATGGGCAGCTCCAGCATTGTTGGCCAGTGCAGCGGTAGGGGCAGTCATCCGGTTGAGATAGTCGATCTCTCCTACGGCGCTGGCCCCCATCTCCACCACTGCCCACTGGTCCTGGGGGGTCATCTTCAGCAGCGTCAACGGGACGCCGATCTCGTTATTGAGGTTACCGGCCGTTACCGCACCAACCCCCTGCTGCCGCAGAATCGAGGCGACCATCTCCTTGACGGTGGTCTTGCCATTGCTTCCAGTGATCGCCACTACAGGGATATCAAATTGCCTGCGCCAGGCTGCGGCCAGCGCTCCCAGCGCCTGCAGCGTATTCTCAACCACAATCTGTGGCAGACCACTATCCTGTTCTGCAGTGACCATTGCCGCAACGGCTCCACGCTTCTCTGCCATTGGCAGAAAACGGTTGCCATCAAAATGTTCTCCCTGCAGGGCCACAAACAGCGCTCCAGCTGGCAGCGCACGGCTATCGGTACTAACGCCTTCAAAGGAGCCATCCTGCCCCACCAGTCGCCCTCCCACTATGGAGGCAACCTGAGAGAAGGTAGAGAGTGCCCGTTTACTCATACACTCTCCTCCGATACCAATCGCGCAGCCACCTTCCGGTCACTATAGGGAATCCTCTCTTCACCGACCTGCTGCCACTGTTCATGCCCCTTGCCGGCAACCAGAATCACATCTCCTGCAGCGGCCTTGCGGTAGGCATACTCAATCGCCGCCTCGCGTGCCTCAATCACGGTAAATGATTGTGGATCTGCGGCACCCTGTCGAATCTCCGCAATGATCGCTGCAGGATCCTCTCCTCTGGGGTTGTCGTTGGTCAGCACTATATGGTCAGCAAGACGCTCGGCTACCGCCCCCATCTCTGGGCGCTTGCCGCGATCCCGCTCTCCACCACACCCAAACACCACCCAGAGCGCACCTTGTGCTTCCGTCAGATGCTGACGCACTGCCCGCAGTGCAGCCTCCAGTGCACCAGATGTATGGGCATAATCAACCATCAAGGTGGCACGCTGCTGTCTCTGATCCCGGAATGTCTCCATCCGCCCCTGTGGAGGGGAGAGGGTTTCCACCACAGTCGCCACCTTTTCCAGTGGATAGCCCCAGCTCAGCAGCAGTCCAATGACGGCCAGCAGATTGCTGGCATTGAACTGTCCAAACAGTGCCGGGTGGATGGTGACCTGCTGCCGTTGAGTTTGCACAGAGAGCAGCATCCCCTCACTGTCCTGCCGGATGATCTCCCCATAGAGAGAGGCACTCCGCTCTGTCAGGCTATAACCCACCACCTGCTCTACCGATGAGTGTTGAGCAATCTGCTGGCCCAATTCATCATCCAGATTGACCACAATCGACGCCAACCCCGGATGATCAAACAGCGCCTGCTTTGCCGCTCGATACGCCGCCATTGAGCCGTGATAATCGAGATGATCCCGCCCCAACTGAGTCAGCACAGCAGAGCGCAGTGCAATACCAGAGAGACGCTGCTGTTCAATACCGTGAGAAGAGGCCTCCATTGCCACACTGTGACCGCCAGCAGCCACCACCTCTGCCAGCAGTGTCTGCAACTGCACCGGTGGGGGGGTGGTATGGGTCACAGGCTGTGATAGAGCTGCCCCGGAGACCATCCGGTTCTCTACCGTACCCAGCAGTGCCGCCCCTCCATGTAACCGCTCCAGCGCCGAGGCAATCAGCCAGACCACACTGCTCTTGCCATCGGTTCCGGTAACCGCCACCACATCGAGATGGGAAGAAGGGTGGTGATGAAAGCGACTGGCAATCCTGCCCAGATGCCCCCTTAATCCCTCAACGGCAATGCCCAGGTTTTCTGTCAGCTCAACACCAGTCTCATAGAGCACCGCAACCGCACCCCGTTCCAGGGCCTGCCGGATATAACATGCACCATGCTCAACCGAGCCAGAGAGGGCAAAGAAGAGATCTCCCGCCTTTACCTGACGGCTATCGACCGCCAATCCGGAGACTGGAATCTGCATCAAACGTTCAGGGACGGTAACCATCCCCTCCAGCAATTCACCCAGAGGCCAGCTATCCGTTTCAGCCATTCCCATCCCCCTCCGGGGCAATCCCCATCACCCGCAATGCCCCTCCCATCACGCTGCCACCGAACCACCGGTGTAGTATTTGCCCTTGGGATCATCAACCACCACTACGGCCACAATCTTCGGATCATTGATTGGGGCCAGTCCGGCAAACAGGGCGGTATGACCAAACGGCTTGCCTTCACTGTCCTTGTACTTCCCCCCCACCAGCTTGTCTACGGTTCCGGTCTTTCCGGCAACCCGATACCCTTTTACCCGTGCCTTGCGTGCGGTGCCCCCCTCCTGGGTCACCTTCTCCATCATCTTTCTTACCTGCCGTGCGGTCTCTGCAGAGAAGGCACGACGGGTACCGTAGTCATCCGGCTCCCCCAGATGGTAGTGGAAGGTCAATGGCCGGATCACCCCATCTTCAGCCAGCGCCAGATAGGCCCGTGCCAGCTGCAGCGGGGTCATGCTCAAGCCATAGCCGTAGGACATTGTCGCCTGCTCCACCTTGCGCCAGCGCGCATGATCACGCAACACTCCCACCCCTTCACCAGGAAAGCCGCTGCCACTGTCTTCACCCACCCCAACAAGATCCAGCACCCGCCAGAAGTCTTCCGGCTTCATCATCAGCGCCACCTTGGCCGAGCCGACATTACTCGACTTCTGCAGCAACTTGGCCATATCGACCCCTTTATAGTTCTTCCCCCGGAACTCACGCACCGTTAATCCTCTCATCCGCAACGTACCGGGCGAGGTATCAATCACCGTCTCCGTGGTGACCACTCCGTTCTCCAATGCTGCCGCCACGGTAAAGGGTTTCATCGTTGACCCCGGTTCCAGCACATCGGTCACCGCACGGTTGCGCAGCCCCTCCCCTTTGCGCTGGCTCCAGTCATTGGGGTTGAACGAGGGCATGCTCACCATCGCCAGAACCTCTCCACGATCCGAATCCAGCACCACCACGGTACCGGAGGCGGCATCATGCTGCTTCAATGCCCGATCCAGTGCACTGTAGGCAAGAAACTGGATTCTGCGATCCAGGCTCAATCGAAGGGGCTGTCCCGCTTCCCCCCGCTCTACCAATCCCAGCGTGCGAATCGCCTTGCCAGAGGCATCTCGCACCACACTGACCCGCTCCGGTGATCCACTCAGATGGTCATCAAAGGCGTACTCAATCCCCTCCTGACCCTCATCCTTGGCGTTGGTAAAACCGAGAATCGAGGCCATGGTCTCCACCTCCGGATAGAAACGGCGACTCCCCTTGCGAAACTCCACCCCCTCGATCTGCAGCGCCGCAATCTTCTCCTTCACCTCTGGCACCACCTGATGCTTCAGTGGAATGTATTGCTTGCTGGCATACTTTTTCAGCCGCCTCTTCAACCACCCCTTGGGCTTCTCCAGCAGCTTCTCCAGCGCCCTTCGCTTCTTCGGGGAGTCTGGAAACAGTTGAGGATTGCAACCCACCGTAACCATTGGCGTACTCATCGCCAGCACTACCCCGTTGCGATCCAGAATCTCTCCCCTTCGCGCCGGAATCGACATCTTGCCGATATGCTGACTATCGGCTCGATGCAGCAACTGCTCACTGAAGGCCTCGGGGAACAGATGGAGCTGCACGGCCCGCCACACCACCGCAGCCAGTCCACCCCCCAACAGGCCAAAGATGACCCTGCGGCGTATCTTGCTATCTCCACTGCCCTCCTGTCTGACCATCAGTGCATCACCACCCGCCGGGTACGTTTGGGGTACTCCATCTTCAGCTCTTCGGTGGCACGATCCTCAATCTTGGCCAGATGTCCCCAGGAGGCCTCTTCCAGCCGTAACCGCCCCTGTTCTTCGAGCATCTGCTCATACTGTTTTTTCAACCCATCCAGCGTCACATAGAGCTGTACCTCTCGATGCTTGAGGTAACTCACCGCCACCGCACTCCCCACCACCATCAGCCCCAGGGTGGTAATCACCACCCCTCGAACCAGCGGGGTCGAGGATTCATACCACGCCTTCACACCACCCCCCCTGCGGGCAGCCTCTCGGCCACTCTCAGCACCGCACTTCTGGAGCGGGGGTTCTGTTCAATCTCATGAGTGGATGGAAACTGTGCCTTGCCTATCGTCTTCATCACCCCCTGATGGACCACTGCCCGCATCGGGATATCGGGCGGCAACTCCTCGGCCATCCCCTTTTCACACTTTCTGAAGAAGCGCTTTACCATGCGGTCCTCCAGAGAGTGAAAACTGATGATCGCCAGACGTCCGCCTGTCGCCAGCAGTTCCACCGCCTGTTCCAGCACCTGCTGCAGCTCCTCCAGCTCCCGATTGATATGGATACGGATCGCCTGAAAGCTCTTGGTCGCCGGATGTTTTTTGCCATGTCCGGGAATCACACGCTGAATCAGCTCGGCCAGCTGTCGGGTCGAGGTGAAGGGGGTCTCCTCCCGGTCATGGACAATGGCGCGTGCAATCTTTCTGGAGTGGCGCTCATCGCCATACTCCCACAATACCCGGGCGATCTCCTGCTGATCCGCATGCTGCAACCATTCGGCTGCACTCTCTCCCTGCTCCGGGTTCATGCGCATATCGAGCGGGCCATCCTGCATGAAGCTGAAGCCACGCTCTGATTGATCCAGCTGTGGAGAGGAGACTCCCAGATCGAGTAGCAGGCCATCCAGCTTGCGCTCAACATCCATGTTCTCCAATACTGTGGAAAGTTGTGAAAAGGGGGCATGGGCAATGGTGACCCGAGACTCATCCGCATAACGCTGCTCTGCTGCGGCAATCGCAGCAGGATCACGATCCAGCATTAATAGATGCCCCTGCGGAGAGAGACGCTTCAGGATTTCCGCACTGTGACCACCGCGCCCAAAGGTACCATCCACATAGAATCCATCTGCACGTATATTGAGGCCATCCACCGCCTCTTCCAGCATGACTGAAAAGTGGCTGCCCTGTTCAAACTCAGAAGTAGACATCCTGTAGCTGATCCAGATCCTCTTCGCTCAGCTCTTCCGGCCGGGAGACCGAGCTCCAGGCCGCCTCATCCCATAGCTCCATCTTGAAACCTACTCCCGCCAGTACCGCCTCTTTGCTGAGATTGGCATGCTGGCACAGATCCTGATTCAACAGAATACGACCATTGCCATCCATCTCACACTCCTGTGCACGACCGATCACATAGCGGCGCAAAGTGGATTGCTGGCGCCCCGGTAGCTGACCAATCTGCTGCTCCACATTCTCCCATTCATTGAGCGGGTAGATATTGAGACAGGCCGAGAGGTGATCCGGGGAGACCACCACCTTGCCACCGGAGGATTCAAGCAGCCGCGCTCGATACTGGGCCGGGATCGAGACCCGGCCCTTGCCATCCAGCTTGACTGTCTTGTTACCCCGGAACATGACCCATTACGGGAGATCAGTTGGCCTGAGTTCTGAGGAATGCAGGGATATCAAGATACTCTTCATCCAGACCACTGCTGGCTGCCGGCGCAGCCGCTGGTTGTGCCGGTGCAGCAAACCCACCCCCTATCATTGGGGAAGCCCCCTCCTGCTGATGGCGCTGGAAGGTTGGACGATCCAGATCAGCATTGGATGGCACATGGTTGGAGATCATGTAGTCATCGGTACCGGTACGCTGCATCGGCTGTTGCACCACCTCCAGTGAGGGCTTGGGACGGTTGCTCTTCTCATCCAGCAGGTCATTGAGCCCGGTCGCTACCACGGTAACCCGGATCTCATCACTCATCTCCGGATCAAACGCGGTACCGATCACAATGGTGGCCTCTTCAGAGGCGTACTGGTGAACCGCCTGTCCCACCTCATCATACTGCCCCATGCTGAGATCAAAGCCGGAGGTGATATTGACCAGCACTCCTTTGGCACCACTCAGGTCCACATCATCCAGCAGCGGACTGTGCAGCGCCAGATCCACCGCCTCGGCTGCACGGTCCTCACCGGTTGCATAACCGGTACCCATCATCGCCTTGCCCATCTCGGACATCACGGTCTTTACATCGGCAAAGTCAACATTGACCATTCCCTCACGGGTAATCAGCTCGGCAATCCCCTGCACCGCACCATGCAGCACGCTATCCGCCTGACGGAAGGCATCCAGCATGGTGGTATTCTTGTCGAATACGGTCATCAGCTTCTGGTTGGGGATGGTAATGATGGAATCCACATACTGACTCAGCTCCTCAATTCCGTCCGCAGCAACCGACATTCTCTTCTTCCCCTCCATATGGAAAGGCTTGGTGACCACCGCCACGGTCAGGATACCCATCTCCTTGGCAATCTCGGCCACTACAGGTGCCGCACCAGTCCCCGTGCCACCACCCATACCAGCAGTAATGAAGAGCATTTCGGTGCCCTCAATGGCCTCACGAATACGCTCACGATCCTCCTGTGCTGAGACCCGTCCCACCTCTGGCTTGGCACCGGCACCTCTTCCACGGGTGGTCTGGGTACCGATCTGGATCACGGTCTCTGCAGTTGATTTACCCAATGCCTGGGAATCGGTATTGGCGCAGATGAAATCGACCCCCTCAATTTCAGATGCAACCATGTGTTCCAGCGCATTGCCCCCCGCCCCTCCTACTCCAATCACACGAATGATGGCGGTATCGGAATGCGCATCGACGACTTCTTCAAAAAACATGTTGCTGCTCATGTTACTCCCTCGAATTAATTGGTTTGGAGAACCCACTTTTCCCCAGAACTCCCCACTATACTCCACTTTTTTCCAAGTTCAACCCGAGCCCCCCAAAAAAACCAACTACAACATAGCCTTATAAGTTTTCTTAGAGAATCTACCTAACCCCGTTTTGAACTTTTATCTATCAAATAGTTACAGAAAACTCTTGCGACAGCACTGTAAAAACAGGCTGACACAAGGAGAACAAGTAAAGAAAATATCGATTTTGGGAGAATTTCCCAGCATTAGAGAGGTGGAAGCTGGCCGATAAGCCGGGTTCTGTCGTGGACAACCATTCATCTGGGATGCACGTCACCATGCACCTCAAGCAACCTACCCGAGGACAGAGCGAGCCACTCCATTGCCCTCCTATTTGGTCTTGCTCCGAGCGGGGTTTACCCTGCCACAAACAGTTACCTGTTGCGCGGTGCGCTCTTACCGCACCATTTCACCCTTACCGGTACGCCAGGCGTACTTAGGCGGTATCCTTTCTGCTGCACTTTCCATAG
The DNA here is from genome assembly GCA_964344805.1 of uncultured Piscirickettsiaceae bacterium. Classification (GTDB taxonomy): domain Bacteria; phylum Pseudomonadota; class Gammaproteobacteria; genus Thiopontia. The sequence continues at coordinate 5,455 of CAYFOU010000017.1, read as the reverse complement.
GCTTATATCGGAACCGACTTTCACCTTCCAGACGTTATCTGGCGCTCTGCTCTATGGAGCCCGGACTTTCCTCTATACTGCAGTTGCAGTACAGCGATTGTCTGGCCAGCTTCCGTCGCGAAGGATAGCTCAATCCATCAGCAAACGATAGAGCTGGTTCTTCTTCAGTCCTGTAATTTCTGCGGCCAGCGCTGCGGCCTTTCTCGGCGGCAGCTCTGCAGCCAGCAACCTGACCACCCGTTCCCCCTCAACCAGATCTTCCTGCTGCTCTGCGGCCCCCTCTACCACCAGCACAAACTCACCTCGCTGACGATTGGCATCCTCTTCCATCCATGGAATCAGCTCAGAGAGTGGCGCAGTGTGCACCGACTCATGCAGCTTGGTCAGCTCTCGCGCCACCGCAACCCGGCGCGTCTCCCCAAGCACCTGACACATCGCCTGCAGTGACTCCATCACGCGGCGCGGAGACTCAAAGAAGATCATGGTCCGCATCTCTGCAGCCAGCGACTGCAGCAGCTTCACTCTGCCCCCCTGCCTGGTCGGCAGAAAGCCTTCAAAACTGAAACGGCTCACCGGCAGAGCAGAGAGTGAGAGCGCAACCACAGGGGCACTGGGGCCCGGTATTGCCGTAACAGGAACCTCCGCCTCACGCGCGGCCTGCGCCAGCAGATAGCCGGGATCGTTGATCAGGGGGGTACCCGCATCACTGATCTGCGCCACCGATTCCCCTGCCTGCAGACGTTGCAACAACAAGGCTATTCGCGCCTCCTCATTATGCTCATGCAGGGACTGCATCGGCGTCTCAATACCAAAGTGGCGCAACAGGGGGGCACTGTGACGGGTATCCTCAGCCACAATCAGATCCACCTCCCGCAAGGTACGCTCTGCACGCGGAGAGAGATCTTCCAGATTGCCAATCGGGGTTGCTACGATATAGAGTGTTCCTGACATTTCCCATCCCTGCATAGAAGTAGGCTGCTATTGAAACAGAAAGCGAACCACAGCTCTATATCCGGCGCCGATGCCGAACAGGCGGCTGCCCACCATCTGCAGCAGCAGGGTCTGACCCTGATTGATCGCAACTACCGCTTCAAGGGGGGAGAGATTGATCTGATTCTGCTACAGCGACAGCTGTTGATCTTTGTCGAAGTGAGACTGCGCAACAACCGGCACTACGGCAGTGGTGCCGATTCTGTCACCCGCAGCAAACAGCAGCGCATTGCCAACACGGCACGACACTACCTCCAAAACCATCCCCGCTACCAGGAGCATGAGATACGCTTTGATGTGGTTGCTGCCACCGCAACAGAGGGAAGATATCACTTCGACTGGATTCAGGAGGCTTTCTGGCCGGGAGACAGTTAGGCTATACTAGCGTGCATTATTGAATCTATTCTGATGTGGAAATTATCATGCAACAGCGTCTGCTCCTGATCACCCTGATCCCGCTCCTGATACAGCTCACCGGCTGTGCCACCACCACTGCAACCTCGGCAGCCGGAGGTACCGCTGCAGCAGTTGTTGACCAGCGCTCCTTCGGCACTCAGCTGGATGATGAGATCATTGAGCTCAATGCGATGAACGCCATCTTTCAGAATAAGCAGCTCAATGAGCAGAGCCATATCAACATCACCAGCTACAACTTCATCATTCTGATTACCGGCGAGACCCCCACCAAGGAGATGCGGGACCGCATCGGTCAGATTGTAAAGTCAATCCCGAAGGTACGCCGGGTCCACAACATGATGAGCATCGCCGCTCCGAGCTCAATGCTGAGCCGTGCCAGTGACACCACGCTGACCGCTCGCATCAAGACAGAGATGCTGGCCCAAGGCGGGAACTTTGCCCACAAGGTCAAGGTAGTCACCGAAAATGGCGCCACCTACCTGATGGGACTGGTAACCCGCAAGCAGGCTGATCTCGCTGTGAGCCTTACCCAGGGGATCAGCGGCGTACAGAAGATCGTCAAGCTCTTCGAATATCTCGACTAACTAGGGAAACCCTGAATAAGTCATGAACGAATATTTCGCACCTATAGCACCCAATATCTTCGTTGAAAATCTTGCCAATAGTTCACTATTGGCTGCGATCTTCGCCTCGATCTCGTGCACTATAGGCACGACCTATTTCGTACAGACTTTTTCAGAGCTTCCCTAGCCTCAAGTTTGCTCACGAATGGAGCAGTCGCTGCTCACCACACTCCGCGCCCTGCTGGGAGAAGAGGGGGTACGCACCGATAAGGCGGACCGGCTCAGCTACAGCTATGACAACAGCCGACTATCGGTAAAGCCGGAGGCGGTACTCTTTCCCACCACCGCAGAACAGATTCAACAGATCGTACAGCTCTGCAGAACCCACCACATACCAATCACCACACGTGGACGCGGCAGCGGCACTTCAGGTGCAGCCGTACCGATTGAACATGGGGTCGTACTCTCTACAGAGCGGATGCACACCATTCTACGTATAGAGCCGGATAACCGTCTGATGGTGGTAGAGCCGGGAGTGACCAATCAGGAGGTACAACAGGCGGCAGCCAAGCACGGATTCTTCTGGCCTCCCGACCCCAGCAGCAGCCCCTTCTGCACTGTAGGTGGCAACATCGCCTGTGGCACCTCCGGCCCACGTGCGGTCAAGTATGGCACCGTACGCGAGAACCTGTTGGGATTGAAGGGAGTCACCGGCACTGGAGAGATCATCCATACCGGTACCGAGACCACCAAGTGGGCCGTAGGCTACGATCTCACCCAGCTATTGACCGGCTCGGAGGGGACGCTGGCCATCATTACCGAAGCCACACTGAAACTGCTGCCCAAACAGCCCCACAAACGGATGATGCGTGCGCTCTATCACGATATGCAGCAGGCCGCGAGTGCCGTCGCAGCGATCATGGCGCAACCCTCCACCCCTTGCGCGCTGGAGTTTATGGATCGGGCAAGCCTGGATCTGATTCGCTCCAGACTGGGAGATGATTTCCCGACCGAGGCTGGAGCCATGCTGATGATTGAGGCCGATGGTTCCGCACAAACCACCGAAGAGGCGGCAACGGCAATTGAGCAGGCGGCAACCAATAGCGGATTGATCGACTTTCGTCTGGCCGCCAACCGGGAAGAGGAGGCTCAACTCTGGAACGCCCGTAAGGTGCTCTCCCCCCGGCTGCGCGAGATCGCTCCGAAGAAGATCAATGAGGATATCGTGGTACCGGTCTCCTCCATTCCAGTACTGATTGAATCAATTGGAAAGCTGGCACAAAAGTACCGGATTCAGATCGCCAACTTTGGCCATGCCGGCAACGGCAATCTCCACACCAATCTATTGGTCAACCCGGATGATGCTGAAGAGATGGCTCGAGCAGAGTCGTGCTTGCAGGCACTCTTCAGCAAGGTACTGGAGCTGAACGGCGCAGTCTCCGGAGAGCATGGGATTGGACTGGTAAAGCAGCCCTTTGTCGCCCTGCAGATCAACCGGACAGAGCGCCGACTGATGGAGGAAATTCGCAAGCTGTTTGATCCGGACAATATCCTCAACCCCGACAAAGGGGTACGAGAAGAGATGCCAGCCACCAAGCACTAAAGCGGGGGCTATTTAACGATCTTCAGTGCCGGGCGTCCTTTCTTGCGCTCAGACTCCGCCCCCTCTGCAGGAGGTGGATCCTCCTGCTCCCCCTCCGGAAACACCATTCCCTGACCATTCTCACTGGCATAGATCGCCCGCACTGCATGAGGGGGAAAGGAGATCTCTTCGGATACACCACCAAAGCGGGCATTGAAACTGATCCACTCATTCTCGATCGAAAGCGCGGAAACCGCATCATAGCTGCAGTTCAGCACAATCTTCCCTTCACTGACATGCTGCTGTGGCACCGTTACCAGAGGTTGTGTTGCATCGACCACAATATAGGGGGTCAGCTGATTATCGGTGATCCATTGATGAATCGCCCGCACCATGTAGGGGCGGCTGGAGCTCATCGATACCTCGGAGGGAGGCAGGTCACTCATCCAGTTCACGCTCCTCTTCGGTCAGGCTATCGAGGAAGGCATCCCGATCAAAGATGCGCTCGGCATACTCGGTTACCGCCTTGGCCGAGGTCGGCAGGGTAACGCCCAGGGACTTCAATCGCCAAAGGATAGGGGCCAGACTGCAATCGACCAGAGAGAACTCTTCACTCATGAAATAGGGCTGTTGCGCAAACAGTGGAGCCAGCATGGTAATGCTCTCTTCCAGCCTCTTGCGTGCCGCATTGGCCTCTTTCTCGTTACTGCACTCAATCTCATCGATACGCTTTGACCAGTCGAGATCGATACGGTCGATCATCTGACGCGCCGATGCGCGGGCCACCGGATCAACCGGCATCAATGGAGGATGGGGAAAACGCTCATCCAGATATTCCATAATAACCCGGGAACCAAACAGGGTCAGGTCACGGTCCGCAATGGTGGGCAGAATACTATAGGGGCTCAACTCCACAAACTCCTCCGGTGGACTCTGCAGATCCACACTCTCCACCTCATGGGTAATCCCCTTCTCCGCCATAACAATACGAACCCGATGACTGAGATGGTCGGTAGGGGCAGAAAACAGCACCATCACCGAACGCCGGTTTGCAATGATCATAACTTTTCTTAGCTCTTGCTCTCTATCTATTAAGTGACAAAACCCCGGACTCGATCATATCGAGCGCCGGGGTTAAGTGAAGTGGTCCCGGAAAGATCAGTGGATGTCTTTCCAGTACTCCTTCTTCAGACGGTAGGTGAGTACCAGCAGGATCGCCAGGAAACCCAATACATACCAGCCCAGGGTCAGACGATAGGCCTTGGCAGGCTCGCCGACATAGGCGAGGAAGTTGACCAGATCGCCCACCGCCTTGTCATACTCGGCAACCGACATGCTCCCGGAACCGTCCAGCTTCAGTGAACCGTCCTCCTGCAGATACTGCCTGCCCTGCAACTCCTGCATCACATGAGGCATACCGACATCCTTGAACACTACGTTGTTCACACCCATTGGGCGAGAGGCATCGACATAGAAGCCACGCAGATAGGTATAGAGCCAGTCATCACCGCGTGAACGGGAGATTACACTGAGGTCGGGAGGGGTGGTACCAAACCACTTGGCCGCCTGATCGGCAGGCATCGCAATCTCCATGGTGTCATGGATCTTGGCACCGGTGAAGACCAGATTGTCCAGCACCTCCTGATCACTCATGCCGAGGTCATCCGCCATTCTCTTGTAACGCATGTACTTGGCAGAGTGGCAGCTCAGGCAGTAGTTCATGAACAGCTTGGCACCATTTTTCAGAGACTCCATGTCCGAGAGGTCGATCGGAGCCTTGTCCAGAGGGACACTACTGCCTCCTCCAGCCACCGCCAAGGAGGGGAGAAGCAACAGCAGTACGCTGATTTTTTTCATCATCTTTTTCATCGATTATTCTCCTTATCCTTAATGCTCTGGCAGA
>CAYFOU010000016.1:0-24484 GCA_964344805.1 uncultured Piscirickettsiaceae bacterium | reverse complement strand
CGTTTGATGCCAGATCAACCACCTCTTTTCCATTATTGGCAGTGGTTACCTGTAACCCCATTTTTTCTAAAATACGTCTCTCCAACATCTGTAGTTCCAGCGTATCCTCTGCAACCAGAACATGGCCTCTTAACTTCTTATTCAACACTGAATCTGTTCTATTTTGCTCCTCATTACCCTTTCCACGAATACCACTTCTCCTGTATGGGAGAAGCAATTGAAAGACTGAACCCTCCCCCTCTCGACTTGAGGCATCAATCGTTCCACCCATCATCTCTGCCAGATTCAGCGAAATATAGAGCCCCAATCCACTGCCACCAAAACGCCTTGAGATCGATCCATCCGCCTGCTCAAAGCGACTGAAGAGCTTGTTCATAACCTTGGGGGACATCCCGATCCCTGTATCTGCCACTGTAAAAACAATATGCTCCCCCTCTGTATGGGTTGTCAGCGAAACACCCCCTTTTTCTGTGAATTTGAGCGCATTAGCAATCAGATTGGTCAGCACTTGTCCAGTTCGATGAACATCCCCGATCAATAGAAACTCTTCTACATTCTGTTGATCAATCCTGAATTCAAGCCCCGCATCCTTTGCACGAACTCCAAACATGTGATCCAAATCCTGAAGCAAGGAGGAAAGATCAAAAGGGGCCTCATCTATGGTGAACTTGCCGGATTCAATTTTTGACATATCAAGGATGTCATTGACCAGTGCCAGCTGTGATTTCCCTGCACTCTGTATTGATCGCAGAATGTCAACGGCCCCCCCCGGATGCGCATGGCGCTTGTCATAACGCCACTCTTCCAGCAGATATTCACTGTTACCAATAATTGATGTCAAAGGAGTACGAAGCTCATGACTCATAGAGGCAAGGAACTCATCTTTTGCTTTTGCTGCTTCCTGCCGGGCAAATTCAATCCCTTTCCGGTCCGAGATATCACTAAAACCACCCACCATTCGCAAAGGGTTCCCTTTCTTGTCACGTTCAATCACCTTGCCCCGATCCAATACCCAAATAACCCGTCCATCACTGCGGATCATTCGATGTTCACTAGAGTAGAATTCAGTCTCACTGGAGAGGCAGGCCTCAATACGCTGCATCACCAGATCCTGGTCCTCAGGGTGAAGCAGCTCTGTAAAGAGCTCAACAGGATGTGAAAGATATTCATCACCCAGCCCCATATGGTCAAGCCACTGTTGACTATGAGTCACCAGATTGTTTTGAATATCCCAATTCCATATTCCATCACCAATCGTTTCATTGATCGCCTCAATAAAGCGATTCCTCTCTTCCAGCAGCTGAAGGAGCTCATTTGTAGCTGCATTTGCCTGTTCTGCCTGCTCACGCGCTACCTTCAGCTCCTCAACCACTGCCTTATAGTTCTCCAGGTTTAGATGAGTCTGAGTAACATCGGTATGCGCCCCCAGCATGCGTATCGGTACACCTTTGTTATTACGAATGGCCATACCACGGCATTTAACCCAGACGGTTGAACCATCCTTATGTGTATAATGAACCACCTGATCATAGGGGTAAGATGGGTCTTCACGGTGCTTCTCAAGATTTTTGAGAGCGGTCTGGAGATCATCCGGGTGGATCATATCCTGCCACTCGGAGGCCAAGTGCTTTTTCTCGGATGGGTCATAACCGAATAACTGCCAAAAGCGTGGGCTCATATATTCATTCTGAGGATGTTCCAGATCCCAGAACCAGATACCGTCAAGCGCAGCTTCCTGCAAGAAATCGATGATCGATGACTCACTCCTGATCAGCTCATCCAGCTCTTGCCTGAGATAATTCTCTTCTTTTAACGAATCTGCCAAACCACACTCCCCTGCATCAAGTTCCAATGCCCATCGTCAATTCTTGCTTTAAATCACCATTCAAACATAAACAGAACCCAACAACTATCAATAGCAAAACACAGTTTTAAGTAAAACTTACGGAAAAAACAAAAGGGCTACACAATCTACAGTGTAGCCCTTTGTTTTTGGCTCGGGTGCATGGATTACCAGCTTCGCTATGCTCCGCCGTTCCAACCTTCCACCACACATAAGAAAAAACCCTTACCAATATCTCCACTGGTAAGGGTTTTGGATGGCTCGGGTGCATGGATTCGAACCACGATTAAAGGAGTCAGAGTCCTTTGTCCTGCCGTTAGACGACACCCGAACAAACTGTGTAGCGCAACAGCGCTCCGATTAACGCTTGGAGTACTGAGTCGCCTTACGCGCCTTATGCAGACCGACCTTCTTACGCTCGACCTTACGAGAGTCACGAGTAACGAATCCAGCCTCACGCAGGGTTGGACGCAGACTCTCATCGTACTGCATCAGTGCACGGGTAATACCGTGACGAATTGCACCAGACTGACCGGTAATGCCACCGCCCGCCACATTCACAGTGATATCGAACTTGTCGCTCATATCCACCGCTGCCAGCGCCTGGTTAACCACCATGCGAGAGGTTGGGCGACCAAAGAAGTCATCCAGGCTCTTGCCATTGATGGTGATGTTGCCTGTACCGGGACGCAGGTAAACGCGTGCAGTTGAGGTCTTGCGACGTCCGGTTCCGTAATACTGTTCTGTCATTGCCATGATCTTTAATCCGTTCTCTTATGCAATCTCAAGTGGCTGTGGCTGCTGCGCAGTGTGAGGGTGCTCTGCACCGGCATAGACCTTCAGCTTGCCGATCATTGCGCGACCCAGCGGGTTACGTGGCAGCATGCCCTTGACGGCCAACTGGATGATGCGCTCAGGCGCCTTCTGGTTGAGCTTGTCAAAATTGGTAGACTTGAGGTTACCGATATAACCGGTGTGGCGGTGATACATCTTGTCCTGACGCTTGTTGCCGGTTACCGCAATCTTCTCAGCATTGATGACCACGATATAGTCCCCGGTATCTACATGAGGGGTGTACTCGGCCTTATGCTTGCCACGCAGACGGTGTGCGATCTCAGACGCGAGACGACCCAAGGTCTTGCCATCGGCATCTACAACGTACCAGTCACGTTTCACCTCATGAGGCTTGGCGCTGAAGGTTTTCATCAATACTGCTCCAGAAATCTATTCATTACAAACGGAGGCGACACCACTGTCCCAATGGGCCCCTCGGAAAAGAGCGCAGATTCTACAGAATCGCTTTTTCAGCTGCAAGGGAAAATTACAGAATCTGTTCTATCACACTACGTAATTCCGAGAGCCTTCCATGAAAGAAATGGCTGGCTCCCGAAAAAACCTCAAATCTGGGTAGTTTCTGCTGCTTCTCCACCCACTGCTTCACCTCATCAAAGGAGACCACCTCATCCGCATCTCCCATCAATACCGCCCACGGCACCTCAACCCGATCCACCGGCCACATATCGGAATAGAGACGAAAAGGGGGCGCCACCAACAGCAGCTGTTCCACACCAGCCTGCTCAACGGTCAATAGAGCAATTCTCGCCCCAAACGAGAAGCCTGCCAGTTGCAGTGGCAGATCGGGGAATTCCATCACAACCCACTCGGCCACTGCCAGCAGATCCTGCTGCTCACCCATCCCCTCGTCGTGTATACCCTCACTCTTCCCCACACCCCGAAAATTGAAACGTACCGCCACCATCCCCTGATGCAACGCTGCTCGCGCCAACGTATGGACCACCTTGTTGCTCATGGTCCCCCCATGCAGCGGATGGGGGTGTGCAATCAACAACACCCCTTTCGGCACCTCCCGAGGGCACTCCATCCACACCTCCAGCGCTCCTACCGGACCAGGAATGGTGCCACGCACCGCTTCACAGCTACTCATCCTTCAATCGCAGCCGCTCAACCACCTCCCCCTTCAGCAGATGGCGATCAATGATCTCATCCACATCCTCCCGGTCCACATAGGTGTACCAGGTCTCATCGGGGTAGACCACAACCACCGGTCCCTGATCACAGCGCCCCATGCAACTCGCCTTGTTGACCCGATAATCCCCCGGCTGATGCAGCCCCATCTCCTTCACCCGCTGTTTGGCATACTTGTGCAGACTTCTCGCCCCATGCTGGTTACAGCAGGGCTTCCCCTCCTCCGCCTGGTGGGTACAGAAAAAGAGATGGCGTTTGTAGTAACTCATGGGATCAATTTCCTCTCGGTCTGATAATCGCTCGAGTATACAATAGCGCGGTGAATCGCCATCAACTGATCCAGGCTGCAGACCGCTGCGTACTCTGCGCACTCTGCAGCAGCCACTGCCCCACCTATCAGCTCCACCGTGAAGAGGGGGAGTCTCCGCGTGGGCGAGTCATGTTGAGTGCCGCCCTGTTTCGTGGCGAACTGAAGCCCTCCCCCACACTCATTGCCCATATCAACCACTGTCTGCTCTGCCGTGCCTGCGAAAAGGCGTGCCCCTCCGAGGTCCCCTACAGCACCATCATCGACCATGCCCGTGATCTGCTCCCACACCCCACTGGAGCTGCAAGGCTGCTGGAGTGGCTATCCCGCCATCCCGGAGTGGTTCAAGGTATTGCCACCACCGCCAGGCAGTGGAAACGCCTGAAACTCCCACTCCCTGCCATTGGAGAGGCCGCCACCCAGCCACTCACCCGGTCCACTGCCCAACTGGAACCATACTACCCCGCGAAAAGAGAGCCGATTGGTCGTGTTGGACTCTTTCTTGGTTGCATCACCCGCCCCTTTGATATCGAAACCCACCATGCAGCGATCAAATTATTGACCCAACTAGGCTACGAGGTATTCATCCCCAGAGAGCAGCAGTGCTGCGGAGCGCTGGCACAACACCACGGCAACCCGGATCAAGCCATCCAACATGCCGCCGCCAACCAAAATGCCTTTGGCACTACCGCAGTCGATGCCATTCTCTTCTCCTCCAGCGGCTGTGGTGTGCAGCTGATCGAACAGGGGCAATTGGATACTCCCTGCATCGAAATCTGCAACTTCATCACCCAGAGCCCCACACTGAAGCAGCTTATGTTCAAGCCACTGAAGCATCACACAGCCCTGCACCACCCCTGCTCACTCAACAATGTACTCAACGGCAGCAGTGCCGTGGAGAAATTGCTGCAGCAACTCCCCTCACTTACCATCACTCCACTGGGGCCGGACCAGCGCTGCTGCGGCGCTGCCGGCAGCCACCAGTTGCAGGAACCGGAGACCGCCGCTGCACTGCGCCACCCCAAACTCGAAGCACTACAACAGAGCCGGGCATCCCTGCTGCTGACTACAAACTACGGATGTGCACTCCACCTTGCTGAAGGGCTGCTGAAAACCGGCAATCCCGTTGAAACCCTCCACCCCGTCACCCTGCTGGCCCGCCAACTCGACGAATCTGCTCCCAATCGGTAGAATGGCTCGATTATTTTGTACGCAGGGAGGGCTCCTCAACGCACTCCCCGCATAAGACCCAGGAGTAAACACTATGTCAGCAAAACATCCCGTTGTTGCAATCACCGGCTCTTCCGGTGCAGGTACCACCACCGTAAAGCGTGCCTTTGAGCACATCTTCCTGCGAGAGAAGTTGAGCGCACTGGTGGTTGAGGGAGACAGCTACCACCGCTACGACCGCGCCGCAATGAAAGAACAGGTTGCCAAGGAAGAGGCTGCTGGCAACCACTCATTCAGCCACTTTGGCCCGGATGCCAACCACTTTGACCTGCTGGAGAAGAATTTCAAGGAGTATGGCGAGACCGGACAGTGTGACCGCCGTTACTACCTGCACAGCGATGAAGAGGCTGCCGAGCACAATAAGCGCCTCGGCTCCAGTCTGACCCCAGGACAGTTCACTCCATGGGAGAAGGTAGGCGAAGGGACTGATCTGCTCTTTTATGAGGGGTTGCATGGCCTGGTGAAAACTGACAATGATGACGTGGCCGGTCAGGTTGACCTTGGTGTTGGCGTCGTCCCCATCGTCAACCTGGAGTGGATTCAGAAGATCCATCGCGACAATGCCGAGCGTGGCTACAGCGAAGAGGTGATCGTAGACACCATCATGCGTCGCATGCCGGACTACATCAACTACATCACTCCACAGTTCTCGCAGACCGACATCAACTTCCAGCGCGTCTCTACCGTGGACACCTCCAACCCGTTCATCGCGCGGGATATCCCACTGCCGGACGAGAGCTTCATCGTGATCCGCTTCAAGCACCCCAAGAAGTACAATATCGACTTCCAGTACCTGCTGGGCATGCTGAACGGCTCCTTCATGTCTCGCCGTAACACCATTGTGGTACCTGGCGGCAAGATGGGCTTTGCAATGGAGATCATTCTTGCACCAATCATTCACGACCTGATGGCTAATCGTTAATCCGGCAGCTGTCTGGACAGCAAAAGGGCATGGATCACCCCCATGCCCTTTTTTATCAGGCTGTTGAAATTCTACTCATGCGGCACGATACGGCGTTATTTTGCCGTTCAAAATGCTCATTTACCCTGTGTAAACTCCGCTTTTTCACGCCAAAATGCCTTGTCTCGTACTCGCATGAGCGAATTTCAACAACCTGTTATTGCCTCAGAAAATCAGCTTCATACCCACCAGAATGGTTACCACTTCATAAACGCGCTTGATCCAGCGGTTTCCCTTGAGGATCGCCAGATGCGCCCCTGCATACCCACCCAATAGCGAACCCGCCAACAAAACCGGCAACCACACCCACTCGATGGTTCCCAACAGCCCCAGCGTCAGCGCCCCCGATCCGTTCCAGAACATCCCCACCAGAATCAGCGTATAGGCGACCGCGCGTTTGTAGTCGAGGCCAAACCAGCGCACCAGCCACAAGGTCACAAAGAGGCCCGTGCCCGAGGTGAGAGAGCCGTTGAGGATACCGATCAGAAACAGTCCGCCCCCTCCCAGCACCAGCCCTACCCCTTGGCGATTACGTTCCTCAACCACCATCCCCAACTCCGGCTTGAAGATGGAGTAGAGCCCCAGCCCAATGGTCAGCAGGCCCAGCGCAATCTCTGCCGTACGATCCGGTACAGAGAGAATCAGGCTCGCCCCCAGCACCACCCCCGGCACCCCGGTTGTCAGGATAAAGAGCGCAAAGCGACGCTCCAGCGCATCCTCACGCAGATGGCGCAGGGTGGCTCCAACCCCCAGCGCAACACTCGCCACCTTATGTGTCGCCAACGCAATCGAGAAGGGGAGCCCGAGAAAGATCAGCGCCGGCAGTTGGATCAGCCCGGCCCCTCCCCCGGCAAAGGCGGAGAAGAGGTTGGCAATAAAGGAGATTACAAAGAGAAGAACCTGATCCATGATCAGGCGGTACCTGGCGCTACTGTATCAAGGTTCCAATTCCCTGATCGGAGAAGATCTCCAACATCACCGCATGCTTGACCCGCCCATCGATAATGTGGGAGCTGTGGACCCCACCCTGCACCGCCTCCAGCGCGGTCTGGATCTTCGGCAGCATGCCACCGTGAATGGTGCCATCGGCAATCAGTTGATCCACTTTCTCACTGTCCAGTCCGGTCATCAGATTACCCTCCTGATCAAGCAGTCCAGGGGTATTGGTCAACAGAATCAGCTTCTCGGCCCCCAACGCCTCAGCCACCTTTCCGGCCACCAGATCGGCATTGATATTGTAGGAGGCGCCATCCTCACCGACACCGATCGGCGCAATCACCGGGATGAATTCACCCTGATCCAGCATCTCCACCACCGCCGTATTGATCTCCGCCACCTCCCCCACATGGCCCAGATCGATAATCTCCGGTGCCTGCAACTCGGGGCGATTACGGGTCATCTCCAGCTTTCTGGCACGAATCAAGCTGCCATCCTTGCCGGTCAGCCCCACCGCATTACCACCATGGCTATGGATCAGGTTGACAATCTCCTTGTTGACCAGACCACCAAGCACCATCTCCACCACATCCATGGTCTCGCGGTCGGTGACCCGCATCCCCTCGATAAACTCGCTCTGCTTGCCGATCTGCTCCAGCAGCTTGCCGATCTGGGGGCCACCGCCATGGACCACCACCGGATTGATGCCGACCAGCTTCAGCAGCACCACATCCCGGGCAAAGCCGCGCTTCAGCTCCTCCTCGGTCATCGCATTGCCACCATACTTGATGACCACGGTCTTGCCACGGAAGCGCTGAATATAGGGAAGTGCCTCGGAGAGAACCCGGGCAAAGTCGCGACTGGTTTCCTGATCTAATGCCATAACTGTTTTATCAAAAATTTAATGAAGGGCCTATTATCTACTGAACCACCACCGAGGTCACTCTGCCGCCTTCAGATAGACGTTCAGCATCGTCTTCAGCTCGGTACGATTGATCGGCTTGGCGAGGAAGTCATCACCACCGGACTCGGCAAACTGTTCACGGTGCTTCTGCATTACATTGGCCGAGAGCGCCACAATCGGAGCCTTGCAGCCCAACTCACGCAGTTTGCGGGTCGCCTGCAGACCATCCATCTCCGGCATCTGAATATCCATCAGCACCAGATCAAAGGCTCCCTGCTGCCACTGCTCCAGCGCCTCTCGCCCATTCCCGGCAACACTCACCTCCAGACCAAACTGCTGCAGAATACGCTTGATCAGCAGCTGCAGCTCCGGGGTGTCCTCGGCCAGCAGCACACGCCCCCCGAACTTGTCGGAGGCCGGTTTCTCATCCGGTTCATCGAGCAGCTTGCTACGCGCCTCCACCTGTTGCTTCACCGCCTCGCTCAGTGGCAGCACCAGATCAAAACGGGAACCTCTGCCCTCTTCACTATCGACCCGGATCTCACCCTTCATCTTCTCCGCCAGACAGAGGGAGATGTAGAGGCCCACGCCCGCACCTCCACTGCGAGAGAGATCATCGTCATCGAATAGTGCAAACGGCTTGAACAGGCTCTCCTGCTCTTCCCGGGCGATCCCGATCCCCTGATCCTCCACCCGGAAGCGAAGCTTGTGCCCATCACGCTCCTCCACCACGGAGACCGCGAGGGTAATCTTTCCCTGTTGGCTGAACTTGATCGCATTGCTCAACAGGTTGGTGAGGATATGGCCGATCTGCTTGTTGTCGCCCTCCAGCAGAGAGGGGACCTCCCTCTCCCGCTCAACCACCAGCTCCAGCCCCTTGCTATGGGCCTGCTCGGAGAAGGCCTGCTCGGTCTCCTCCAGCAATCGATTGAGCTCAAAGACCTGTTGATCGACATCGATGTGCCCCTCCTGAATCTGGGAGAAGTCGAGAATGTCATTCAACAGATAGAGCAGACTGCGCCCCGCTGCATGGATCCCCTTCAGCAACTCCTGCTGCTCTCCATCCAGCGCAGTATGCTCCAGCAGCTCACTGTTACCAACCACCGATGAGAGCGGGGTGCGCAATTCTCGACTGATCGATACCAGAAAATCCCTCTGTGCCTGGGCGGCACTCTCCAACTCTCGCTCTTTCAACATCACCACTCTTCCTTGAAAATAGGTTCACAGAAAGTAACTGTTCAGCTTACCCCTGAAATCCGCCATTTCTGCGTTCAAAAATGATCATTTACACTTGTAAACTCACATTTTTTGCCTTGAACTGACAAATTTCAGGGACAATCTGAATCAGTTACAGATACCGGTGAATAGTTACTACAGAAACACTAGAACGGAAGTGTGAGGTCTCTCTTCACCGCCAACAGCTCGGTGCGAAAGGCCTCCTCTACCTGCTCCAGCGCCTCCTGGCTCTCTGCCTCAAAGCGAAGCACCAATACCGGCGTGGTATTGGATGGACGCACCAGCCCCCAGCCATGGGGGTAATCAGCACGCACGCCATCGATCAGCGTCACCTCAGCCCCCCCAAACTGTGCCTGCTGCTTCAACTTCTCCATGAAAGTGTAGTGCGCTCCCTCGGCAAATTCCACATTTAACTCAGGGGTATTGATGGTATCGGGCAGCTCACCAAAGATCTCCACCGTGGGACGACCATCACTTGCAACAATCTCCAGCAGACGCGCTGCGGTATAGAGGGCATCATCAAAGCCATACCAACGCTCCTTGAAGAAGATATGACCACTCATCTCCCCGGCCAGCAGGGAGTCAGGGGTCTCCTTCAGTTTCTTCTTGATGAAGGAGTGGCCGGTCTTCCACATCGTCGGCTTGCCACCAGCCTGACGGATAATCTCCGGCAGATTGCGCGAACACTTCACATCATAGATCACCTCGCCTCCCGGATTGCGCGCCAGAATATCCTTGGCGTAGAGCATCATCTGGCGATCGGCAAAGATCAGGTTACCAACAGAGTCGATCACCCCAAGGCGATCCCCATCCCCGTCAAAGGCGAGACCGAGGTCGGCTCCATCGGCCACCACCCGCTCACGCAGCTCCGCCACATTCTCCGGCTTGCTCGGGTCTGGATGGTGGTTGGGGAAGTTGCCATCCACCTCGCAGTAGAGTTCAGCCACCTCACAACCCAGCGCGCGCAACAGCGCCGGTGCGGTTTTCCCTGCAACACCATTGCCGCAATCGACAATCAGCTTCAGTGGGCGCTTCAGCGCAATATCACTGGCGATACGCTGCTGGTAATCCTCCAGCACCTCGACACTGCGGATGGAACCCTCTCCCGTCACCAGATCCTGCTCATCAATACGGCGACAGAGATCCTGAATCGCATCGGCCGACAGCGTCTCCCCTGCAGCCACAATCTTCAGCCCATTGTAGTTGGGTGGGTTATGGCTTCCAGTCACCGCGACACAGGAACCGGCATCCAGATGTACCGCTGCAAAGTAGATCACCGGGGTTGGGGCCTGGCCGATATCCATCACCTCCATACCGGAGGCCTTCAGACCCTCCATCAGCGCCTGCTGCAGTCTGGGACCAGAGAGGCGCCCATCACGCCCCACCACAATGGTCTTGACCCCACGCGCCTGGCTCTCACTACCGACAGCACGACCAATCTGCTCCACCACTTCTTCAGTCAGTGACTGGTCGACGATGCCACGAATATCGTAGGCACGAAAAATTGAACGATCCATATCCATCTTTTATCTACTCTCTTCCAGTATGGCCAAAGCCACCAGCACCGCGCTCGGAGGCATCGAACTCATCAACCACCTCGAACTCCGCCTGAATCACCGGCACAAAGACCATCTGCGCAATGCGCTCGCCCGGCTCAACGATAAACGTGGTATCCCCACGATTCCAGCAGGAGACAAAGACCTGTCCCTGATAGTCGGAATCGATCAGCCCCACCAGGTTACCCAGCACCACCCCATGTTTGTGGCCCAGCCCGGAACGAGGCAGCAGGGTAGCGGCCATCTTCGCATCCTGCATATGTATGGCGATTCCGGTGGGGATCAGCTCAGTCTGCCCCGGCTTCAGCTCCAGCGGCCCATCGATACAGGCACGCAAATCCATCCCTGCGGAACCTTCCGTCGCGTAGTGGGGTAGCGGATACTCACTGCCGATCCGCTGATCCAGAATTTTCAGTTCAACCTTTTTCATAGGTACCTCTAAAAATAGTAATTTTTCTGTGAGTGCAAGAAAGCACCGCACGGAGCTTCGTCTCGCGGGCACTTGCGCCTACCGCAGTGTACATACGAGTACATGAGGATTCGAGTACGGAGCTGACGCAGCAATCGCTGAAAAAGTGCATTTTTAGAGGTGCCGTTCATGCATCCTCTCTGCAATTTCTGCGATTAACTCTCTAGCCAACTGCTGCTTGGTGGTGCGGGGCAATGACCTCTTCCCCCCCTCCCAGAACAGGGTCAACGCATTCTCATCGGCATCAAAACCGCTACCGGGAACCCCCACCTTATTGGCCGCAATCATATCGATCTGCTTGCGCTGCCGCTTCTGCGCTGCATATTGATCCATATTCTCCGTCTCGGCGGCAAAGCCGACGGTAAAGGGGGGCTCCAAACGCGCCGCCACCTCGGCCAGAATATCTCGATTCTTTACCAGCGTAAGCTGCAAGGTATCCTTTTTGCCCTTTTTCATTTTCTGTTCAGCCTCTTCCGCAGGACGGTAGTCGGCAACGGCAGCGGTAGCAATAAACAGCGTTGCTTTCTCAACTTCAGAGGCCACCGCATCCGCCATCTCCTCCGCCCGCTCGACATCGATGCGCTGCACATGTTCAGGGGTTGAAAGCGCCACCGGCCCTGCCACCAGCGTTACCGCAGCCCCCGCCTCGACCGCAGCACGGGCGATGGCAAAACCCATCTTCCCGGAGCTGCGATTGGTGATGAAGCGGACCGGGTCGAGCGGTTCACGGGTGGGGCCAGCGGTGATCAACACCCGCTCTCCCTGCAGCAGTCCGGAGTCAAACTGCTGCGCAAGGGTGGAGACAATCTTGGCGGGCTCCACCATTCGTCCTGGCCCCACCTCCCCACACGCCTGCGAGCCCTCATCAGGCCCGATTCGCTGGATGCCTTGCTCAGCAAGCTGTTCGATATTCTTTTGTGTTGCGGGATCCTGCCACATCTGCTGATTCATCGCCGGGGCAATCCACTGCGGGGCACTGGTAGCACGACAGATCGCCATCAGCAGATCATCAGCCCGTCCCGCCGCATGGCGGGCAATGAAGTCAGCCGTTGCCGGGGCCACCAGCAGCAGATCGGCCCAGCGCGCCAGTTCTATATGGCCCATCCCCGCCTCGGCCTCGGGATCGAGCAGATCGGTATGGACCGGGTTGCCGGAGAGCGCCTGAAAGGTCAATGCACCGACAAACTGCTGTGCAGACTTGGTCATCACCACTCGTACGGTGGCCCCAGCCTTGGTCAACAAGCGTACCAATTCAGCACTTTTATAGGCAGCAACCCCCCCGGTTACCCCAAGCAGGATGTTGCGATTCTGTAACACTCCTTTCCATTTCATGATACGTAAGTATACCGCACCAGCGCCAGTAACATTATGTAACCCAAACTCTTTTTCGAATGCTTTATGATCTGGAAAGGATTGAGGAGGAGTGTATGGCAATTACCGACTGGCCCGAGGGCGAACGGCCCAGAGAGAAGCTGCTGGAGCGTGGTGCAGCAAGCCTTTCCGATGCAGAACTGCTGGCAATCTTTCTGCGTACTGGGGTAAAGGGGAAATCAGCGGTCGATCTTGCACGAGAGCTGCTGGACCACTTTGGTGGCTTGCGCCCTCTATTGGAAGCGGAACATAAACCGTTCTGCAGCGCCAAGGGACTCGGAGATGCCAAGTATGCACAGCTGCAGGCGGTACTGGAGATGTCCTCCCGCCACCTCAAGGCGCAACTATTACGGGGGGATGCTCTCACCAGCCCACAGCTAACCCGCAGCTATCTGAGTCAGCAGCTTCGCCACCTGCCACACGAATCATTCGGCGCCCTCTATCTCGACAACCAGCACCGGATGATCCACTTCGAGATTCTCTTTACCGGCACCATTGATGGCGCATCGGTTCACCCCCGTGAGGTGGTGCGCCGTGCCCTCAAACACAATGCCGCCGCCATCATCCTCGCCCATAACCACCCCTCTGGCGTGGCTGAACCGAGCCGCGCAGACCGCCACATCACCCGACAGCTGCAGGAGGCGCTGGAGCTGATTGATATCCGGGTACTGGACCATATCATCATCGGTGATGGTGAACAGAGCACCTCGCTGGCGGAACGTGGGCTGCTCTAGAATCAGAAACGTCGGTTTCACATTACCAGAGCTGCTGGTGGTACTGAGCCTGCTTGCGCTACTGCTGGGACAACTGCTCCCCGATCTCTCTGCCGCCACCACCCAGAACCGCCTCTACGCCATCGTCAATGAACTCAGTCAGCAGCTACAGCTGACTCGTAACAGCGCGATCCAGCGCAATTGCAAGGTATCCCTCTGCAAGAGCGATGATGGAGAACAGTGCAACAGCAGCGCAGAGTGGGAACAGGGGTGGATCTTGTTCGAAAACAGTGATGGCGATAATCGGGTAGACAGTGAAGACGTGATCCTGCAGCAGCATGGTCCACTCCCTGCAGGCATCACTCTGCGTGGAGTCAATAACTTCAGGAACCGGGTCACCTACAAACCAACCGGGGACAGCACCAGTTTCAGCCGTCTGGTCTTCTGCGATCAGAACCAGCTGGAGGGGGCACAGGTGATCTACATCAACAGCACTGGACGCATCCGTATCGCAACCGACGAGGATGGAGACGGCATTCCGGAGGATGACGATGGCAACAACATCAGTAGCTGTGAAACCTGAGGGGTTCAGCCTGATTGAGCTGATCATTGCGCTGGCGATTGTCGCCATACTGGCAACCATTGCACTCCCCTCCTACCAGCAGCAACTGCTGCAGACACAGCGCAGTGATGGCACCACGGCACTCGCCACCTTTGCCCAGAAGATGGAGCGTTACTTTCTGGAGAACGGCAGCTACAGCGGCGCTACCACCTCACTCTATCAAGAACTCTCCAATCAGGGCTATTACCAGCTATCAGTCACCTCAACCAGTGACAGTTACCAGCTTAGTGCAACACCACTGGATGCCCAAACCGAGGATAGCGAGTGTGCCACACTGACACTGAATGAACTTGGGGAACGTGGTATTACCGGCAGCAGTACCACCGAGCAGTGCTGGTAACGGTTAACGCAGCTCTACCGGAAGTGGAAAATAGACCTCTTCACTCTCCACCATCGGCTCCCCCGACCAGCTCCCCCCCAACTGCTGCAGATGCTCTACAACCCCCTGCACCAGCATCTCGGGTGCAGAGGCCCCGGCAGAAACACCCACCGCATCCACCTCGGCCACCCAGGCCGGATCAATCTCGGAAGCATCATCAACCAGATAGGCCTGCGCCCCGTACAACTCCGCAATCTCCCGCAGACGGTTGGAGTTGGAGCTGTTGGCCGACCCCACCACCAGCACCACCTGACAGCTCGCCGCCAACTGTTTGATTGCATTCTGTCGGCTCTGGGTGGCATAGCAGATGTCATCCCTCTTGGGCCCCTGTAGCGCAGGAAAACGCTGCTTCAAGGCATCAATCACCGTACCGGCATCATCCATCGACAACGTGGTCTGAGTGGCATAGGAGAGTCTCTCAGGCTGATCAACCTTCAGGGCTGCCGCATCCTCAGCCGAAGCGACCAGATGAATCGCTCCCCCCCCTTCTCCAAGATAACGTCCCAGCGTCCCCTCCACCTCCGGGTGACCTGCATGACCAATCAAGGCCACATCACGTCCCTCCCGTGCATGACGCGCCACCTGCAGGTGGACCTTGGTTACCAGTGGGCAGGTGGCATCATGCACCTTCAATCCACGCGCCGTTGCCTCCTCTTCTACTGCAGCAGCCACCCCATGGGCACTGAAGATGACACGTGCCCCTTCCGGCACCTCATTCAGCTCCTGCACAAAGATTGCCCCCTTATCCCGCAACTGCTGCACCACGGTACGGTTATGGACCACCTCATGACGCACATAGACCGGTGCTCCAAAGCGCTCCAGCACCCGCTCCACAATGGCGATGGCCCGCTCAACCCCTGCACAGAAACCACGGGGGCGTGCCAATTCAATTCTCATCATCCGCTCCAATCGCCATCACCTCTACCTCAAAACGCAGATCACGCCCCGCCAGCGGGTGGTTGAAATCGACCCAGACCATCCCCTCTTCAATCCGCTCAATGGTTGCAGGCACCAGCTCTCCCGATGGTGCCTCAAAGGAGAAGATGGTTCCCGGCTCCAGCTCACTGTTCGGATCAAAGCTGTCGAGCGACATCGGGTGAACCTGAGCCGGATCAGGCAGGCCAAAGGCCTCCTCTGCCGCCACCAGAAAATGTTGTGGCTCCCCCTTTTCCAGCCCAATCAGCAGGGACTCCAGTCCGGGGATCAGCGCGCCATCTCCCAGTTTGAAGGTAAACGGTTCTGCTGCCGTAGCCACATCCACCTCGGTTCCATCAGTCAGTGACAAGGTGTAGCGCAGAGTAATCTGGTCACCCGCCTGAACCGTACGCCGGTTTTGATCTTGTCCATCCATCTGCGTAGTATATCGCCAATCACTAAACCAGACCCCCTTCGATGCGACTTTACTACTGGCGTGGCCGTACCTCTTCCGGAAAGCGTGTCCGTGGCTCCACTCAAGCCCCAGACCGGGCCAGTGTAATCACTCAGCTGGAAAAGAGAGGCGTCATTTCCCCCCAGCTACTGCCTCTTCCTGCACTACAGCGGCCCCCCACCCCGACCCGGATCACCCTGCTGATCCGCCAACTTGCAACCCTGCTTGAATCCGGATTGACACTGGCCCATGCACTGGAGGGAGTCATTGCCGGGGAACGCCACCGCGCACTGAAACAACTCTGCCAAAACATGCTGGATGAGCTCCATCAGGGAAATCCTCTCTCTACCGTACTTGCCGTTCGTCCACAGCTGTTTGATCCCTTTCTGATCCATCTGGTAAAGGCGGGAGAACAATCCAGCCAGCTCCCTCAACTACTACAGCGTGCTGCAACACACCGGGAACAGATGCGCACAATGAAACGCCAGGGGTGGAAGGCGATCTCCTACCCTCTTGGAGTACTGCTGTTCACGGTAGCCATCTCACTCTTTCTGCTGCTTCAGGTCGTACCCCGGTTTGAAAGCATGTTCCAGAATCTGGGTGGCACACTGCCCCCACTGACCCAGCAGCTGTTACTGCTCACCCACACCCTGCAACAGAACCTGCCAACCCTGCTGGTAGTGGGCATCCTGTCTCCCCTGCTGATGGCCATCGGCTACCGTTCACTGCCATCTTTTCGTTCACAAGTTGACCATGGACTATTAAAGACCCCTCTGCTGGGTTCCCTGTTGCGCGAAATAATGGTTGCCCGCCTCGGGCACACCCTCGCCATACTGCACCATGCTGCCATTCCGCTCCACAGCGGGCTGAAAAGCGTCGAGGATATGAGTCGGCTGGTGCCATTCCGCCAGGCCATTCTCACAATACGGCAATCGATCCAGCAAGGAGATACCCTCTCGACTGCATTGAGAAAAGAGCCACTATTCCCTCCAATCGCAATCCAGATGATCCATGCCGGAGAAGAGAGCGGTACACTGGGAGAGATGCTGGAACGGCTGGCCAACTACTACGAGGAGGAGACCCTCCACCGTATCCAGCAGCTGACCACCTGGCTGGAACCGCTGCTGATTCTGTTGATTGGTGGTATGGTGGGTACTCTTGCCATCGCCCTCTATCAACCAATCTTCCAGCTGGGACATCACCTCTGAGCATGCACCACATCCTGCTACAGCCAATTCCATTTCTGACCTTGGCTATTCTGCTGGGAGCCATGATCGGCAGTTTCCTCACCATGCTGGTCCATCGCCTGCCCCGAATAATGGAGCAGCAGTGGCGCAGCGAGTGCCAACAGCTGCTTGATCCCGACAGCAAGGTAACCGACCTCCAGAAAGAGAGCCTCTCCTTTCCCCGCTCCTACTGCCCCCACTGCCAACACCCTCTGAGGTTGATCGATAACCTGCCCATCTTCGGTTACCTGATCAACCGAGGACGCTGCCACCACTGCCATACATCGATACACTGGCGCTATCTGTTACTGGAGTTGCTCAGCGTAGCGGTCGCCGTCCTCTCTGCACTCCACTTTGGCCCCGGATTGCAGGCAGCAGCGGCGGCTATTATGGGCTGGGTACTGCTGGGGCTCCTCTTTATCGATCTGGAACAGCAGCTACTGCCGGACTCACTGACCCTGCCCCTGCTCTGGAGCGGACTGCTGCTGAACCATCAGTTTCAACTCTTCAGCAGCGCCGAGGCAGCCCTGTGGGGAGCTGTTGCCGGCTACCTCTCACTGTGGGGGATATTCCACCTTTACCGTGCAGTAACCGGCCGCTCCGGAATGGGACATGGCGACTTCAAGCTGTTTGCCGCACTCGGCGCATGGTGTGGCTGGATGGTGTTACCACAAATTCTGCTACTGGCCTCAATCAGCGCCATTGTGATTGCCATTCCCCTTCTATTGATCAACAAAACGGAACGGGAAGGGGCATTGATGACCACTGCAATCCCCTTTGGCCCCTTTCTCGCCATCGGTGGATGGGCCACACTGCTATCTGGAGACCAGCTCACCCCCTTGCTGCTGGTTGGAGTCACCGGATGATCCGTATTGGGCTAACCGGAGGGATTGCCAGTGGCAAGAGCCGTGTCGCCACCCACTTTGAGGCGCTCGGTGTGCCGGTGATTGATGCCGACGAGGCCGCCCGCACTGCAGTAGAACCCGGCAGCACCGGACTGGAAGAGATTATTTCCAGATTCGGTCCACAGGCTCTGGCTGATGATGGCACCCTGAATCGCAAGGCACTGCGTCAACAGATCTTTGAGCACCCGGAACAGCGCCTGCTGCTGGAGCAGATTCTCCACCCGAGGATTGCCGAGATCATGTTGCAACAGGCCGCCACAATCAGCACCCCCTACCTGATCTTCATGATCCCACTGCTTACCGGCAAGGAGGGGCGCTACCCGATTGACCGTATTCTGGTGGTGGATCTGCCGGAATCCCTGCAGATTGAACGGGTGATGCAGCGCGACCAGATTTCAAGAGAGGAGGCACAGGCCATTCTCAATGCACAGATGGGACGGGAGGAGCGGTTACAGATTGCCGATGATGTAATTCTCAACCAAGATCCACAACAGACTCAGGCTGCGGTTGAACAGCTCCATCAACAATACCTTCAGCTTGCACAGTGACGATGATAGAATCTTCGGCCAGTCCCTTTCTCCCGCAAGTTGTGGCACTCCCCTTGTCCGATATCATTACCTACGAACAGCCCCTGAATGAACGCATCCGTATCCTGTTGCGGCTGGAGTCGCTGTTCAAGAACATTCAGGACACCCTCTATGAGCCCTCTCCAGCCAGCAGCCACGCAACGATGGAGCGGCTGCAGGAGATCCTCACCCTGACCGACCGCTCCGAGCTGAAGAAGGATCTGATGAAGGAGCTGGACCGCAACCACCTGACCCTGTCGGCACTGAAAGAGCATCCCGGAGTGGACCACTCCCAGCTGGATGGTTTTCTCAACAAGATTGCACAACTCAGCAGCGAGCTCGATGCCGAGCGTGGCAAACCGGGACAGGAGCTGCGCAATTCGGAGTTTCTGAAGAGCTTCCGTCAGCGCTCCGGGGTCCCTGGCGGCCTCTCCGATATCGATTTCCCCCATTACCACTTCTGGCTCAATCTCCCTGCAGAGGAGCGCATTGCCTCCCTCTCCGAGTGGGTCAACAGCTTCAACACCATCCGTGAAGCGGTTACCCTGGTGCTGGATATGATCCGCCGAAGTGCAACCCCCACCACCGTAGTGGCTACCAAGGGCTTCTATCAACACAGCCTCGACAAGGACACACCGTATCAGCTGATTCGCGTCATCCTGCCCATCGACTCTCCCTATTACGTCGAGATCAGCGGCGGACGCCACCGCTTTTCGGCCCGCATGATGATCCCCAATCTGGTAGATCGTCCCAAACAGGCGATGGAGGATGTCAGCTTTCAGCTCACCACCTGTATCCTCTGACCCTCTCTTTGGAAAAGCACAAAAACATTATAATTACCCAGACTTGTTCAGAGCTTCCTTAACGTTTCTGTAACAACATCTCCTGCAACCCATTCTGCAGCAGGGTTGCCTTGATCAGCTTGAACTCCGGCATCATCTCGGTGATCTCGCGCTGGCTATACCCCGGCGAGATGCGCTCCTCCTCATCACAACCGAGAAAGAGGATATGGGAGGGGTCCTGGATACGACAGAACATCGGCTCCAGTGAGATCTTGGCATGAGTGCTGTTGATCAGATAGAGCTGCCCCCCACAGCGCATCGAGCCAGCCAGCTGGCGGGAAAGTTCTGTCACCTCAGGGCGATTGAGGTAGAGTAGCAGGTCCCACACCAGCGCATAGTCTGCAGTAGCGAGATCAGCAAACAGGGGGGGCAGACGAATCTCGCTCGACTCTGCCGCCGGGATCACCGCACTGTTATCGATAAAGACATAGCCCTCATCGTCCAGCTGCTGCCCCTCTGCCATCGCCTGTTGATCGACTGCAGCATGCTGCTCCAGACGCATCTCATGCAGGCGCTCGGTAAAATCTGGATAGTAGAGCCCCATCGGGTACTCCCGCAGAAAGGCGATATTGTTCTCAATCACCCGCGCGAAATCGATCACCTCAATCGGCTTGCCACGTCCAAAGCTCTCCACCAACTGCTGGAAGATCACCGTATGGGAGGGTTCCGTCACCCCACCTCCGCCATGGCGGGAGGCATGCACAGCCTGCGGTTGCAGATTCACCATTCAGTCACTCAGACAGGTGGCTCTACTTCTTGCTGTTGGCAGCAGCCGTTGCGGCAGGCTTGGGTGCACTCTTCTTCTCATCCATATCCATCTCGATATGGCCCCGGAAGCGGCACCCATCCTTGAGCACGATACGATTGGCCTTAATATTGCCGGTCATGCGCCCGGTATCGTGAATCATCATCAGCTCAGAGCTATCGACATCACCATCAATATTGCCCTGCAGGTGGACCGTCTTCGCCTCGATCGTCGCCTTGACCGTACCCTCTCTACCCACCTTCAACTCATTGTTCTTGATATCGACAGAGCCTTCTATAGTGCCCTGCACCAGCAGATCTTCAGAGGCAACCACCTCACCACGGATCACTACCGTAGAACCGATATAGGCCTGCTCCTCCTGCTTTCCCAGATAGCTGCTGCGCTCACTGCTACTCTTACTCTCCTGCATCTCGTTACTCTCCTCCCGATCCTGTTCCTTGTCGCTTTTTCCCCACATGACAAATCCTCAATTGTGCGTTGGATTAAGGGGGATTCCGCTCACTACAGAGAGATCCCCTCAATAAAGTGGAGTTGGGATAGTACTACCAGTCCGGCTGGAACACAAAACAGGGATTACTGATTCCAGAAGGCGCGAATGGCCGCCACACCCTGCCCGCCCATCTCACGCGCCTGACCGATGTGACTTTGATCAACACCTCCCAGCGCATAGATGGGATAGGTCGCCTCTGCCACCAGCTCGGAGAAGTGGTCCCACCCCAACGGCTCACGGTCCGGGTGGGTCTTAGTCGGCAATACCGCCGAGAGCACCGCGAAGTCGACCCCGATCTCTGCAGCCCGCTCAATCTCCTCCGCATTGTGCAGTGAGGCGGAGATCAACAGCCCCTCTCCAACCGGGCGTCCCTGCAGGGTCTTCAGACGATGTCCATTGAGGTGAATGCCATCAGCACTGACCTGCTCCACCCAGGCTGGATCACCATTGAGCAGCACCTTGGCACCATAGCCATGGGCCTTCTCCACCACCGCAGCGGCCAGCTCCAGATAGGGTTCCGGCTCCAGCTCCGGGGCGCGAAACTGCACCAGACGGATACCCTGCTCCAATACACTCTCCAGCTTGTTGAGAAAGTCCTCGTTATTCTCCGCCTTGCCGGTAATCAGGTAACGATCAGGCAATTGCAGCGCCGTCAGTACCGGGCGGTCCGCTGCGGGAAACTCCTCTACCTTCAACGCTGAAGCCGCCGACCAGCGTAGCTCCTGATCCTCTGCACCATGTGGCTCACCACTGAAGGCGGTTACCTCCCACACATCCAGCAGCACCGAACGGTCCTCATAGTGATGGGGCACCTGAATCAGTGGCTGCGCAGCGGTCACCTCAATCGACAGTTCCTCTTTCAGCTCACGCTTCAACCCGTCGATTCTGGATTCATTCTCCTCCAGTTTGCCGCCAGGGAACTCCCACAGCCCGCCCTGATGGAGATGGTCATGGCGCAGGGTGGTCAGAATCTCACCCTGCGGATTACGAATCACTCCGGCCACCACATGAATCATGTTCTGTACTCCGCATTAATCTTTACATAGTCATGGGACAGATCAGAAGTCCAGACGGTCTCTGCCGCATCACCACGCGCCAGATCGACACGGATGGTGATCTCCTCCCGATCCATCACCGCCTGCCCCGCCTCTTCGCTGTAACTGGCAGCACGTCCCCCCTGCTCCACAATGGCAACATCATCGAGCCAGATGCGAATCGCATCGATCTCAAGATCCTCCACCCCGGCACGCCCTACTGCCGCCAGAATCCGCCCCCAGTTGGGGTCCGAGGCAAACAGTGCGGTCTTCACCAACGGAGAGTGGGCGATGGTAAAGGCGACATCAAGCGCCTCCTGTTCGGTCGCTGCACTCTCGACAGCAATGGTGACAAACTTGCTCGCCCCCTCGCCATCGCGCACCATCAACTGTGCCAGTTGCAGCGCTACCGCGGTAGCCACCACCACAAAGAAGACATTGGTTGAGGTATCGCCATCCACCGTGACCCGGTTGAATGATCGGCCGACCACATAGCTGACCATCTCCTGCAACAGCTCCTGATCGATCACTGCATCAGTGGCAATATAGGCGAGCATCGTCGCCATATTGGGGTGGATCATCCCGGAACCTTTGGCAATACCGGTCAGCGTAACCGTATGGCCACCAATCTCCAGTTGCTGGCTCGCCCCCTTGATCACCGTATCGGTGGTCATGATGCCGTGGGCCGCATCCTCCCACCCCATCTCGGAGAGGGCGGCAACCGCATTGGGCAATCCCTGAGTGATCGGCGCTACCGGCAGCGGCTCACCAATCACCCCGGTAGAGAAGGGGAGAATCTGGTTGCGCTCCACATGGGCCAGCTCGGCCACTGCATCACACACCGCGACCGCATCCTCCATTCCCTGGGGGCCGGTACCCGCATTGGCATTGCCGGTATTGGTCACCAGATAGCGAGGGGCACGCTGCTGCAGATGTGTCTTGCAGAGGGTAACCGGGGCAGCACAGAAGGCGTTGCGGGTAAACACCGCACCGATGGTGGAACCTTCGGCACACTCCATCACCACCAGATCACGTCGATCCGGATAGCGTACGCCAGCCTCTGTGGTACCCAACGCAAACCCGGCAACCGGGTGCATCTCAGGAAAGGTTACGTCCCCCACAGCCATCGTCTTAATTCAGCTTGCCGCAGCACTGCTTGTACTTCTTGCCGGAGCCACAGGGGCAGGGCTCATTGCGCCCCACCTTGCGTCCCTCACGCACAAACGGGGTCTGCTCCTCCGCCTGCTGCGGCTCTTCTGGCTGACCACCGGCCCCAAGTGTGCCCGCCGGAGCGTGCTGGAACTCCAGGCCCGCTGCTGCTTCTGCCGCCTCACGACGTTGCGCCTCCAGTGCAGCCACCTCCTCTTCAGACTGCACCTTGACCCGGGTCATGATCCCCAGCGAGTCGTGCTTGATGCGATCCAGCATCGCCGAGAACATCTCGAACGACTCGCGCTTGTACTCCTGCTTCGGATTCTTCTGCGCATAGCCACGCAGATGGATACCCTGGCGCAGATGGTCCATCGCCTGCAGATGCTCCTTCCACTGGTGGTCCAGCACCTGCAGCATCACCGCCTTCTCGAAGTGGCGCACGGTATCGGAGCCAGCCAACTCCTCCTTGTCACTGTAGATCTGCACCATCTCATCCACGATCTTCGTGCGCAGCGTCTCTTCATGCAGGTGATCATCGGCTTCCAGCCACTGGGCAATCGGCAACTCCAGTTCAAACTCCTTCTGGATCGCCGCCTCCAGACCAGGGATATCCCACTGCTCTTCCATACTCTGAGGCGGCACATAGTGGTTGGCGATCTGGTTGACCACATCCTCACGCACAGCGGTGACGGTCTCGGAGATATCATCGACATCCATCAGCTCATTACGCTGCTCGTAGATCACCTGCCGCTGGTCGTTGGCAACATCGTCATACTCCAGCAGCTGTTTACGGGTGTCGAAGTTATGCCCCTCCACCTTGCGCTGTGCATTCTCGATCGCCTTGTTGACCCAGGGGTGCTCGATCGCCTCGCCCTCTTCCATGCCGAGCTTCTGCATCATTCCGGCCAGACGCTCGGAGGCGAAGATGCGCATCAGCGGATCTTCCAGTGAGAGGTAGAAGCGGCTGGAGCCGGGATCACCCTGACGCCCAGAACGGCCACGCAGCTGATTATCGATACGACGGGATTCATGACGCTCGGTACCGATGATATGGAGACCACCGGAGGCAAGCACCTGCTCATGGCGCTGCTGCCATGCAGCCTTCACCTCATCCACCTTGCTTTCTTTGGGGTTCTCACCCAACTGTGCCAACTCAGCCTCCAGACTGCCGCCAAGCACGATATCGGTACCACGACCCGCCATATTGGTAGCAATGGTCACCGCACCCGGCGCACCGGCATGCTCGACAATATGCGCCTCACGCTCATGCTGCTTGGCATTGAGCACCTCGTGTTCGATCTTCTCCTTCTTCAACATCTCGGAGATCAGCTCGGAATTTTCAATCGAGGCGGTACCAACCAGCACCGGCTGCTGCTTGGCGATACACTCACGAATATCCTCGATGATGGCGTTGTACTTCTCCGGCGCGGTGAGATAGACCAGATCGGCGCGATCATCACGCACCATCGGACGGTGGGTCGGGATCACCACCACCTCCAGACCGTAGATCTGCTGGAACTCGTAGGCCTCGGTATCCGCAGTACCGGTCATCCCGGAGAGCTTGTCGTACATGCGGAAATAGTTCTGGAAGGTGATCGAGGCCATGGTCTGGTTCTCGTTC
>CAYFOU010000015.1:21969-26005 GCA_964344805.1 uncultured Piscirickettsiaceae bacterium | reverse complement strand
CGGATCACCAGCTGCAGATTGATCTTCTCGAACTGTTTGCGATACCAGTCCATCCGCGCCTTGTCATCAGGACCACTGGCAGTCACATCGAAGTGGAGGGTGAGTGGCTTGCCACTCTCTGCATCACGCCCCTCCGGGTAGCCCGCCTCGACCAATAACTGTTTTGCCTCCTCAATGGAACGACGTACCGCCTTGCCGTTCTCCCAGCGGTAGACCACGGGATTGATGCCGGCCTCCCCCTGTTGGTGACCAAAGATCCCTCCCGGCAGTGGCCCCTGTGCCGGGATGCCCCGCCCATTGGAGAAGATGGAGATGTACTCCTCATAATCGACCGCAATCGAGATCGCCTGTCGCAGCTTGCGCGCCCGCTCGCTGTCCCCGCCCACCACTGGGTCCGCCCAGTTGAACCCCATATAGAAGATCGAGGTGGAGACCGAGGTCTGCAGTTGCATCCCCTTCGCCTCCATCTCCGGGGTCAGCTCAGCATCCCCTCCGGCAGAGAACTGTACCGCCTGATCAAAGCTATCGGAGCTAATGCCGGAAGCATCGTAGTAACCCTGCAGGAACTTGTTCCAATAAGGGATGCTCTCCTTCTCCAGGCTGAATTCGATGCGGTCGAGAAATGGAATCGATTTTCCGGCATCTACCAGCAATCCCCTCCGCTCATCTTCCGGTTCTCCTGCTGCGGGATAGCTTTCACTGTGGTAGTTGGGATTGCGCTCCAGCACCATCTTGCGATTGGGGTTGTTGACCGTAAGCATATAGGGGCCGCTACCAACCGGATACCAATCCAGATTGATATTCTTCTCCACCATCTGTGGATGGGCATAGAAGCGCTCCACCTCCCACGCAACCGGAGAGAAGAAGGGCATCGCCAGCCAGTAGAGAAACTGTGGGTACTTGCCATGGACTGTAATCTGATAGCTGTGCTCATCCAGCTGTTTCACCCCCTCCAGCGGGAACTGACGCAGATCGAGCCATGCCTCCTTATTCTCCTTGCGTGCCTGCTTCAACGCATCACGCAACGCCTTCAGCCCGACAATATGCTCCGTCATCAAGCCATAGATGGGAGAGTGGAGTGCCGGGTGGGCCAGCCGCTTGATCTGGTAGATATAGTCAGCTGCAGTTAACTTGCGACTCCCCTGCTCGGGAAAATCACCAAGCTGCTCAACCTGTTTAAAGGTCTCCTCACTCTGTTCTACAAAGGCGGGATGGGGTTGAAACTGGAGATCATTTCGAATCTGGACCTGATAGCGGGAGAAGGCGATCTGATCGGTTGCAGCCTCCTTCGACAACGGATTCCCCTGCTTGTCCAGATAGGTGACGGAAGGCATCCCAACGGCCCCCAGCGGCTCCAACTGATAGGGACGTTTCAAATAGTGGTACTGCAGCGGCGGCTCATAGATCTGCCCGATAAAGGTATACTCATCGGAGCTGTAGGAGCGGGCTGGATCAAGATGTTTGGGGCGCCCGGAGAAGGAGGTGTAGAGTACCTGCTCTCCTGTCTCAACCGCAGGATAGGGGCTGTTCCAGGCAGCTGAGAAGGTCATCGGTGCGAACATCCACAGCAGAAGCAGCAGGTGCACCTTTGAGATTCCGCATCTTTTTACGCTGTTACTGTTCACCATCTCTGTGTAAAATATTTGCCGCTTCAACGAGCTGTTTTACGGGCCTGAAGATGGCTCGAATCATATCAGAATTCAATTCAGAGACGAGAAAGAGGATTTTTTCATGGGTTTTATGCAGGGTAAGAAGGCACTGATTATCGGCGTAGCCAGTAACCGCTCCATCGCCTGGGGTATTGCCAAGGCGATGCATCATCAAGGGGCAGAGATTGCCCTCACTTATCAGGGGGAGAAGCTGCAGGGACGTGTGGAGAAACTGGCGGCAGAGCTGGATAGTGATATCGTGATCCCCTGCGATGTATCCAGTGATGAGGAGATTGCCAACACCTTCAAGACACTGGGTGAACACTGGGATGGTCTCGATGCCCTGGTCCACTCTGTCGCCTTCTCTCCCAAGGGGGAGCTGGATGGGCGCTTTATCGATTCGGTAACCCGTGAGGGCTCCATGGTCGCCCACGACATCAGCTCCTACAGCTTTGCTGCGGTAGGTCGCGAGGCGCTGCCAATGATGGAGGGACGCAATGGCGCCATGCTGACGCTGAGCTATCTCGGGGCCATCCGCTCGATTCCCCACTACAACGTGATGGGATTGGCCAAGGCGAGCCTGGAGGCATGCGTTCGTGCGATGGCGGCAGACCTCGGCCCTGACCAGATCCGGGTCAACGGCCTCTCTGCCGGCCCAATCAAGACCCTGGCGGCCAAGGGCATTGGCGACTTCAACCTGCTGCTCGACTACTCGGAGAAAAACTCTCCACTGCGCCGCAACGTCACCATCGATGAGGTGGGCAACGTGGGCGCCTTCCTCTGCTCGGACCTCTCCTCCGGCATGACCGGTGAGATCACCTATGTGGATGGTGGCTACAACACTACCGGAATGGCAACGCATGGAGTCCGTGGTGATGCACCATAAGGGATCAACACTGCAGTAGATCCTCTATCTTCCGAGCCGCCTTCTCAAACCATTGGGAAGGCGGCTCTTTTTGTGGATCAACTATCCCCACACCGACCAGATAGAGCTGTGGCGGCAGATTCCCCAATGCGCTCCCAAGGGCAATCGCCTCGGCAACCCCCGCAGCATGGGAGGAGATAGCGGGTTGAGCAAGTGACTCCAGCGCAGGCCGATCCAGCACCATCACCTCATCTGGCCCACTGCTCAGCACCGCATCCACCAATATCACCTGTTGATACCCCTCCATCTGCTGCAGTAGTGCCGGGCCAGGACGATCCAGCTTCAGACAATCCACTCCCTCTAGCGGTTGAAGGCGATCGACCACTAGCCAACCTGCCCGATCCCCCGCAAACGGGCTGCCAATCCCGATCACCGCTCGCTTCATTTCCGCTTCAAACGCAGATCGATGAAGTGGGTCGCACAGGAGATACAGGGGTCGTAGTTACGGATCACCTGTTCTCCATGCAGCTTGAGCACCTCATCCTCCTGCTCCAAGCCAAATTGAGTCAGGGAGTGGCGTAGATCTGCCTCGATACGCGCCTGGTTCTGACTGGTTGGCGGTACGATGCGGGCTGATTCAATTCTTCCTTCGGCATCAAACTGGTAGCGGTGCCAGAGAATCCCGCGCGGTGCACAGGTGGCCCCATAGGTCACTCCAGCCCGGGGCCGGAATTCACTCCAAGGCTGTTCCGGTCGTTGATACGCCTGCAACAAGGCAACCGCCTCACGGGCAGCCTGTAACAGCTCCACCCCGCGAGCGACCACACTGTCAAACATATTGTTACTGGGGAAACGAATTCCCAGTTCATCGCATAACCCACGCACCTCAGGTAGCAGTCGCTCAAAGTGGAGATTGATCCGTGCCAGCGGTCCCACCAGATAGGGCTGACCATCCAGCAAGGCATGGAAGGCGGTGGAGTGCTCAACTTGCACCTCTTCGAAACGCACCTCAAATTCACAGATCGGTAGAGAGAGTCCCTGATCGGAGATGATCTGCTCGCCCATCATCGGATAACGTCCGGACTCTTCGAGCGCAACGGAGATGAAGGATTGCGGTATTTGCGGCAAATCCAACGTCACCAACCAGCGCAACAGCGCCTCTGCATCCTCAATACCCTGTTCCGCCTCCTCCAACAGTGAGGCCACCTCCTCCGCTGCTGGGGCACGGTGAAAGCCTCCTACCCGCGCACCGACCGGATGGACCGAACGCCCTCCCAACAGAGCGATAATGCCGTTCCCCACCCCTGGCAAGCGCAGGCCACGCTTCACCTGATCGGGAAACTCTGCGGCCATCGTGATGGCATTGGAGTGACCCAGAAAATCGGGGACTGCCAGCAGATGGATATGAAGGCTATGGCTCTGAATCCACTCTCCACAGTAGAAGAGGCGACGCATCTGCTCCACCCAAGGGGAGACCTCCCCCTCAAACAGTGCTTCAACCGCCTGCACGGCACTCATCTGA
>CAYFOU010000015.1:3522-21912 GCA_964344805.1 uncultured Piscirickettsiaceae bacterium | reverse complement strand
CGGCAACGCATCGACCGCACGCCCCTCCAGGAACTTCTCAAAGTAGCGTGGTGGCTCAAAGATGCGCAACGCCAGCGACTCGATCTCTCCCTGATCAATGGTGAGATCGAGCGCCCCCTCCCCCTCCACTCGGGTCAGTAGCGGTACCGCGATCCGTCTCTGTAGTTGCTCACTCATGACTCCTCCTCAAAACGAGCCGCATGGATCATGCGAAAGCGATCTGCAATCTCATTGGGCTTCAGCCCCAGTCCGGCCAGACACTGCTCCATTGCGGGACGGTTGGGGTCACTCACCGGACCACTGCAGCCGTAACAGTCTCGTCCATAGCGGGGACAGATCGCACCGCAGCCAGCACGAGTGAGCGGCCCGACACAGGGTTTACCCTGGCTGACCAGGGTACAGACCGCACCACTGCGCTTGCACTGCTGACAGAGCGGCTCATCCATCTTCCCCGGCATCACCCCACGCAGCAGATCCCGCAATACGGGAAGCAGCTGTTCACTGCGAATCGGGCAGCCCCACAGCTGCAGATCCACCTTTACATGATCCGAGATCGGGGTTGAGGTAGCCAGCGAGGCGATGGTCTCCGGGGTGGCATAGAGGCTGGCACACCAATCCTCCCCCTGCAGATTGCGTAGCGCCTGAATACCACCGGAGGTGGCACAGGCCCCGATGGTGATCAGCAGGCCACTGTCTCGCCGCACCTGCTGAACACGCATCTCGTCCTCTTCCGTGGAGATACTCCCCTCAACAAAGGCGATATCGACCACCACCTCGGGATCACTGATCCCGGCCTCGGCAAAATGGACCATTTCGACCTGCTGCACCAACTCAATCAACCCCTCCCCCATGTTGAGAAAGGCGAGCTGGCAGCCATCGCAGGAGCTGAATTTGTGTACTGCTACCGTGGGTCTGCTTCCGCTCATAGCCCTTTTACCCTCAACAGTCCCTCTATCCGGTCCCAGCGGAATACCGGACCATCCTTGCAAACAAACAGCGGGCCGAGCTGACAATGTCCACAGAGGCCATCTCCACACTGCATGTTGCGCTCCAGACTGAGCCAGATCGAGGTGGGCGCCATCCCCTTCTCAATCAGCGCCTCGGCAGCCGCAACCATCATCCCCTCCGGACCACAGAGCATCGCAACCGCTTGTGGCAGATCCACTGCCAACTCATCCAGATGGGCGGTAACCCGATCGGTATGCCAGGGCCATGGTGCTGCCTGTTGATGGCTACAGCAGAGTACCACCTCAGTCCGTTCCATCTGTTGCCAATGGTCGAAGCGATCAGGATAGATCAGATCCTGATGGTGTCGCACCCCCTCCAGAATCGCCAACTGACCATACCGTTCACGCTGCCGCTCCACCGCAGCAATCGCTGCCACCACCGGCGCACAGCCGAGACCACCGGTGACGATCACCAGATCCCTGCCCAACGCCTGCTCCATCGGCCACCCCTGACCATAGGGGCCACGCAGCCCCACCTGCTGCCCGGCCTTGAGCTGTTGCAGACCACGGGTGGTACGCCCCACCGCGCGGATGGTGTGGTTCAGTAGCTGCTCATCCTCCAGATCAGAAACGATGGAGATCGCCACCTCCCCCACACCATGAAGGTAGACCATATTGAACTGCCCCGGGGCAAAGCGGTAACCGGCACGCTGTTCAGGGTCGACCAGCCTCAACCGCAGGGTGAAGGTGTCTTCGCTCTCCTGCAGCCGCTCAACGATCTCCGCAGCCATCGGTATCCTGTCCGGGTGGGCATTCATCCTCTCTCCTCCCCGGCAAATCGGGCCGATTCGGCCACCAGATCAATCCCTGCCGGGCAGCAGGTGATGCAGCGTCCACACCCCACGCAACCACTCTCACCAAACTGATCGTGCCACCCTGCCAGCTTATGGGTCATCCATTGGCGGTAGCGCTCGCGCCGACCGGTGCGTACCGGCACGCCATGAAGCTGGCTATGTTCATTGCTGAAACAGGAGTCCCATACCCGTTGGTGCGTGCTCCCCTCCAGCGTCGCCTCCTGCTCCTCACGATGGCAGAAACAGGTAGGACAGACCGCCGTACAGTTGCCACAGGCGAGACAGCGTTGCGCAATCTCTTCCCATAGCGATGACTCCTCTCGACCGGAGAAGTGCGAACGAAAATCAGTTGCGGCGATCTTGCGCTGCTGTCGCGCGATCACCTGTTCGCTCTGTTGCTGCTGCGCCTGCAGTTGTGACGGTTCTGCTGGCTCCAGTGAGAGCTGTTGCAGCAGCACCTCACCCTGCTCACTCCCCGCCCGCAACAGAAATCCCTGATCCAGCTCATCCAGCCGCAGATCATAGCCCTGCTGCGGTTCAGGTCCGGTACCGGTGGAGTGACAGAAACAGCTATCCGCACAATAGGCACAGCTGACCGTAATCAGCAACAGCGATTGGCGACGCTGTTGATACCAACGGTCCATACCTTGTTCACGTAAAAAATGCCGATCCATCCGCTGCAGAGCCG
Source organism: uncultured Piscirickettsiaceae bacterium (assembly GCA_964344805.1). Lineage (GTDB taxonomy): Bacteria > Pseudomonadota > Gammaproteobacteria > Thiopontia. The sequence goes on along the minus strand of CAYFOU010000015.1, from coordinate 19,423 downwards.
AGAGATCACAGCTGCGCACCCCGATCACGGCAGTGAGTTTGGCTTCAGGGAGTAGCCCTTCAAAGGAGAGTTTTCCATCAGAGTGTTGATGGGCCTGCCACATCACCTCATGGGGGGGAAAAATCAGTGGTTTGATCCCCTGTGGGGTTGCACTCCAATCGAAATAGCGATCACTCTGTGCATCCTCCTGCAATCGATAGTGTCCCGGTTGCTGCTGGTCGCTAATCCCTTGTGGCAGCTGTTCAGAGGATTCGATGGGTTGATAGGAGAGTGCGCCATCGACAACCTGAGGGACCAGCGTCTGATAGCCGGAACGGTGCAATAACGACAGCAACGAAGGCCATGCTGATCGCGGAAGAAATCCAACCTCCTGATTCAATTGCTCCATACTCCGAATCTTATCTCACTTCTTCCCTATTTCAAGCCACCGCAGAAAGTATCAGCAGGTTGTGATATGAGAGGATGCAGGCTATGCTTTCACAGCCATGTCAGAGAAATGCTACAAGATCCTCGCTGCGGATGATGAGTCTTCGATTTTGAAGGCCTATCAGGCACTATTTAGCCGCCCGGAGATCACCTCTCCACTGGATCAGATTCTGGGTAGTGCCGGTCTTGGAGGCCCTGCAGCCAACGACGCCCCCTGCCTTCAGCTCACCACCGTATCTCAGGGCATCGATGCAGTGGAGTGCATTCGCAACAGCGTAAATAGCAATGAACGATTTTCCGTAGTACTGATGGATGTCCGCATGCCACCAGGTATTGATGGTATCGAGGCGGCCAAGCGCATTCAGGAGATTGATCAGGAGCTGTTTCTGATCATTGTCACCGCCTACTCCGACTACAGCCTGGAGATGGCTGAAGGGATTCTACGGGGCAACTTCACCATGTTGAGAAAGCCCTTCAACACCGATGAGCTGATTGATCTGGTTCACCACAACGTAAAGACCTGGGAGCTGAACCAGAAGTTTGCGATGCAGTTTATGCGCTAACTGCAATCTAAAACAACTGGTGATGACTATTTAGATTGCCTCTGAAATTCATCAGCTCAGAAGAAGTCGATATCTCCGGCACTCAGCTCATTCTGCTGCACCGAGTCCTCATCCGCGATGTGCATGGAACGCTCACTTTGAGAGAGCGCTGAGAGTTTCTGAATCTCAGCCGGTACCCGACTCTCATCACCTGAGACAATCCCCAGCATACACTCACTGACCGCAACACTGACCTTCTCCATGCTCTTGAGCTGCCCCTCGATCTGCCCATGGAGCTGCATGATCAGATCATCCACCTGCATCGTCATCATGCTCTTGCGTACACTCTCACTGAGACGTCCACTGACCGCACTCGCCTGATCCAGCGCAGAGGAGGTCTTCTCATTCATCTCTCGCATGGTGCCTACAGTATTCTTCACCTTCATCACAATAGAGAGATCATGACTATCCATTGAGGTCTCCACACTCTTGCGCACCTCGGAGATCTGTGACTGGGTAGCACTCACACGCTCAACGATCTGGCGGTTGAGCGTAAGCGAATCGGTCGAAAGCTTGCGCACCTCATCCGCCACCACCGAGAAGCCGCGTCCATGCTCACCGGCTCGTGCCGCCTCAATCGCCGCATTCAGCGCCAGCAGATTGGTGGCATCAGCGATGTCGGAGACCCCTTCCAGCAGCTCGAAGATGGAGTTGAGCGAGGTGATCATGTCATCAATCTCATGCAGGGTACGCACACTCTGGGTACTCATCTCCACAAACTGGTCACTGATCTGACGCAGCATCTCAGCAGCCTGCTCGACAAAGACCCCCATCGACTCCCCGTTATCGGCTGCACCACTGGTGCTCAATACCCACTGGATGGTCTCCACCAGCACCTCGGACATCTTCTTCATGTTGTTGAACTCATCGTGAATATTGGTCATCGCTTCACTCTTGAGTTTCTCAACCTGTCCAATCTTCGACATCGCCTGTCGAGAAAGATCATTCAGCAGCAGACTGCTATCCTTGATCACTGGCACCACCGGCTGACACACCTCTGCCGTGGAGGGTGGTGGTGCCATCACCGGCTCCGGCTCAGCCATCCACTCCATCGGCTCTGGCTCCGGTTCACTCTGAACCTCTGCCGCAACCTGTGCGGACTCCCCTCGCCCACTCAAGGTAGCCAATAACCACAAACCCACCACAGAGATCCACAACGCCAGCTCTCCCTCGGCAGAGGTCAGGCTGAGATAACCTGCGACCAGCGCCAACAGGCTCATCATCATTGCCACGATTGCAAATTGTCGATATCCCAAACCCATGATTACCGCAAACGCTGTTGCTCCATTCCCTATTATTTGAAGTATCGAACCGCTGGCTCCGTATCACTGTTTTTTGACGCCAACGCCTCGCTTTCTCCTTCCAGCAATTTGTATGCCATCTTGATCTCCCGTCCCTCTTTTCCAAACTCAACCGATTCACACAGTGTCGAGATGATGGCAATACCCCTCCCATGAGCGACCGGGGCAGAGACACCACTCTCCAGCTGTCTCAACTGCTCGGCATAGTCAAAGCCCTCACCACTATCTTTCACCGAGAAGAGCAGCGCATCCCCGGAGCCATCAGACATATAGCGACACTCCAGCGTGATCTCTCCATGACCCAGTTGCGTCAAACGCTTCTCCTTCTCTTCGTAATAGTGTTCAAACCCCTCTGCCGTGCTGCGGATAGAAGAGTCAAGCACCAGCACACCATGCTCCAGCGCATTGGCCCACGCTTCATTCAGTAACAGATAGATCTCCCGCTGGACACTCCCCTGCAGTGCCCTGCGCCGCTTCAGCCGCGCTGTAATCTGGTTGACGAAGAGGGAAACCGTATCCTCATCCAGCCTCAACTCTTCCGTTCCAATCTCCAGCACCATTCTCCAAACCAGCGTCTGGGGAACCGGTGAGCGCACCACCCGTTGCCTCACCTCCTGTCGATCCAGAGAGATCTCCTGTGGCAGGATCGATAGCTCGGCAATGGTAATATCGTCTTGCTGTCCTACCTCTCCAGTAAAATAGTCAATAAATTTCGCCAGATAGCGCGGCGCATCAATCACCCGGCCATCATTGTCATAACCCGCAATGGTGCCGATCATCTCTTCCAGCTTCTCCTGCCCAACCATCTCACCTTCGTGGTTGACCGCCTCGGTCATCCCGTCGGTATAGAGATAGAAGTGGTCCCCCTGCTCCGGGAAAAAGATCTTGGGCTGCAATTTCAGCTTGGCGGTATCCACCAGCCCCAGCGGCAGATGGTTCGATACCACCCGCTCAAAGATACCTTGCTGTGCATAACTGGCCACCAGCACCGGAGGCAAACCACAGTTCCAGATCGTCACCTTGTCCCGGCGATGGCGTTCCAGAGAGAGAAAGAGTCCGGCACAGAACAGTCCGGTTGGCAACTTTTTATGAAGGCGATCATTCACCTCCTCAATGATCTGTGCCATCGGCGCACCACGCCGTGCCAGCTGCTGGAAGATCTCGGTGACCAGAATGGAGCCGAGGGCTGCGGTCACTCCATGGCCTGTGAAGTCTCCCAGCATAATGCGCAAGCCACCATCCGGACTGCGTTCCACCAGCAGGATATCGCCACTCAGTACCACACTGGGGCGTAACAGGGTACGCAGTTCCGGAAAGCGCTCTGGCTGAAAGCCGGCAAAGTTGGAGAAGATTTTACGAGCAAACTCCTGTTCCTGCTCATTCATCAGCGGCGCATGATCATCACTACCGGACATCAAAGCAACTCCTGCATGGGAAATGGAATAGGCTGCGCTGGATAACCAATCTCATCCACCACAGAATAAAGAGTCGCCCCACCCAGAGTGGATGAGGCATGGATATGGGCTCCTCCCGATAGCAAGAGAGCAGCCCTGGAAGTTAGGGAACCTCTGAATAAGTCTGGGTAATTTGGATCGCGTCCATAGTGCCCAAGATCAAGGCGAAGATCGCAGCTAATAGCTGGCTATTCGCAAGATTTGCATCCGCCTCGAACAGCCAAAGGCTGGTAACAAGGATATTGGGCACTATGGGCGTTAGACATTTACACATGACTTGTTCAGGGGTTCCTTAGCGTTCGATACGGAACAGCTGATCGTAGTTGGAGATCTCCAGCGCCTCCAGCACCATGCCGGTCGCCCCCTTGATGGTGATATTGGCATCCTCCTCTCCAGCATACTCCCGCAACAGCACCAGCATGCCGAGCGCTGCACTATCGATATAGCTTACCTCGGTCAGATCTACCGTATAGCTGGTCTGCCTTCCCTCCGGGCGGTCCCGGTAGGTATTTCTAAAGTCGAGATAGTCCTTGAAGGAGAACTTTTCCTTGACGGCAATGATGGAGTGATTTCCTTCATGACTTACCAGAATCGACATCTATCTGCTCCTTTTCTGACATTTCTCATTCGCTTCAATCATAGTCTAGTCGGCCCCTGTTACAGGGTATATAAGGGAATCCTCAAAGGCACAGACCTAGAAGAACTGAATCTCCCCCTCATCCACGGTAATCTGTTCTACGGCCTTGTTCATTTCGGTATCCAGCTTGAGCTGGGTATCTTCCAACAACGCCTTCATCTCCTGCACCATTCCGGCGAAGGCCTCCATGCGCGCCTCGGTAACCCGCTCAATCTCGTTACTCATCTTGCGGATCCGGTTCATCCGGGTACGACAGTGGCCCAGCAGTTGGGAGACCATATCGGTCGCCTGCATCGAACGCAGAATCTGATTCTTTTCAGTAACAAACTCTACCTGGGATTCACTCATCAGCTGCTCCAGCACTGCGGTATCGGTTACACCATTCTTGCGAGCCGCCTCCAGCAGTTGCTGATTGTGACGATCAAACAACTGTCCTACCTTGTCCAATCCGTTATAGATCTGGTTATCCGCATCACTGGTCAGGTCCGCGATCTGATTCAGGGTATTGTCAATCTCTTTCAGGTCCTCATAAATCAGCCGATTATACGAACCAAACACCCCTACAAATTCAGACTCCATAGTTTCTCCTCGACTGGGCTGTACCATCAATTGGCCCCCTTTTTTTCCATAGGGAGGCAGACCCTGAAACGGGCTCCCTCTCCCTCTTCTCTCGATTCCAGCACAATAGTACCTGAAACCGAAGCGACAAAGTTAGCCGCAGAGTGCAGTCCCTGTCCACTCCCTCCCTGCTTGGTGGTATATCCCGGTGCAAATACATTCACCTGCTGCTTCTGATCAGGTAGACCAATGCCATTATCCTCCACCACAATTTCAAACGCGGGCAGCTCTTCTTCACCCTGCACCACCAGGCAGGAGGTGGGCTTCACCGACATCCAGATCCGGTTGACAACCTCGTTGGCCCTGGTCACACCATCCCGATCCGCCTCCAGCTGATAGCGATCATCAATCGCCTCCACCGCATTTTTCAGCAGGTTGATCACCATCTGTTGTAACGGATTCTTGGGCAACAGCACCTGATCAATACTCTCATCAAAGCTGTATTCAAATATCACCCTGGAACGATCCATCTGCTCCCGGGTAATGGTAATCGCGGTATCCAGCCCCTCCTGAAGCGAGAACTGGCTTGCCCACAAGGGAGACTCCACCCGCACCATCGAACGCTGCGCCTCCAGAATCTCCGACATGTGGTTGATGGTACGCTCCGCCCCATCCAGATCATCGGAGAGGTAGGCCGAATTGAAATCCTTCAGCGCACTGCCCAGCAGCGCAAAGGTGAGCTCACTCTGCCCACCCTGGTCCATCTTCTCCTGCTCAAGATTGAGCAGAGAGGTAAGCTGCTGAAGCTTGTCCCGCGCACTCACCAATGCATGGACAAAAAAGCGGATACTGGCCACCGCATTGCCAAAATTGTGAAGAATGTGAGAGCTGATCTCCGAAATACCGGAGAAATAGGCCGACTCACGTGCCGCCTGTTCCACCTTGATCCGCTCACGCAGATCATAGAGCACGATAACCGCACCAATCACCTCTCTCCTCGAACTGTAGAGCAGTCCACCGGAAAGCCGGACGGGGATACGTTCACCATGAATATCCGAAATAAAGACTTCTTCTTCTTCTTCTTCTACAAAAAGTGTTCCAAGCGTGGACATCTGGAACAGCTCCCACTGATACTCCTCGGCAGAATCGTGGAGGATGACCAGTACCTGGGGCGTCCCTCCAATCTGCAGTGGCAACAACCCCACCTCAACCATGCGCTCCTCATTATTGGCGGTCCACAATGGCAAAACACGATCCTTTCCCATGGTGCGAGAGGTTGGATTGTGCATATAGGAGGCAATCAGGTCCCGGTGGCTCTCACGCACTCCAGGAGGCAACAATCGATCCAGCGGACCGCCCATCAGCTCCTCCCCGGTCCATCCAGAGAGCTGCTCCATCTTGCTGTTGCAGAACAGGACATGCCCCTTGTGATCGACCAGCATCGTCGCAATGGGGGCCTCATTGCAGAGGTTGGTCAGGGAGATCGGCTCCTGATCGAGAATACTCTGTACTCTGGACTGGAAGTTGCACAACCTCTCCTGCACCTGACTGGTAGCACCACTCTCCCCCTTTTTCTCGGTCAGGTCCCAGAGTGTGCTATCCACCAACTCCTCATAGGGGATGCCGGTAAGACGTGACAGCGCCGGGTTGCAGTCACCGATCACCCCCTCTGCATTGATCATCACCAGCGGTTCTACAATGGAGCTGAAGATGCCATCCAGATAGCCCTCACCAAACTGCCGCTCATGCTGGATCTGCTCCAGTTGGCGACTGAAACGGCGGATATCCCGCTCCTGCCACTCCAGAGCGGTCCTCTGCTGATAGAACTGGTGCAACATTCTCGCCTTGTAGGCCACCAGTTGAGGCTCCAGCGGCTGACAGAGATAGTCAAAGATCCCTTCCGGTATATCCCCCTCTTCCCACACCTCAAGAAAATCTTTTGAACGCTCAACGATAAACAGGGTAGGTATCTTGTTATCGACCAGCCACATCTCCAGCGAAGAGAGAATCTCATCCCGGAATGCCCGTTGCGCAGGAAAATCGAACAAAATCAGTGAGGGAAGCTGGCTCCGCTCTGGTAGCTGAACCATCGCCTGATGTCGAGTGAGGCTCTCTACCGAGAGAAAACCCAGTGTCTCCAACAGCTGCTGATACTGCTGCTGCACACTCTGGTGGGCAACAACCAGTACCGTGGCATATACAAAATGCTTGTTCTTGTTCTTTTTATTCTTGTCCATAACAGATCTTCTAATGGCCGCAACTTCTCTCAAAGGAAAAGCTCATCAATGGCGCTATCATCCTCCTCATCCACTTCGCTCACCACAGACTGCTTCAGCTCCAGAGAGAAGCGCCCTACCCGCGAGGCCAGCTCCTGGGCACGCTCATTGATCTGCTGACTGGCCCCTTCCAGCCCATCCACCCGCTCTGCATTCTTCTGATTGCCCTGATGCACGGCACTCAGTTCACTGTTGATCTGGGCCATGCGACTGCTCTGCTGATGACTCGCCTCGGCAATGGTATGAATCGATTCATCCACCTCACGCACACCATCCGCAATCCGGGCAAAGACCTCCCCGCTCTCCTCCACCATCTTGCTACCGTGGCCGATTTTCTGCACACTGCTGTCGATCAGCTGTTTGATCTCCCCTGCAGAATCTGCTGCCCGCTGCGCCAGTGAGCGCACCTCCCCCGCCACTACCGCAAAACCCCGCCCCTGTTCACCAGCACGCGCAGCCTCAACCGCTGCATTCAGCGCCAGCAGATTGGTCTGGAAGGCGATATTGTCAATCACTCCGATAATATCGGCGATACGGTTGCTCGATTCGGTAATCTCCTCCATCGCGGCCACCGCCTGACGCACCACATCACTCCCCTGCTCCGCCTCACGCCTCAAACCACGGGAGTGCTCCGAGACCCCTTCCGCACTGCGGTTGCTCTGCTGCAGCCCTTCGGTGGTCTCCGAGACCGCCTCGGCCACCCGCTCCAGCCCGGAAGACTGCTGCTGGAAACGGTGAGAGAGATCGGTATTCCCCTGCGCAATGGAGGAGGCATGATTTTCGATCGCACCACTGGCCTCCTGCACCTCCTGCATCATCTCTCGCAGCCGCTCCAGCATGCCGTTGAGTGAGTGCTGGATCTTCTGGTAATCCCCTTCATACTTCCCCTCCATCTGGGTACCGAGATCTCCCTTCTCGATCTCCGGAAGCACCCGCAGCAGCTCTTCAATCGGCCGCTTTACGGTACCTACCAGATGGTTGATCGAAGTACCCAGAAAGTGCATAAAGCCGGTAAATTCAGAGATATCCATCTCTTCACTGAGATCCCCATAGAGCATCCGCCCCAGTATATCCTCCATGCGACGCTCTACCATTCGCTCCTGGGTCTTGTCCTGCCAGGAGAGGACAAAATGTGAACGTCCCTTGCGTCCCTCCACCCGGTTGATCTTGAAGTTGATGATGGCGGCCCCCACTTGAGTACTGCCCCCCACAATCCCACTCCAGTCTGCATGATCCAGATCGATCAGGCGGTGGATATTGAAGGTCATCAGCGAGTCTTCGGGATCAAATCCGCCATCCTTGCTGCGCACCTCCTCCCCACAACGCTGCAGCCACTGCTCCATCGCCTCATTCATGAACAGCGGCATCCACTCCTCATTGAATACGATGATCGGGGTGATCACCTTGTTGGCCGCCAACTGGTAGAGCGCACTGTCTTCAGAGTGTTGCTGCGCCGTCTCCTTGCCGGAGAGCAGACGGATCTCCATCTGGTTGAAGCCGTTGAGCAGATAGCTGCGCACGCTCTCCCCCCCTTCTGGTCGCGAACCGTTGACCCGACCGACAAAGTTGACCAGCGCCTCGGTAGAGGGGCAGTGGCGGATCTGGCGCAGTGGTGCGAACAGCAGCCCCACCCCCGTCAGTAAAACCACAGCAGCCAGCAGATAGATCCACTCCTGTGCAGAAAACAGCCATACCAGAGGTAGCGGCATACAGAGTAACAGCAGGGCTACCCATACTTGTCCACCATATGAGGTACCGATACGCACCGGTTGTTGTCTCTTCGTCATCAGCTGCACTCTGTTGATCTTTTTCTGGCGGTTGTCTACAACCGACTCAGACAAAACGGTTGATATAGTTGTGCTGGTTATTCCAGACCTGAATATAGTTCTCTACCAGCTGCATCAACTCATCCCCATAGAAGGGCTTTCTTACCATGGTAAAGTTTCCCCCCAGTATCCGCTCCACCTCCTCGGGCAGACGATCGGTATAGGCCGTAACAATAGCCAGAAAGATATTGGGATCGAGCTCACGGATACGTTTTGCCGCCTCGATACCATCAATCCCCGGGGGCATACGCACATCCAGCAGGGCGCAGGCAAAACGCTCTCCCCGTTCCAGACTCTCCTGCACCACATGCACTGCATCCAGCCCCTGATCAACCAGGGTCATATTCCACGGCTTGCTCTCCTCACTCAGGTTGAGGATCTTGTCAATCGAGAGCCCCCCCTCTGCACCATTTTTCCCTTTGGTGAAGAGACCTCGATAGATATTGAGGATACGCTCGTCATCATCGGCCACCAGAATATTGCGGTTCTCCTCCGACGCTTCACCCGCTGCGCTCTTTTTCCTGCCAAACATCATACTGTCTCCAGATCAGTGCTATTTCCCTTCTCTCTCTATATCAATCTGAAAAGGTAGCGTGAGGGAGACCGTAGCCCCCTTGCACTCCCCTTCACTGTTGAGAGAGACATTACCACCATAGGCGTTCATCTGCTGTCTTACCCAGTGCAACCCAACACCGCTGCCCTGCTCTTTTGAGGTCTGCCCAAAAGTAAACAGCTTCTCCCTGAACGCGTCACTAACCCCGATTCCATTATCCCGAATGGTGAGCTCAAGCTGCCCCTGAATGGGCCTCGCCTTGATCTCTACCCTTCCGGGTTCACTCCCCTTCAGGAAGGCATCATCCTCCCTGTTTCTTATCTCAATCGCCTCAAATGCATTCTTGAACAGATTGACCAGCACCTGAACCATCAGATTACGAGGCCATACCACCGATGGCAACCGTTCATCAAACGACTGTATCACCTCTATTTTGCGGTTATTGGCATAGCTGTCCAGTACCAGCAGCGCATCCTTGACCAGTTGACCGACCATCAGTTGTACCGACTGCTCCCCCCCCTGATTGCCCTGCTGATGCATCTGCATCACCTCAACCACATGAGAGACCACTTTGCGCAGCTGTTCACTACTCTGCTGCAGCTTGCCCTCTACCTCACGGGTAATCCACTGGGCCAGCTCTGCATACTGTTCCCGTACCTTCTCGGCTCGCAGATCAGGGTCGGTCATTCCCTCCAGTTCGGCTGCAAAATGTTCCAGCACCTCCGGAAGACGCACCAGACCGGCCGTCACCTGATTGATATCCCAACTACCATGCTCAATCGATACCAGCGCATTGCCGATATTGTGCAGTACCGAGCTGTTCATCTCGCGCATACCGGACAACCAGGCGTTGTACTGCTCCTGCCGGTGCAGCTCCCGCTCCAGCTCCATTTTATGCTCCAGCTCACGATCCCGCCCCCAGGCTTGCCGGAAATTGCGGGCAATCTGCAGCAGCTCTTCAAAATGGAATGGTTTGCTCAGATAAAGGAAGCCGTACTGCAGGCGCTTATGGATCTCTGCCGGGTTGATATCGGAGTATGCAGTAACAATCACGATATAGATATTGGGATCAATCTCCCGAATGCGTTCTGCGGTCTCCATCCCGCTGATCCCCCCCGGCATCCGCATATCCACCAGCGCCAGGAAGAAGGGCTGTTCCTGCTCGGAGGCCTCAATCACCTGTTGAACTGCCTGTTCGCCACTTTCTACGGTAGTGAGATCAAACAGATCGCCGCCGTGATCTCCATTCAAATTGAGTTCAACCTCTGCCAGAGAGGCAAGCTGCCCCATCACTGTTTGACTATGCTGCACCTCCAATGTCTCACGATAGGTCTGCAGTATCGCCGGCTCATCATCTACCGCAAGCACTCTCCTGTTGGTGTTATAGTCAAGGCGAGAATGGTTCATAATGGCTCCAACTGCTTTTCCGCTGCTGCCATTCTGGGTAGAGTGACGCAGATCCCCCGTTGATAGGAAACCGAACCTCCTGCGAGGTTGGCCTGATTGGAGACAAAGTGGAGCGCCGGATGCTGAAACAGCACACTCTGCTCCTGTTGCAGCGGATCCTCTGCCCCGGACCAGCTGAAACAGAGCTCAATATTGGAGTGCTGCTCCGGTGCCTTGACCTCGATCTCTATGATCTTTTCCCCTGCACCCCGAGACTCATCGAACTGTTCGATGATATATTCAAACAGCCGGGTCAACAGCTCAATAAACCGTGGTGGGGTCAATACACTCTCGATCATGACTGCTGATGCCCCTTTACAGACCACCTCGACATTCAGCGGCTCCAGCTCAAACGTCATCAACACCTGAAAGTCATCCAGCAGCCCGTTGATATCCAGAGGAACCACTGAACTGTCTCGGCCTCCCCCCTCTGTCTGCTGATGTTTCATGATCACCTGCTGGATGCGCTGCAACCCCTCCAGCACACTGTTGATATCCTCCTGCTGGGAGCGCAACACCCCCGCCTCAATCCAGCTCAGTGTATCTGCCTGCAGTTGCTGCAACTCCTCTCCGGTATGCTTTTTAAAGGCGGGCTCCAGTTGAAACACCACATCACGTGCCGCCTGACTGCGGCGCTGAATCTCCTGCGCCATCGCCATCGCTCCGGTCAGTGCATTACCGATATCATGCATCACCGAGATCGACATCTCCTCCATACCGGACCGAAAGGCCTGATACTGCTGGAATTTAGCCAGACGCTCCACCTGGTGGGTACGCTCCAGCACCTTCTTCTCCAGTGAAGCCCGTACCTCCTCCAGCTCCTTGTCCCGGTCCCAGCTGAGACAGGCATTCAACACCACCTGACGAATCTCCTCTTGTGAGAACGGCTTCTGGTAATAGAGCATATTGCGCTGAATTTCACTGCGAATCTGATCGGAAGAGAAGTCAGAGAATGCGGTAACGATAACAATATGGATGCTGGGGTCAACCTCCCGCAACCGCTTTGCCGTCTCCAGACCATCAATACCGGGAGGCATACGCATATCCAGCAATGCTACAGCATAGGGCAACCCCACCTCTATCGCCCGTTTCGCCGCCTCCACTGCGTCCATCCCCTGATTGACGGTGGTCAACTCAATCTCCATCTCCTCTTCAGCAGGGGCACTTTCTCTACCGGGATCCGCCATTGCATAAAGCCGGTCCACAGCAGCACTCAGCTGTTGCGGGACGCGATTCACAAAGAAGGAGCGATAGGTCTCAAGGACACCGATCTCATCGTCTGCCACCAATACTCTACGATTCTGATCAGCCATATGACGCGTTCGTTCCACCCATCAGGCAGACTGTTCCCTAGAAAAATTCAATATCGCCTTCATCAACAGAGTCCTGATGGACCGGTCGCAACTCCTTATTATGGAGACGTGCCTTACTGTCTGCCAGCATCTGTTCCAGCGTCTGCTGCAGCATCTCGATGGAGACATGCTCATCGCCCACGGACTCCATCTGTTTACCCGCTTCGACAATCTGCGCCATCCCCGGACGACAGTGGTCCACCAGCTGGTTCATCATATCTGCTGCCTGCAGAGAACGGAGTACCTGCCCCATATAGGCGGAAAGCAGTTTGCCGTTCTCCATCAGGGTAGAGAGCTCCTGCTGCAGCTCTTCTCGCGAATCCTCCGACAGCCCGCACGACTCCTCTGCACTGAGCTGGCGAATCTGCTCACCAAACAGTGTCAATAGTCCAGACTGATGATCGATCAGATCGGTTAACTTCCCCACCCCCTCATGAACCTGATAAGAAGCATCTGTCGATAGCTTCGCCAACTGCGTCAAGGTTGTGTCTATCCCCTCAACCTCTTCACGAATCAGCTCAAATGCAGGTCCGAAGAGTCCCAGAATCTTCGGATCAACCATAAGCGTTACCGGATTACTTTGGAAACTACAGCCAGCAACTTCTCTGGATCAAACGGTTTCACAATCCAGGCAGTTGCCCCCGCATCCTTGCCCTTCATCCGCTTGTTCTCAGCAGTCTCTGTTGTCAGCATCAAAACCGGCACAAAACGGTGAGAGGTCTCTGTGCGCAGTTTACGGGTCAGCTCAATACCATCCATATGCGGCATATTGATATCAGTAATCACCAAATCGAGTTTGGCACTGGCTGACTTGTCCAATGCCTCCACACCATTTTCAGCCTCAATCACCTGATGACCGGCTGCTTTCAGTGTGTCAACAATGATTCTCCGGGTAGACGGAGAGTCTTCAACAGTAAGAATGGTTGCCATAGTTTCCTTCCCTTTATATTTAATTTTTTTCAGCAATATATCCGGTTGGCAAAAACGCTGAATAATTACTGATGTAAACCGGTTTATTCGCTGCGGATTATATTCATGAATGGATATTTACAGCAAATAATTGTGCCTTTTATCACGATATTATGACTGTTCGTTCTCTCGCTCACTCCAGGCCTGGGTAAAGTGGCTCACAATCTGATAAATTTCATCCGCCTCAAACGGTTTGCGCAACAGAATAAAATCACGCTGCAGAATCGCCTGCATCTCATTGACCGAGCGATCCGCATAGGCGGTAACAATCGCCAGATAGAGTTTGGGGTCGATCTCTCGCATCCGGCGAGCCGCCTCGATGCCATCAATGCCTGGCGGCATTCTCACATCCACCAGCGCAACTGCAAACGGCTTTCCGGCTTCAGTCGCCTCACGGACCGCCTCAACCGCCTCCAGCCCCTGTTTGGCAATCGTGACCTCCCACTGGTTCTCTTTTGCCCCCCCCATATCAAGGATGGAACGCATATTGTCAGAAATACCGGCATTATCGTTGCCCGACTCCCCCTTCAGCAGAATACGTTCATAGGCGCGAATAATATTGGGATCATCATCGACCACCAGTACCCTTCGATTGGTTGTATTGCTCATCACTACTGTCTACTTTTCCTGTTCTAACCGCTCTGACATCTTTCTCACCGGACGCAACAGAATCTCTCCACTCCCCGAGTGCATCGCGATCTTCAAACCATGCAGAGGCTGTAACTTCCTGGCAACCACCGGAATCCCCTCATAGTCCAGCACCTGCAACGCATACTCTGCATTACGGGTACCGATCTGAAACTGGTAGGGCTTATCCTCAGAGCCAATCACATTCCCCCCACCAAAGACCTTGGCCACATAATCACTGCGCTCTCCCCCCAGCGCATCCATCTTCTCAATCAATTTCTTGATCGCAATGTTGCCATATTTGGGAGAGGCCAGCCCCTCACCGTTCCACATCGGCAACATAAAGTGATTCATCCCCCCAAACTCTCTCTTGCTATCCCAAAGGCAGACCGCCACACAGGACCCCAGCACCGTCGTAATCTGGTGCGGGAGGCGATGTGCAAAGATCTGTCCCTGGTTAAGAAAGTGGGTTCTCACTAGAAGGTCTCCTCCTCACCAAAGTCATCATCATCAAAGAACATCATATTATCGAGGGATGAGTCTACAAACTCCCCCTCTTCCGTCTCCGGAATAGAGACCGTAAATTTGGCACCCTCTCCCGGAGTACTCTCCAGAGAGACCTGCCCTCCCAGCATGTCCGCTGCCGCCATCACCAGAGAGAGGCCCAGCCCCATCCCTCGCAGCTGTTTGGTGGTACTGTCATCCAGCTGGCGAAAACGGTCAAAGATGCGTCGCTGATCCTCTTCTGCAATGCCAGCCCCCTCGTCCTGAACCACAAACTGCAGTTCGCTGTTCTCATAAATCACATCGACCCGAATGGTAGAGTGGTCCGGGGCAATCTTGACCGCATTATCAAACAGATTGACCAAAATCAGCTTCAGCAACTTGGCATCACTACGCACCACGATCTTGCCATCGATCGAGGGCGGCAACATGAATTCACCATTGGTGAGCACCTTGAGCCGCTTTCTGTGGATCGTATTCATATAGGGTGTGGCGATCTTGCTCCAGATCTCGTTGAGATGCACCTGTGCCCACTCATTCTTCATCGTACCGGACTCGAACTCTGCAGCCGCAAAGATATTGTGGAGCTGAAAGCCGAGGAAACTGGCCTCCTCATTGATCCAGGAGAGCATCCCTGTCACCTGCGACCAGTCCGGGTCCTGCACGTTCATCAACTGCTGGGTCAACCCCAGAATCGAGGTCAGCGGATTATTCACCTCATTCAGCATATTGGAGATAAACAGGGTGCGAGTATTCTCTACCTCCACCAGCCGCTCATTCATCTCCTCCAGGCGCTGCTCAAGATTGCGAATAACTTCCTGTTCAGTCAATTTGGACATCGTCACTACCCTCTATCATTAATACTGTCGCTCTCTGTGGAGCACCGCCGATGCCAGCTTCTGCAGTGGCAACTGCTTATGGATCCCACCCATCTTGAACGCCTCCTGCGGCATTCCATAGACCACACTGGTCGCCTCATCCTGACCCAAATTGTAGGCCCCTGCATCATACATCTCTTTCATTCCTCTGGCCCCATCATCCCCCATTCCGGTCATGATAATGCCAATCGCATTCTTCCCGGCCACATTGGCGGTAGAGCGGAACAGCACATCGACCGAGGGGCGATGGCGTGAGACCAGCTCTCCCTTCTGCAGCGAAACGTAGTAACGGGCACCACTACGCTCCAGCAGCATATGGAGGTTGCCCGGAGCCAGCAACGCCTGACCACGCAGCACGGTATCTCCATCCTGTGCCTCCTTGACGGTGATATTACAGGTCTCATTGAGGCGATCCGCAAATGATTTGGTGAAGTTGGCCGGCATATGCTGAACAATGACGATACCCGGCGTATCGTGCGGCATCGCCTCCAG
>CAYFOU010000015.1:0-3512 GCA_964344805.1 uncultured Piscirickettsiaceae bacterium | reverse complement strand
CTCCAGAAAGATCCGCAACGCCTCGGTCCCGCCGGTGGAAGCCCCTACCGCAACCACCTTCTCGGTAGTGGCCGCCATCGCCCGGGTACGCTGCGCCAATACCACATCTGCAGAGTGCTTCTTCTCCGGGGTGAGTTGAGCCGCTGTCTTTCTCAGCTTCAGCTTCTTCAAATTGGCCGAAGCAGCCCCTCGAACGGCATCGACAATCCGTACCTGCTCCTCTTCCAGAAACTTCTTTGCCCCCAGGCTCGGCTTGGTGATGATATCGACTGCACCATACTCCAGCGCCTTCAGCGCCGTTTCGGTGCCGTGACCGGCCAGACTGGAGCAGATCACTACCGGGATCGGATGTTGTGACATGATCTTCTTGAGGAAGGTGATGCCATCCATACGCGGCATCTCCACATCCAGTGTGATCACATCGGGTACCTGTTGTGCAATCTTCTGTGAGGCGTAGTAAGGGTCCGAGGCCGAATCCATCACCTCAATCCCCTCTTCCGCCTCGAAGATGGCAGCCAGCGTCTGCCGTACCACGGCAGAGTCATCCACGATCAGTACCTTGATGCTCTTGTTTTCCATACGCTCTTATCCCCCTGTTTCGGGAAGTTGATAGAGTGTACCGCTCACCTGCCTGACCGGAACGTCCAAACCACTGAGAGTCTCCGAGTGTCCCATAAAGAGGTAACCTCCGGGAACAATATGTCGTGCAATCTTGCGAATGACCTCTTCCTGTGTCTCTTTCTGGAAGTAGATCAACATGTTTCTGCAGAAGACAACATGAAACTTTTCCCGCACCGGATACTCATCGTCCATAAAATTCATGCGCTGAAAGGTGACTCGATCCCGTAGCGGTTTCACCACCCTCACCACTTCATCACCATGATCATTGCCTCGCAGCAGATAGCGCTTGCGCAGTGGCATCGGGACCGGGTTAATCGCTTCATGCGGATAAACCGCACGCCTGGCGATCTCCAGCACTTGTGAAGAGAGATCGGTCCCCAGAATCCAGAAATCGAGAGGGGGGTTGGCCAGCGCATATTCACCCATCACCATGGCCATGGTGTAAGGCTCATGCCCACGGGAACAGGGGGCACTCCAGAGTTTCAGACGATTGCCATAGCGCTGAACCAGATCCGGCAACAGCTTATGGGTCAAGGTCTCGAAATGGGGATTCTCTCGAAAGAAATCGGTCTTGTTGGTGGTGACTGCATCAATCAGGAAACCCAGCTCCTGTCGACTCCCCTCCGGGCTGAAGACATAGTCGTAGTACTCCTGAAAGGTGGGAATCTGCAATCCACGCATTCTGCGCATCAGACGGCCAGAGAGCATGGTCCGCTTCTGCGGTGGCATCTTGATCCCCGTGGTCTCCTCCACGTAGAGACCAAACTGGTTAAAGAGGGGTTCGCTCAACTCGTCCTGAATGATCATCAACACAGTTCAGAGGCTATGAAACAACAGATTGACTGGCATCCAGATCTTCTGCAGAAAACAGATAATCCACATTCAGGATGACAATAAACTCTTCCCCCTTCTGCCCTACCCCATCAATAAAGGCATTGTCCCAGGACTGGCCGATACGGGGAGCCCGCTCTACCACATCCTGCTCCAGCTCGGTGACCTCCACCACGGCATCGGCCAATGCACCAATGGCAATGCGGTCCCCCTCAACATCACGCACCTCCAGAATGATGATGCGCGTATCCAGCGTCTGCTCGGTCTGAGACATCCCGAATCGGGTCCTGAGATCGAGTACCGGCACACTGTAGCCCCGCACATTGATCATCCCCCGAATGCTGGGTGGCGTATTGGGAACCGGTGTAATGTTGATCAGATCCAGCACCTCATGAACACGCGCAACACCGATCGCAAACACCTCCTCTCCTACTCGAAAGGTGAGGTACTGCTGGGCAGTTGTATCTACAATATTCTGATCATACGCGGCCATATCAGAACCTACTCCTCTTTGGACACCACTTTCAAACTTTCAATCGAGAAGATCTCATCGATATTGAGAATCACAATAAAATCATCTCCTCGTTTGCCCACTCCCTGCAGGAATTCACTGTTCCAGCGCATTCCAATCCTCGGGGCTGCCTCCACCTTGTCCTGTTCAAGCTCGGTCACCTCATGCACCTTGTCTGCCAGAGCTCCAACCACCATGGAGTCTCCCCCCTCCTCCTCATTGTGGATCTCCATCACCATGATGCGGGTATCGAGCGTGGTTTCCGCCTGCTCCATGCCAAATTTGGTACGCAGATCCATCACCGGTACCACATTCCCCCGTACATTGATCATCCCGCGCATATAGTGTGGAGCACGCGGCACACGGGTGATATCGATCACATCCAATACCTCCCGCACCCGATAGACATCTACCGCAAAGATCTCCTGCTCCAGACGAAAGGTCAGATACTGCTCGGTATCGGTATCGAGCAGCAGCTCCTCGTTTGCATCGAGATATCCCCCTTTTCTACCGATACTTTCTCTTATTTCTGCTTCCATTTCCTCGCTCCAAATCCAGCAGAGTTCCGCTGGAGAGTAACCGAGCCCCCTCTTGCGAGGGCGCTCCTGCAGGAATCGCTATTCATTCAGTAGCGCTCAAAATCTCCGTCATCATCTCCCATATCCAGAGCAAACCCTCCTGAGTTATTGGCAGCAGGTGCCGTCACCGCCGGGGCCTTTTTCACCTCACCATTGGTGACAGGCTTCTCTCTCTCCCCTCCATCAGAGGCGGGGGGCTGCTGTTTGGAGGGTGCTGCACTGGCAACCTTCTTCTTTGAAGATTGCATCCCATCCACCCTGAAGAAGGCCACGGTAGACTGCAACTGCTCCGCCTGTGCATTCATCTCCTCAGAGGTTGAAGACATCTCCTCTGCTGCAGCGGCATTCTGCTGGGTCACCTGATCCAGCTGCTGGATCGCCTTGTTGACCTGCTCTGCACCCTGAGTCTGCTCATTACTGGCCGCATTGATCTCCTGCACCAACTCTGCGGTGCGCTGGATATCCGGCAGCAACTCATCCAGCATGCCACCGGCACGCTCGGCCACCTCGACACTGGAGTTGGAGAGCTCGTTGATTTCCGTTGCCGCACTCTGGCTGCGTTCTGCCAGCTTGCGCACCTCCGAGGCCACCACCGCAAAGCCGCGACCATGTTCACCGGCACGCGCCGCCTCAATCGCCGCATTGAGTGCCAACAGGTCGGTCTGACGGGCAATCTCCTGAACCACCTCGATCTTCTCGGCAATGGTCTTCATCGCCTCCATCGCCTCATTGACCGCCTCACCACTCTTCTGTGCACTCGATGCAGACTTGGTTGCAATCTGGTCGGTCTGCTGGGCGTTATCGGCATTCTGCTTGATATTGGCCGCCATCTCCTCCATCGAAGAGCTCGCCTCTTCCGAAGAGCTGGCCTGCTCATTGGCCCCCTGTGCCATCTCTTCCGCGCTGGAGCTGAGCTCCTCTGCTCCGGATGCCACATTCTCCGATGCGGTAGTGATCTGACCTACGATATC
>CAYFOU010000014.1:0-26360 GCA_964344805.1 uncultured Piscirickettsiaceae bacterium | reverse complement strand
CTTTAAGTTCTTTAAATTTCCCTTGAAAAGAGCCATCCATCTGTTGATGCAGTGCACCATCCGCTAACGCCGGTAGCAGCTGAGTGAGTTGATCGACAGGTGCTTTAACGGTATCCAGCAGCTCATTGATTTGAGATGAGAGCTGCTGAATGAAGGGATCATTATGCTCATTGGTCTGTATTTTGTAATTGAAAGCGCCCTCAATAGCCTCCTGGATAATGCCTCGAATCTGTCTTTCGGTGTTGAGCTTTTCAGTGATGTCGAGCCACTCAACGGTGCTACCCAAGCGTTTGCCTTGGGCATCAAAAGTGGGTGAGACAATCAGCTGGAAGGTACGTCCGCCAATGTTGATGGTGGTTTGGTGTGACTGTTTCAGTTTTCTGAGCATCTCTGCCTGATGCTCCGGGTCCTGATGGAACTCATCAATTGAGCGGCCAACCAATTTTGCGGTTGAGAAGGAGGGAAGGTCGATCTGGATGGCCTGCTCTGAGCGGCTGAACATCTTCTTGATCGCATCATTTATATAAATGATATTGCGCTGGTTGTCTGCAACCATGACATTGGTGGAGACGTGGTCCAGTGCAGCCTTCAGGCGCAGTGTCTGACACTCCCGCTGTTGGCGTTCATCCAGATTTGCACCAATCTCGATCAGTATGCTGTTCAGGCGGTGGGCCAATTGACTCAGTTCGTTGTTCCCTGTTGGTTTGAGAAGGGGGGAAGAGAAATTTTTTTCTAGCAGTGTGGCGGTGAACTGTTGCACCTCTTTGAAAAAGCGTCTGGTAGCAGATGCAGAGGTGAGTGCGATCAAGGTAGATAGCAAACTGGTTGAAAGAATAATGCGGTATGACAGGGGGCTATCTTCACCGCCCAGCGTAATACCAAGAACGGTGACCAGTGACAGTGTCGCCAGCAGATAGAAGCGGGCACCCAGGCCGAGTGTACGTAGTGGGTTCAGTCCCTGGAGAAATCTGGATGCGGATGAGCGGATAACACCTTGATTGATCTGTAGTGTACCGTTGCCCAGTTCTTGATAGGCCTGCTCGGCCAATGTCTGTTCTTCGTAGCTGGCAGCAATTCTTGAGGAGAGGTACCCTGATATCTTTACGTCTTCAAAGATTGGGCTGACACGAGCCTGTACCCAGTAGTGATCTCCATTCTTGCAGCGGTTTTTGACCAGTTGTGTCCAGCTCTTTCCTTTACTGATGGTGGACCATAGATCTTCAAAAACGACTGCCGGCACGTCTGGGTGACGAACAATATTGTGATTGCTGCCAATCAATTCACTACGTGTGAAACCACTGATCTCTACGAAAGTGTCATTTGCCGAGGTGATGGTGCCCTTTAAGTCGGTAGTGGACACCAGAATTCCCCCCTCTGGAACCGGTATTTCTTGCTGAGTTACTGGCTCATTAATTTTCACTATAGTTGTTCCTGATTCATATCATAAAAAAGGTTCATGTGGTGATAGAAAGTGCGCGGGTATGTAGGTGTTTTTTCACTCTACCTGAAAAAAATTGAGAAAAAAATACGTAATTACCGCCAAAATCACTCCATTTGCAGGGTTTATTCTCATGTTGTCGGAGTACTAGCCTGCTGTTGGTGGAAAAATGGTTGTTTGCGGATTCGTTCTCAGCTTCTCAATGTTATGATCGCGCGACTATCGTAATGTTGGAGTAACAGTAACCAATGAAGCAGTATCTCGATTTGATGCGCCATGTGCGTGATCATGGTGTGCTCAAAGAGGATCGTACTGGAACGGGTACGGTCAGTGTATTTGGCTACCAGATGCGTTTTGATCTCTCTGAGGGGTTTCCGCTGGTGACTACCAAGCGGTGTCATCTAAAATCGATTATTCATGAATTGCTCTGGTTCTTGAGTGGAGATACCAATATCCAGTATCTGCAGGATAATGGAGTACGCATCTGGAATGAGTGGGCCGATGAGAATGGTGAGTTGGGGCCGGTATACGGCTCTCAATGGCGCTCCTGGCCTGGTGCAAGTGGTGAGCATATCGATCAGATGAGTCAGGTGGTGGAGCAGATCAGGAATAACCCCGATTCACGTCGCATCATTGTCTCTGCCTGGAATGTAGGAGAGATTGAGAATATGGCGCTTCCCCCCTGTCACGCCTTTTTCCAGTTCTATGTGGCGGATGGCAAACTCTCCTGTCAACTCTATCAGCGTAGTGCGGATATCTTTCTCGGAGTACCGTTCAATATCGCCTCCTATGCACTGTTGACGATGATGATGGCGCAGGTGTGTGATCTTGAGGTTGGAGATTTTGTCCATACACTGGGAGATGCCCATCTCTACTCCAACCATCTGGAACAGACTGAACTGCAGTTGAGTCGTGAACCCTATCCGCTGCCGAAGATGAAGATCAATCCGGAGGTGAAGTCGATCTTTGACTTCAAGTTCGAAGACTTTGAGCTGGTTGATTATCAGGCGCACCCCCATATCAAGGGGGTTGTTGCGGTATGAGCCCTCGCATTACGCTGATTGCGGCGATGGCGAGGGGGCGCGTGATTGGCATCAATAACAGCCTGCCGTGGGATCTACCCGCCGATATGAAGCACTTTCGGGAGCAGACCATGGGCAAGCCGATCCTGATGGGGCGCAAGACCTATGATTCGATTGGTCGTCCTCTGCCGGGGCGGCACAATATTGTGGTGACTCGTGATGCCTCGCTGCGGATTGATGGCTGTACGGTTGTACAGTCGATTGATGCTGCGATCAGCGCGGCAGGAGAGGTGGATGAGGTGATGGTGATGGGAGGGGCCTCGTTCTATCAGCAACTGCTTCCACGTGCAGATCGATTGGTGTTGACGCTGATCGATCTTGAAGTGGAAGGAGATGCCTGGTTCCCGGCATGGGAACCTTCAGGGTGGAAAGAGGTTGTGCGTGAGGAGCATCAGCCGGATGAGAAGAATCGGATGGCATACAGTTTTGTTGAGCTTAATCGGGTTTGAGTGCGCCTCTACACTTAAGCGTATGCCAGATGGGGGGCTCCACATCAATCTGTAGTGCCGAAAGCTCGCCCCCCCAGAGACAGCCGGTATCCAGTGCATAGACATTATTTTCACTGCGTACTTGCAGGGTAGACCAGTGGCCAAAGAGGATACGATCCTCTCTGCTGGCGCGGTTGGGTACCTGAAACCAGGGTAGCAACTCTTTCGGTTGAGAGCCGATCTCCCCCTTGTTCTTCAGCTCCAGTGTTCCCTCTGTAGTGCAGAAACGGAGGCGACTCAGGCAGTTGGTAATAAAGCGCAGTCGATCACTCCCTTTCAGGGATTCATTCCAGTGGTTGGGCTCATTGCCGTACATTACCTTGAGAAAGTCACGAAATGAGTCTCCCTGTAGTATGCGCTCCAGCTCTTGGGCGTGCTGTTGTGCCTTGTCAATTGACCATTGAGGAGGCAGTCCTGCATGGATCAGCGTATAGCCGAGTGCGGCATCATGGTGGAGCAGCGGACGGTGTCTCAGCCAGTGGAGTAGCTCGTCTCGTTCCGGGGATTCCAGTATCGGCAGTAGCGTATCGAATTTATGGCTATAGCGTTTATCTCCTTCTGCCAAGGCCAGCAGGTGAAGATCGTGATTGCCCAGTACGGTAATGGCCCGATCTCCGAGTGAGCGGACAAACTGTAGCGTCTCCAGCGATTTGGGGCCGCGATTGACCAGGTCTCCGGCAAACCAGAGTTGATCATGGAGTGGATCAAAATGGATCCTCTCCAGTAGCTGATGCAGTTCATCCAGACAGCCCTGAATATCGCCGATTGCGTAGACAGCCAACCGTTACTCCTTGATCCGTACCGCAAGCACGTCACAGTTTACGTGGTGGAGAACACCGTTGGCGGTAGAGCCCATCAGCAGGGCAAGTCCGTGGCGGCCATGGCTGCCGAGGATGATCAGATCACACTGCTGTTCATCAGCAACGCGGACAATCTCATGTTTGGGGGCGCCCACCTCCACATATTGTGGGGCATCTCCCCGCCCCATGCGTTCTGCAACCTGCTGTAGTTGTGAGGCAGCCTGGTCGATCAGCTCCTGCTCGATATTGAGATCGGGCAGGTAGACATCCACATTGAATTCATGCTGATAATACTCCACGACATGAATCAGGCTGATGCTGGCCTGGCAGTCATGGGCGATCTCCTGTGCCTTCTCAATGACGTGCTCGCTGCTCCTGGAGAAGTCGGTTGCCAACAGAATGTGTTGATAGTGGCTCATCGCTGGATCTCCTGACTGTAGTTGCTGAGGGCTGCGAACTCATCCAGTGTCAGGGTCTCTGCCCGTCGTCCCGGGTCGATGCCGGCAGCCTCGAACTGGGTACTTCCTACTAAAGATTTTAGACCATTGCGGATGGTTTTTCTGCGTTGGGCAAAGGCGGCAGCCACGATCTTCGAGAAGTGGGCTTCATTGTCAATCCTGACCGGGGAGTTGTCCCAAGGGGTCAGCCGTACCACTGCAGAGTGGACCTTTGGTGGCGGATTGAAGGCACCAGGACCGATGGTAAACAGTGGTTCTATCTTGCAGTGTCGTTGCACCATCACCGAGAGGCGGCCATAGGCGCCACTATTGGGTTGAGCCGCCAAACGGTCGACCACCTCCTTCTGCAGCATAAAGTGCATGTCCTGAATCAGTGAACGATGCTTCAGCAGGTGGAAGATCAGGGGGGTGGAGATGTTGTAGGGGAGGTTGCCGACGACTCTTAGTGGACGATCCTTCTCAAACAGTGCAGTGAAATCAAACTTCAGTACATCGCTGCTATGGATGGTGAGTGTGCCGACTGGAGTACACAATTCTTCCAGTAGTGGGATCAGATCACGATCCAGCTCAATCGCGTGCATTGTGCTCAATTGAGGCAGCAACTTGCAGGTGATCGCCCCCTGGCCTGGGCCAATTTCTACCAGATTGTCTTGAGGCTGGGGATTGATTGCAGCGACAATCTTGTCGATGATGTTCTGGTCATGGAGGAAGTTCTGACCAAATCGCTTTCTGGGCGTATGTGCTGTCATGCCTGCAAGGCTACCGCAATCGCCTGCTGCAGGCTACCGAGGTCCGCCTTCCCGGTGCCAGCCAATTCCAGTGCAGTGCCGTGATCGACGGAGGTGCGTAGAAAGGGGAGCCCCAGCGTGATATTGACGGCGTTACCGAAGCCGTTGTGTTTCAGTACCGGCAGCCCCTGGTCATGGTACATTGCCAGTACCGCATCCCCCTGCTTCAAGGTGTGAGGGGTGAAGAGAGTATCTGCAGGCAGTGGTCCGACCAGCTTCATCCCCTGTTGACGGAACTGTTCCAGTACCGGGGTGATCACTTCGATCTCCTCTCTGCCCAGATGGCCCTCCTCACCGGCATGAGGGTTGAGACCGGCAACCAGAATGGCTGGATGCTCAATGTTGCAATGGTTGATCAGCCCCTGGTGTAGGATCGGGATGATCTGTTGCAACTTCTGTTGGGTAATGGCCTCGGGGACCTTTGAGAGAGGCAGATGGGTAGTGGCTAGAGCAACACGTAAGGTTTGTTGGCCGGATGCTGTTGGTGGAATGGCCAGCATCATTACCACCTCGGCTGCATTGCAGAGTCCCTGTAGGTATTCGGTATGACCACTGAAGGGGATCTGTTGCACCTTGCCCGGTCCACAGCTGCGGCAGACCAGTCCAGCCTCACCGGCATCATTGATCACCCCCTTGTGGATGGGGCCTGTGACCAGTGCGCTGAACCGCTTCTCCAGACAGCCCTCGGTTGCCAGACGAATGGTCTCCAGTACATAGGCGGCACTGTTGGGGGACAAAACGCCTGGTTGGGTATGGGCTTGTAAGGGAACGGGGCGTACCGTCAGCGTGCCGGCTGTACGCTCAATCTGTTCCAGATCCTCACTCACCTGCAGTGGAAGATCGAGCAAGTGGGCTCGCTGCCTGAGCAGATCCGGGTCGGCAAAGGTGACCAGGTCGTAGTGACGAGCGTGCTGTGCCAGTTGAATGGCAAGATCAGGACCAATACCCGCAGGTTCGCCAGGGGTGAATGCAAGTGCCATCAGCTGAAAGAGTTTTAGATATCGTCGAGACGATACTCAATATAGGCATCGTCTCTGAGGCGGCGCAGCCAGGTTTCGGTGGCCTCGCTGACCTTGCGCTTGCGGATCATCTTGCGCGCCTGACTGATCAGGTAGGCCTCGGTATCATCTTCCTGCTTGCGGGCAATCATCTGGATGATGTGCCAGCCGTAACGGGATTTAAATACAGGGCTAACCTCTTCAGGCTTCAGTTTATTCATCTCCTTGACGAATTCTGGAACCAGATTTTCCGGATTCTGCCAGCCCAGATCGCCTCCATCCTTTGCGGATCCATCATCCGAGTTGGTGCGTGCCAGCTCCTCAAAGGATTCTCCTCCCAATACGCGCTCGCGGATGATCTCCAGCTTGGTCTGGGCCTTGGCATCGCTGACCAATTCGCTGGTCTTGACCAGAATATGACGAGCATGGGAGAGGGTAACCATGTGTGTGGTCTGCTGTTCACGGGTATCGAGCAGGGAGAGCAGGTGGAAGCCGCTGGCGCTACGCAGTGGTCCGATGAAGGGTTGGCTGCGCAACTGATCCAGCTGTCGGGCAAACAGGGAGGGCAACTCTGCCTGGGTACGCCATTCCAATACGCCCCCTTCCAGCGCTTGAGTACCACTGGACTGCTCCAGTGCAGTCTGGCGGAAGTCTGCCCCCTGGTTTAGAGTGTTGATGATCTCTCCAGCTCTCTTTTTCCCCTGTTGAATCTCTTCCGGGGAGGCCCCTTCAGGAAGAGGGATCAGGATGTGCCCCAGACGATACTGGCGCATGGTATCGGCACTGTCTGCAGCCAGCTGATCAGCCAGACGCTTTGCCTCACTATCGGTAATGCGGACCTTGTTCTCTACCTTTTTGACCTTCAGCTTCTCCAGTGCGATCTCCTTTTTCAGGTTGTCGCGGAAGCTGAGGTAGTCGATCCCCTGCTGTTCCAGCGCCTGGCGAAATTGAGAGAGGCTCAGCTTGTTGCGGCGGGCGATGTTCTGCATGGCCCGATCTGTAGTGGCCTCATCGACAATGATTCCTGCCTTGTCTGCGGCCTGTAGCTGAAGCCGTTCGGTAATCATCTTCTCCAGTACCTGCTGCGCCAGCGTCTGGATTGGAGGAATCTTTGCCTTCTGTGCACGCAGACGCTGTACGATGGTGGAAAGCTCTCCCTCCAGTTCGCTCTTCATGATGATGTCATCATTGACCAGCGCCAGAATGCGGTCCACTCCATTAATCGGTGCCGCATGAATAGAGGCAGAAAAAATAAATGGAGCAAGCAGAAGCAGAAGCTTTCGTGTTCTCATGTCTAATGTAGTGGTGTTGGATTAAGGTTCGCTCTTATATCCTTTGATGCTCTGCTCCAGCTGTTCTCCCAAACTGCTGGATTTCCTGCCAAGCTTTCCAAGCCCCTTCAGCTCTAGCACCAGATACCATATGGTGTCGTATGGTTCTGTGCTGGTGATGCTTCCCGTTAAGTATTTCCGGCGTGTAAAGTTGGCCGACCAGCAGCAGCTGTCATAGCTGACCCCTATGAGGTCCTCTAGCCGGTAGTTACGGCTGTTGGAGTCATTGAGTTCCTGGTTATAACGTGCAAACAGATTCCATTGGCTATTGAGCTCCCAAGCTGCTGAAAGGTCCAGCTGCTTTTTCTCGTCCACTCCACTGTCATTCTGTTTGAAGTTGTAGTCAATATTGAAAATCTTGCCGTTGTCATCGTTGAACTGATAGCCGGCAATGATGGTGTCGTTCCAGTTGTCGTAGGGGTCCCAGTTCAGCTCAATCCGTGTATCGTGTGGTCCAAAGTCTGTGTTCATCTTTGCGACCAAATTTGACCAGTTCCGGGTGCGGGTTGACTTGAAGTCACGGCTCTGCTCAAGAGAGGCAGTGATGATCTTTTGATTATCGGTCTCACGGGTCCAGCTGTTGTTAATGGTCCATGTGACCTGTTTGGTATGAGGGGCACTGTCTTTGCCGTGGAACTCACTCAGGTCAATGCTGCTGTTCCCTGACTCCGTTGGGTCATCAAATGATTGCCCGGAGTCTTTGCCATCTGGGATGTAACTGAACTTCAAGCTTGGCTCCAGTGTCTGCAGATAGCCATCGGCTCCCCCCAGGAGTGCAAAGGTATCCGTTGCTTCACGTTCGAGAAACAGGCCGGTCTCCAGCGTGTAATGTGGAACGGTCATGCTGGAACTGCTGCCTGTATCGAGATCGTAATGGCTCTGTGATACAGAGAGTGCAGGCTTGATAAAGAGCGCATCATTCAGCATCGTATGGTTATAGTTTACGCTGGGCTTGACCCAGTAGCGTTCCGCATTGGGTTTGCTGGAGGCGCTGTGCTCAAAGTGGACAAATTGCCCTTCAACACTGTAGTTGAGCTGGTTGTTTCCGCTCTCACTGGACCAAGAGGCATCAATTTGTGGCAGCTTGCGGTAAGGCTTGGAGGTATCCGCAATGGAGCTGACCGTATAGTGACTGGTTAGCTCGGCGGAGACCTTTAACCGGTCCTGGCTGTAACTGAGGTTGGCAGTCTGCTCCAGTGTGTCGGAGCTGGATAGTCCCAGGCTGTTTCCAAAGTCGGACAGATATTGTTTGTCTGAGAGAGTGGCGAAGTTTATGTTGTAATCCAGCGGATTATCTAGTCGGGTTGTCTCAAGCGTACCCTGATGTTTTAGCTTGAACTGGTATCGATCATCTCCGGCCAGATCGTCGCTGGGCAACATACTGGCATCGATTTCACCATGGCTGTTGCTGTTTAGATAGCGGAAATTACCGCTTAGCATCAGACCTCTTCGTCCAATACTTCTGGGGGTGATAACTGCATCCTGATTTGGAGCAATATTCCAGTAATAGGGTACACTGAAATCTCCTCCTCCTACATCATCATAACCCCAGGAAGGGAAGAGAATTCCCGATTTGCGTCGCTCGTCCAGAGGGAAAGTGTAGGCAGGTGAATAGAGAATCGGTACGCCCTTGAAGCTGACAACAGCATTCTTGGCACTACCCCAGCCCTCCAGCTCATCCAGTTCCACCTGTTCTGCACTCAACTCCCAGCTCTTTTCGTTGGGGTTGCAGGTGGTATAGGTGGATCCGTGGTAGCGGTTGACGTAACGGCTTACCATCTCGATCTGTTCGGCATCCCCACTGGCACCGGTGGCAAGAATACGGTAATGGGCGTTATCGATGGTGCCGCTGTCGGTCTGGGTGTTCAGCTTTGCACGATCTCCTTGCAGTTCAGTGCCAGTCTCCTTGTAGTGGAGATTGCCTTCCGCCTCAAACAGCCCCAAATCATGGTTGTAGGTGGCCTGATCAGCATGTAGTGACTGGTCGGCACGCTCCATCACCACCTTGCCCTTGTAGATAAAGAGGCTCTTGCCGTGGATCTCCATATCCGTGGCGTCAATGGAGAGTGATGCACCTTCTCGGTTTACGAGGGCGATGGGGGCCTGTTTCCCTGAAGCGGGAATCGGGCAGCTCGCATCGGTAGTAACCTTGTGTACCTTGGTAGCCACTGGTTTTGTGGCTGTGGCCTGTACGGTTTTCTCTTTGACAGGTGTCTGTTCTGGTTGATGTGCTGGTGTAGCCGTCGGTTGGGCGATGGCTGCCGGTTTGGACTGGGCAGGTGCACTCTTCTGGATGGGCTCAACAGGAACGGACAGCGGTGCAGCTGCCGGCTGGACTACAACCTCTTCTTTGAGTTGTGTCAGTGGCGCGGCACTGGTCAGGGGCACCTTGTCGGGTGGTCCGCAAAGCCATTTTCCTTCATGGTCCACAACGCAACGCATCGGAGCCTCGGCATGGGCCTGGGGTGAGACCGCACAGGCCAGTGCAGAGAGGAGCAGTCCAGTGGTTTTGCAGAGTTGTTTTTTCAAGGGTTTACCTGCCGCAAGTACTTTTCTGCGGCTGATTATACATGGCTACCGGAGCAAAGAGTACAATTCCCATCCCGGAAGAGTGTAATGGACTAACGCGTGTGATCGATCAGCGGTTGAGACAACTGGAACGGTGGGTGGAGACCCAGTTACCCCGCTGTTTTCCTGACTGGGGACAGGGGGAGTACCGCATCGCTCCAGCCTCGGCAGATGCCAGTTTTCGGCGCTATTTTCGCTTGAGCCATAGCGACCGGCAAGAGAGTCTGATTGTGATGGATGCTCCCCCGGAGAAGGAGGATTCAGCACCGTTTGTTGCGATTGCCCGTACCGTCCGTGGTTGTGGATTGCATGCACCTGAATTGCACGCTGTGGATCTGGAACAGGGGTTTATGCTGCTCTCTGATCTGGGGAGTACACCGTATCTTGATCGTCTTGATCATGAGCAGGTCGATCACCTCTATGGCGATGCAATGACAGCACTGCTGGAGTTGCAACAGCACTGGCCAGAGAATCACTCACTGCCCCCCTATGATCAGGCACTGCTGATGCGGGAGATGGAGCTGTTCCGAGAGTGGTATCTGCAGGTTCACCGTGACCATCCATTGACCCCAGCAGAACATCAGATGCTGGACCAGCAATTTGAGCTATTGGCGGCACTGGCGCTGGAGCAGCCCCGTGTGGCCGTCCATCGTGACTACCACTCCCGCAACCTGATGGTGGTGGAGGGTGCCAACCCTGGAGTGATCGATTTCCAGGATGCGGTGCACGGTCCGGTCACCTACGATCTGGTCTCGCTGCTGCGGGATTGCTATATCGACTGGCCCCAGACAGATATTGAACGCTGGGTCAGTCGCTATTATCAGCAGTTGATCGAACGTTCACTGATCCCGTCGGATGTGGAGCTGGAGCAGTTCATGCGCTGGTTTGACTGGATGGGGGTGCAGCGTCACCTCAAGGCGATCGGGATCTTTGCCCGCCTCAACCATCGAGATGGCAAACCGGGCTATCTTGACGATATCCCGCGTACGCTGGGGTATGTGGTGGCGGTAAGCGAACGCCATCCTGAACTGGCCCCGCTGCATGAGTTGGTGAGCCGACTCTGATGAGAGCGATGATTCTGGCCGCCGGGCGTGGGGAACGGATGCGCCCATTGACCGACCACACCCCGAAGCCACTACTGGAGGTCAAGGGGAAGGCGTTGATTGAGTACCATATTGAGGCGCTGGTTGCGGCAGGTATCGAAGAGATTGTGATTAACCATGGCTGGCTGGGGGAGCAGGTTCCTGCTCGGCTGGGGAATGGTTCCCGTTATGGCGCTACTATTGAGTACTCCCCCGAGCCGCCAGAGGCGCTGGAGACCGGGGGGGGAATCACCCAGGCGCTTCCATTATTGGGGGAGGCCCCATTTATTGTGGTCAATGGAGATCTCCATACCGACTACCCATTTCAGCAACTCTGCACGGCCCCCACTGCATTGGCCCATCTGGTATTGGTGGATAATCCGCAACACCATCCGCAGGGGGATTTTGTGCTGGAGGGGGAGAGGATTACCGGCTATGGAGATCAGGCAATCGCACCACGCCTCACCTACAGTGGGATTGCCCGTTTTGATCCCGCCTTTTTTGATGATGGTCGCAGTGGACGTTTCCCATTGGCCCCGATGCTGTTTGCTGCGGTAGACCGGGGGAGTGTAAGTGGGGAACACTATCGAGGGAGTTGGTCTGATGTCGGTACTCCTGCGCGGCTGGAGCAGCTTCAGTAGCTGTGTCAGGTTGCTGTCGTCACTGGCGTCAGCGTGATGTGGCATAGTGGATGTCATGATCAGACGGTTAAGAGTGGAGAAAGGCTGGACTCAGGAACAGCTGTCCCGATTCAGTGGGTTGCATGTGCGTACCATCCAGCGGATGGAGCGAGGGCAGCCCGCAGCGCTGGAGTCAATCAAGGCGCTAGCGGCGGTGTTTGAGATGGAAGTATCTGTACTACAGCAAGGCTACCTCTCTTCCGAGGTGCAATTTCTTGGTACAACGCCCATTCTTCCGGTATCCAGTGTGAAAGAGAGCATTGTTTTCTATCAGCAGCAGCTGGGGTTTGAGGTTGAAGTGCTGTGGAAAGATCCCCCCTATGGAGTCGTTGCCAGAGAGCAGGCGATCATTGAGTTTGGAGAGGGGCGGCCTGCAGCTGCAGGGAGTGGTGTCTGCAATATCTTTGTCTGTGATGTTGATGCAATTTACCGGGAGTACCGGGAGAAGAAGATCGAATTTGTTGGAGAGATTGGAGACCGTGATTATGGTAGTCGGGACTTCCGTATTCGCGATAATAGTGGGAATATCCTCATATTCACCGCACCATTGCCCAATCAGCAGGTGTTATTGGCTGCAGGAAGTCAGAATACAACCGAATAGTGTGGCTATGCTCACTGCCCCATTGCAGATAGCAATTGCTCAATGGTTTGATTGGTCAGACTATCGTAGGCGGAACGGTTACTGGTCAGCATGCCACCTGCCATCTCATGCCAGGAGAAGCCGCTGCTCCAGACCGGAGGGGTGTCGTGCCCCTGACGGAGTCGCGGTAGCAGGTAACAGTGCTCCCCAATGTAGAGCAGATTGTAGGGGGTGGATTGCTCATGCAGCTGTTCAATCCACTGCCACGCCTCTGCCGGTTGATGGGTGCGATAACAGGTGGCGGGGTAGGACTGCACTCCCCCATTGTGATGCCACTCCATCGATTCAATCGGGAATGGTGTAGTGCGCAGGAACATCTGAAAGTGGAGGTGGTTGACCGAGGCGTAGGCGCCGTAACTGTTATAGCCAAAACCACTACCGGGCAGGGTCTCCCCCAGTGAACTGGCCACCTTGCAGAGATAGTGGTGGTAACGCTCGGTCAGTAGTTGAGGACTCTCTTTCTGCCGTTCCGGTACCAGCAGCCCGTGTCCTTGGGTGAAGGGGTATTTGTTGTAATAGAGGTCGACGGTTTTTCCCTCCAGTTCGCCACTCCAGAAGATCTCCTTGTCCATAAAGGGCTTGTTGAAGTGGAAGCTCTCGTTGCAGAAGGGGAGGAACATTTGATCGCTGACGGCAGTGGAGATACGGCGTGGACGGAAGGCGCGCAATGGATTGAACTGCGCCTCCCAGTGACCGAGTGTGCGACGCTCGCTATTGGCAATGTGCTCCACTCCAACCGTGGCGATCTTGAAGAAGACCAACAGATCCTCATCACTCTCCGCTGGGATCTCTCCATCAGTCAGTTGCTGTTCAAAGCGCTGGTAGAGCGTTTCAAAGCGCTCCAGCAGCACTTCCTTCAACTCACCCTGTAGGGCCGGGTCAAAGCTGGCATTGGCCAGTACCAGAATAAAGGTACCCAACTGTTCATGGTCGAGCAGTGGTTTGAAGCCGCTGTTGAAGGCATTCCAGAAGGCCTCGGTAGAGGAGAAGGGGCTGCTCATTTAGGTACCTCTAAAAATAGACATTTTGCTGCAAGTACGAGGAAGCAGCGCACGGAGAAGCGCAGTGTACATGCGGGTACATGAGGATTCGAGTACGGAGCTGATGAAGTAATGGCTGGAAAAGGGCATTTTTATAGGTGCCTATTTGATGGTCTCTCCAGCGGCCTGCAGATCGGCATGGTAAGAGGAGCGCACCATCGGGCCGCTGGCGACATGGGTGAAGCCCATCGCCTCTCCCCGTACTCTCAATGCCTCGAACTCCTCCGGTGTGACGTAACGGGTAACGGGAAGGTGGTGCCGACTTGGTTGCAGGTACTGCCCCAGTGTGATGCGTTCGACATCATGGTTGCGTAGATCCTCCATCAGGGCGTGTACCTCATCAATCTCCTCTCCCAGCCCCAGCATGATTCCCGATTTGGTGGGGACCAGCGGGTTCATCTCTCTGAACTGTTGCAGCAGTTTGAGGGAGCCTTGATAGCTGGCGCCGGGGCGGCTCTGTTTGTAGAGACGGGGGACCGTCTCCAGATTGTGGTTGAAGATATCGGGTGGTGACTGGCTCAGGATCTCCAGTGCAACCTGCTCTCGCCCACGAAAGTCGGGGACCAGAGTCTCGATCTGAATCTCGGGCAGGGCCGCTCGAATCTGCCGGGTACAGTCGGCAAAGTGTTGGGCGCCACCATCGCGCAGATCATCGCGGTCCACCGAGGTGATCACCACATAGCGCAGCGCCATTCTGGCGATGGTCTCGGCCAGCTGCTGTGGCTCCTCGGGGGTGGGGGGAAGGGGCTTGCCGTGGGCCACATCGCAAAACGGGCAGCGCCGGGTGCAGATATCCCCCAGGATCATGAAGGTTGCGGTGCCATGAGAGAAGCACTCCCCCAGATTGGGGCAGGAGGCCTCTTCACAGACGGTGTTGTGGCTCCCCTCTCGCAGCAGTTTACGAATGCGCGCAACGCCATCCCCCTTTGGGGCCTTGGCGCGAATCCAGCTCGGTTTGCGTAGTGGAGTATCGGCCGGGACCACCTTGATCGGGATGCGGGATACCTTGTCGGCACCGCGCTGTTTTCTCTCGTCAGACATTAGAAGGGCTGTTCGATTATCAGATCGGTCGCATTGTATCCCAACTGCTTCAGTAGATGATGAACCAGCGGCAGGTGGATGGTGGAGGGGGCAGGCAGCTCGATCAACTCGGAGAGCTGGGTCACCGCCAGCCCCTGATAGCCGCAGGGATTGATGCGATTGAAGGGCTCCAGATCCATCTTCAGATTGAAGCTGAGGCCGTGAAAGCTGCACCCCTTGCGGATTCGCAGCCCTACGGCAGCGATCTTGGCATCGTTGACATAGACGCCGGGGGCATCCTTGCGGGCCACTGCCTCGATACCATGGTCTCGTAGCAGACCGATCACGCTCTCTTCCAGTGCGGTCACCAGTGCGCGTACCCCCAGCCTCAACCGCTGCAGATCGATCAGGGTGTAGAGTACCAGTTGCCCCGGACCGTGATAGGTGACTTGTCCGCCACGATCAATCGGTATTACCGGAATCTTGCCGGGGGCGAGCAGATGCTCCGCCTTGCCGGCACGCCCTTGGGTAAAGGTGGGGGGGTGCTCCAGCAGCCACAGCTCGTCAGGGGTCTGTGTAGTTCGCTGCTCGGTGAACTGCTGCATCCGTTGCCAGGTAGGCTCATAGGGAACCTCCCCCAGCTGGCGAAGAATAATCACAATGCCATCAGCACC
This sequence comes from uncultured Piscirickettsiaceae bacterium, assembly GCA_964344805.1. Taxonomy (GTDB): domain Bacteria; phylum Pseudomonadota; class Gammaproteobacteria; genus Thiopontia. Next base: position 11,273 of record CAYFOU010000014.1, on the reverse strand, counting down.
CGCTCATCATCGCTCAGTAACTGATAGATGCTGTCCAGCTGTTCTCGACTCTCGGCGGTCACAGTGACACTGACGGAGATAAAATTGCCCTTCTTGCTGGGACGGGTGACGACGGCCCCTTCGCCGATATCGGGGATATGGCGACGTACCAGAGCAGTGACGTGGGCATCAAAGTTGTTGTCGGGCTTGCCCATCGCCTTGATGGTGAGGGTGCAGGGGAACTCCAGTAGCCCCCCTTCAGGCAGTTCGAGATTGATCATGGCTGTTGGCGAAATTGTTGTTTGAAGTCTTGCAGATGGTTATGTAGCTGCAAGGTTACCTTGCCCGGCTCTCCGCTGCAGACCGGATGGTGGTTCAGTGTAGTGACCGGAACGATCTCCTTGGTGGAGCTGGTGACCCAGATCTCCTTGGCCAGCAGTAGCTCCTCTTCGGTGATTTCCCGCTCCTCACAGGGCAGTTGATGCTGATTTGCCAGTTCCAGTACCAGATCACGGGTGACCCCCGGTAACAGATGTGGACCTTTAGGAGGGGTGGTGATGATGCCATCCAACAGCAGGAAGAGGTTGCTGGCAGCCCCTTCGGTCACCATGCCGTCACGGATCAGAATCGCCTCCTTGGCATCCTGGTCCATCGCATGCTGGCGATGGAGGACGTTGGCGAGTAGGTTGATCGACTTGATATTGCAGCGGTTCCAGCGGCTGTCGTTCTCGGTAACAGCAGCAATGCCTTTTTGTAGCACCTCATCGGGGGTGCCGACCAGTGGATTGCTCATCATGAACAGGGTCGGTGGAGTGCCCTGCTCCGGGAAGTGGTGATCACGCGGTGCGACCCCTCGGGTCACCTGAAGGTAGAGTGATTGATCTTCCCCTTTGTTGCTCTCAATCAGTTCACTCAATAGCTGCTGCCACTGTTCGCGGCTATGGGGGTTGGTGATACGTACCTCTGCCAGGCTGTTCTCCAGCCGCTGCAGGTGCTCCTGTAGCCGGAATGGTTTTTTACCATAGACCGGGATCACCTCATAGACCCCGTCCCCAAAGAGGAAGCCGCGGTCCAGTACCGAGATGGAGGCCGATTCGATGGGCTGAAACTGCCCATCCAGATAGACAATGGACAAACTTGGACTCCGGTCAGAAGTTCATCAGTACGGCATCTTTTAGCCGCTTGATCAGACCACCCTCTTCAACAGTCTCCAGTGCAACCAGCGGAGCCTGAACTACCGCCTTGCCATCGAGTGAATAGGTGATGGTGCCGAGTGGAGTACCCTGCTGCAGCGGAGCCTCCAGTGTCTCGCTGTCGAGGGTGATGGTGGATTGCAGATCCTTGAACTGGTTACGCCCCAGCGTCACCGTGAGTGGTTTGGCAATGCCGACATTAATCTGGTTCTCTTCCCCCTTCCATACCACCGGAGTGGCCAGTGGCTGCTGTGGGGTGGCCAGAGTCTGGGTCTCGTAGAAGCGGAAGCCGAAGTTGAGCAGCTTCTGGGTCTCCTGCGCGCGCATCTCGGTGCCGGAGGTACCCATCACCACCGAGATCAGTCGCATGCCGTCACGCTCGGCAGAGGCGACCAGACAGTAGCCTGCTGCCTCGGTATAGCCGGTCTTTAGCCCATCGACGCTCTCATCACGCCACAACAGTTTGTTGCGGTTGTTCTGCTTGATCGGCTTGCCGGTGCGAGGGTCCTTGCCAAAGATAAATGTCTTCTCGGCATAGAGTGGATAGTATTCCGGGAAGTCGCGGATCAGTGCCTGAGAGAGAATCGCCATATCGGAGGCGCTGGTGTAGTGCTCATCGCCAGGCATCCCGGTGGCGTTCTGGAAATGGCTGTTCTTCATTCCCAGAATCTCGCCATACTGGTTCATCAACTGGGCAAAGGTCTCTTCGGCACCGCCAACATGCTCGGCCAGTGCCACGCTGGCATCGTTGCCGGAGGAGATCACCATCCCCTTCAGCAGATCATCGACGCTGATCTTGTCTCCCACCTCGATAAACATCTTGGAGCCACCGGTACGCCATGCCTTCTCGCTGATGGTGACCGGGTCTTCCAGTGTGATATTACCCTGTTTCAGCTCGCTGAAGAGGGCGTAGGAGGTCATGATCTTGGTCAGGCTGGCGGGGGCAAGGCGATCATGGCTGCTGTGCTCGGTGATGATATGTCCACTGTTGGCATCCATCAGGATATGGGCCTTGGCGTTGACCGAAGGGGCCTTGGGGATGATACGGGGGGCCGCAGAGCTGGGGAGGCTCCAGGTCAGGGTCAGAAACAGGGGGAGGATTTTGGCAAGTTGCATCATCGGTCTTCCATCTAGAAATCGAGTTCAGAGGAGGATTCTAACAGGCCCATCACTCTTTTTTAATGACCCCGTCGATTCCCATCTGTACCAACTGCTGTTTGATCGAATCGATCGCCTGCTCATTATGGTGAGGTTGCACCAGCACCTGATAGAGGGTGCGGCCACCACTTGTGGTGGGGCGCACTTCAACCGGGGCAGCTACATTGGGGCGTACTGCAACGATCTGCAGGGCCACCTTGCGCTGCAGTGCATCGGCATTTTTCTTGTCTGAGAAGAGGCCAAACTGGATATAGGGGAGCTGTTCCGCCACCGGTGGGGCATCATCTGGGGTCAGTACCCGGATCTTCACCTTGGCGGTCCCCTTCTTGATGACATCCAGCTTCCATGCAGCAGAGTAGGAGAGATCGATGATGCGCCCCTCATGGAATGGGCCGCGGTCATTGACCCGTACCACGATCTGCCTGTTGTTCTCCAGATTGGTCACCTCCACATAGCTGGGCAGGGGCAGGGTCTTGTGGGCTGCCGTCATCTTGTACATATCGTACTCCTCCATGCAGGAGGTGGGTTTGCCATGGAAGTTGGGGCCATACCAAGAGGCGATGCCGGTCTCGGTAAAGCCGACTGCTGAGCGCATCGGCTGATAGCTCTTGCCCAACACCTTGTAGGAGGGCATGTTGCCATATTTGCAGAGTGGCTCATGCTTGGGTACCGCATTGGGGGTGGCGACTACTCGATCTGGACGGGTGGGGTCGGTCGGTGGGGTCAGCATGGATGCAACATGGCTTACCGTGCCACAGCCACTGAGCAGCGTTACAGGGATCAGCAGCAGTAGGATTTTAACTCGAGCTTGCATCGTTCTTGGTTTCTACAGAGTTTTCTAACAGTTGGGTGCGGTAGGCTTTGCCAATCTCTTCGCCAAGCTGGAACACCGCCATGGTATAAAGGGTGCGTGGATTATACCGGGAGATGACATAGAAGTTGTGCAGTGCCACCCAGTGTTCGATTCCTTTCTCCCCCTTCAGCTCCAGTAGTAGTGCCTTGGCATCGGCGGGGTAGTCCGGTTCGATCCTGAAACCGTTCTGCAGAATGTCGTTGACCTGGAACTTGGGGCGCAGCTTCTTGATGATCAGATGATCGTAGCTGGCCTCTGTCTTGACTGGTAGCTTCATTGTGGCCCCCTTGATCAGCTGGTTGGGGTTACCGGCGACAAAGGCCTGTGGGTTCATCTGTTGCAGCTGGCTCATCAGTCCGCCCATGGATCCCCCCTGATGGTTCTGTACCTTTTTGGCGATGGTCCAGAGTGAGTCGCCATTGGCCACGCTGTATTCACTGGAGAGCGTGGTGGGTTGGTAGCTGGCTGGAGTGGCGATCGGTTTTCCCTTCTTCCAGCCGTGGTGGCGCAGGTAGTTGGCAATACTGCCGATGGCGTCGGCCGGGGTGTGCCAGATATCCTTCTTGCCATCTTTGTCGTAATCAACGGCGAGTGTGCGGTAGTTGCTGGGCATGAACTGCGGCATTCCCATCGCCCCGGCGTAGGAGCCACGATAGCTGAAGGGATCCTGTTTCTCTTCACGTGCCATCAATAAAAATGCTTCAAGCTCGGCGGTGAAGAAGCGTTCTCTTTTGGGATAATTGAAGGCAAAGGTGGCGAGGGCGTTGATTACCGGATCATCTCCCATATAGCCACCGTAGCGGGTCTCGACCCCGAGTACCCCGACAATGATATGGGCCGGAACGCCATACTCCGCCTCGGCACGGGCCAATGTCTTTTTGTGCTGGTTCCAGAATTTGACGCCACGTTTGATGATCCCCGGCTTCACATGTTTGCTGCGGTATTCGGCCCAGGGGCGGGACTCGGCCGGGTTGTCCATCTTCGCCTTGCGCTTCTTGGCCGAGGTCTTGGGGCTGATCTTCTTCTCGCGCAGGGTGAGCTGGTTGAGCAGTTCGGCCAGAGGCTGGGTCTCGAACTGGTGTTTCTCCACCATGCGCTGGATAAAGCGCTGTACATTCTCCCGTTCACTCAGTGGTGGGGGGGGAGCCTCCTTTTCTGGTGTGGCTTCAGTAGAGGCCTGGATTGCCTGTTGGGGAGTGTCTGTTTCTGCTGCCCAGATGGATGTGGTGCAGAGCAGTGCGGGAATCAGTATGAGTGTTTTTCTGTCCATATTATTTGTCTAATAAACGTCGGTGGGTCTGGATTGACATCAGAATGCCAAAGGCGGCCATCAAAGTCACCATTGAGGTGCCACCGTAGCTCACCATAGGTAGCGGGAGTCCAACCACCGGGAGCAGCCCGCTCACCATCCCCACATTTACAAAGAAGTAGGTGAAGAAGATCATGGTGATGCCGCCTGCCAGCAGTCGGGTGTAGGTCTCCTGAGCCTGAGTGGCGATATAGAGGCCGCGATAGATGATAAAGAGGTAGAGCACAAAGAGGGTGATTACACCGAGCAGACCAAACTCCTCGGCGAGCACCGCAAAGATGAAATCGGTGTGGCGTTCAGGTAAGAATTCCAGCTGGGACTGGGTGCCGTTGAGCCACCCCTTGCCGAAGCCGCCACCGGAGCCGATGGCAATCTTCGACTGGATGATGTGGTAGCCGGTCCCCTGGGGATCACTCTCTGGGTTGAGGAAGGTGAGTACCCGCTGCTTCTGGTAAGGCTTCATCAGGTAGTACCAGAGGATCGGCAGCATCCCGGCCCCGGCCACGGCCAGCCCGCCGATCATCCGCCAGGAGATCCCGGCGAGGAAGAGGACGAAGAAGCCGGAACTGGCGATCAGCAGGGAGGTGCCGAGATCGGGCTGTTTGGCGATCAGCAGTACCGGGACAATGATCATCAGTGCCGCCAGCAGCTGCTGTTTGGGAGGTGGAGGCAGGGTGCGTTCCGAGAGGTAGGCGGCGACCATCATCGGAATGATCAGTTTCATCATCTCCGAGGGTTGGATCAGCACCACGCCGAAGTTGAGCCAGCGCTGCGCCCCCTTGTGGGTCTCACCAACCAGTGGTACTGCAATCAGCATCAACAGCCCCACCACAAAGAGCCAGAAGGTGATGATCTTGAGCCAGTGGGGGGGCACCTGTGCAGCGATTACCAGGACTATAAAGGCTACGCCAAGACGGGTCAGCTGCCGGGTCATCATTCCCTGATCTGCACCACTGGCACTGTAGATCACCAGCAGTCCGAACAGACTCAACAGAATGAGACCGGTCAGCAGCGGCAGATCGATATGGATGCGATCGGCCAGTGGCACCCTGCGCTGGGTCTGATCTACCCTACTCATGTGTTGTTCTCCAGCAGGTATCGATCCATGATCTGCTTGGCGATTGGGGCTGCCACCGAACCACCGTGTCCGCCATTCTCTACGATAACCGCTACCGCAATCTCCGGGTCATCAAGTGGGGCGAAGGCGACAAACAGCGCGTGGTCGCGCAGGTGCTCTGGAATCTTGGTCTCATCATACTCCTCATCCTGGCGTACGGTGTAGACCTGCGCGGTACCGGTCTTGCCGGCAATGGTGTATTTCGACTTGCGTCCAATGCGCTTGGCGGTACCTCGCTTGCTGTGGACCACGCGGCGCATGGAGTCGTAGATCTTGTCCCAGTTCTTCTGCTCCAGAATCGGTACCTGATTGAGCGGCTGGTAGGGCTGCAGTTGGGGAATGGTGGCCCCGGCCCCTTGTGTCGCATAGAGCAGATGAGGCTGCATCCGCTGCCCCTGATTGGCAAGGGTGGCGATGGCGGAGGCGAGCTGTAGCGGGGTGGCGGTAAAGAAGCCCTGGCCGATACCGACACTGAGGGTCTCTCCGGGGTACCACGGCTCCTCGCGATGGATCTGCTTCCACTCCCGGGAGGGGAGTACGCCGGGCTGTTCTCCGGTGATGTCGGCACCGCTCTTCTTGCCAAAACCAAACTGGGCCATGTAGTTGTGGAAGGCGTCGATCCCCATTTCGAAGGAGAGGTCATAGAAGTAGACGTCGCATGATTCGACAATGGCCTTGTCGACATCGGTCTTGCCGTGGCCCCGCTTCTTCCAGTCGCGATATTTGTGCTTGTAGCCCTTGATGCGGTACCAGCCGCGGCAGCTCACAGACTCGTCCACATGGGTGTGGCCCAGCTCCAGCCCGGCCAGTGCCACCAGTGGCTTGACAGTGGAGCCGGGTGGGTACTGTCCGCGCAGAAAGCGGTTGAAGAGGGGGCGATCCTTGGAGTCGCGCAGGGCCTGGTAATCCTTGCGCCCGATTCCATTGACGAAGAGGTTGGCGTTGAAAGAGGGTTTGCTCACCATCGAGAGGATCTCTCCGCTCTTCGGGTTGATGGCAACTGCAGCCCCCTTGTAGCTGCCCATCGCCTCAATTGAAATGGCCTGAAGGTTGCTGTCGATGGTGAGATAGATGTCGTCGCCGGGGGTGGGTTGAGTCTCTTCCAGTACCCGCACCACGCGCCCCAATACATCACTCTCCACCTGTCGTACTCCGGGGGTGCCGTGGAGAATATCTTCATAGTAGTGCTCGATCCCGGTCTTGCCGATATGCTCGGTGGCCTGATAGAGGACCGGGTTGACCTGCTGCAGCTCCTGTTCATTGATGCGGCCGATATAGCCGATGATGTGTGCGCTTAAGGCGTGGAGCGGGTAGTGGCGGGACTGGTAGTCCTGAATGGTGACGCCGGGAAAGTGGTGGCGGTTGACCTCGAAGCGGGCCACCTCCTCCTCGTTGAGGGCAAAGCGTAGCGGGGTTGCCTTGAAGCGGCGAGTCCGTTTGCGCTCCTTGTGGAAGCGCTCCAGATCCTCTTCACCGACCTCAATGATCTTGGTCAGCTGTTGCAGAGTCTCCTCCAGATCCTCCACCTTGCTGGGGATGATCTCGAGACGAAAGGTGGTGTGGTTGTTGGCCAGCAGCACCCCGTTGCGGTCGTAAATGCGCCCCCGTGCCGGGGCCAGTGAGCGGGTGTGGACCCGGTTGTCATCGGAGAGGGTGGCGTAGTGGTTGTACTGGACAATCTGTAGATTGACCATGCGGGCTACCAGTACCAGTACCATCAGGAAGACAAAGGCTGCCGCTACCAGTACCCGGTTGCGAAACATCCTTGATTCATGGCGATGGTCTTTGAGTGCAGGAATCATCGCTGTTGGTAGGGGTGGATCAGTCGATCTCCCAGCAGATAGAGCAGGGGCCAGAGTAGTGGTGTGGTGATCAGTGGTGCCCAGAACAGCAGGCTGTTGGCAGAGCCATCGGTGGCACCACGGATTAGGTATTCGATGCCCAGGGTCATGGCCATGATCAGCGTTAGTAGGGCCATCTGCTGTACCACCGCATAGAGGCGCAGTCGTTGATGGAAGAGCAGGGCGATATAGGTGGTCAGGGCAAAGGTGAGTGCGTGGATGCCGAGCAGGGTGCCGGTCACCCCGTCAGTGACTCCACCCAGCAGCCAGCTACGAATGATGCCACTCTGCAGGGGCATGAAGATTCCCAGATAGAAGAGTGCCAATATCATCCAGTGGGGGCGGAAGGGGCGTACGGCCTCCGGGAGGGGAATCAGTGTTAACAGCAGTGAGATGACCAGTAGCAGCAGAAAACCGCCCCAGTAACTGCGCTGTATGCCGCTCACTGGGCCAGCTCCAGAGGTTGCTGGTTGGCGGGCCAGACCAGCAGTACCTCGCGGCTGCGCTCCAGTCTGGCTAATGCGTTGAGGGTTACCTCTGCGAAGCGCTCACCCTCCCGAATCTGGATGGTGTGGACGGTGCCGACTGGATAGCCATAGGGGAAACGGCCCCCGAGCCCGGAGGTGATAAAGGTGTCTCCCTCGATCAGATCACTTTCGGTGGGAATAAAGCGCAATTTGAGTTGGCTGGGATCTCCGGTGCCGATGGCGATGGAGCGCAATCCGTTACGCCGGTTCTGTACCGGAATGGCATGGTGAGGGGAGGAGAGTAGCAGTGCGGTGCTGGAGCCGGGCGTGGTACGGATGATCTGCCCCATCACCCCGTTGGCATCCATCAGCGGCTGACCCACATAGACGGCATCATCCCCTCCCTTGTTGAGTACCACCTCCTGGCTGAAGGTGTCGAGATCGATGGAGATGATCTCTGCCAGCCGTACCCGGTCATCCTGATGGATTGCACCATAGATGAAGGAGGCGTTGAGCAGTTTGCGCAGGCGACCATTCTCCGCCTCGATCGCCTCCAGCTTCTGCAGGCGATTCTGCAGCAGCAGATTGCGTTTGCGCAGGCTGGCGTTCTCCTCCTGGAGTGATTCACGTGACTGTATCCCTTCGGCCAACCAGAAACCGAAGACACGCGGCAGGTCGATCACCTGCTGAATCGGGTGTACAGCGGTCTCTACCCAGCTGCGAAACAGGTGTCCCTTGTGGAAGCGGTGGTCGACGGCAATCAGCATCAGTGAGAGCAGTGAAACGATTACCAGCTTCAGGGTGAGGGTGTCCCCCCGTTTGAAAATCGATCCCTGTGAGGCGGCGTTGGCAGGCACAGCGTAGGGGAGATTCCTTGATTTATTCGCTATTTATTCGCTGAGGAAGGAGGCGCTGCCCATTTCGTCCATCAGCTCAAGGGCGCGGCCACCACCACGGGCCACGCAAGTGAGGGGGTCCTCTGCTACCGTGACCGGCAGGCCGGTCTCTTCGGTCAGCAGCCGATCCAGATCACGCAGCAGTGCGCCGCCACCGGTCAGTACCATGCCGCGCTCGGAGATGTCGCCCGCCAGCTCCGGTGGAGTACGCTCCAGTGCATCGCGTACTGCACGGATGATCTCGGAGAGTGGCTCCTGCAGTGACTCCAGAATCTCGTTACTGTTTACGGTGAAGGCGCGAGGAATACCCTCGGCCAGATTGCGACCACGCACCTCGATCTCGTTGATCTCGTCACCGGGGAAGGCGCTGCCGATCTCCATCTTGATGCGCTCTGCGGTCGCCTCACCGATCAAGCTGCCGTAGTTGCGCTTGACGTAGCTGACAATCGCCTCGTCAAAGCGGTCACCACCGACACGGACCGAGGCGGAGTAGACCACACCGGCCAGTGAGATGATCGCCACCTCGGTGGTGCCGCCACCGATATCGACCACCATCGAACCACCGGGCTGCTCCACCGGCAGACCGGCACCGATAGCGGCGGCCATCGGCTCCTCGATCAGATGGACCTCACGGGCACCCGCCCCCTCGGCCGACTCCTTGATCGCACGGCGCTCCACCTGGGTGGCGCCACAGGGGACGCAGACCAGAACGCGAGGGCTGGGTTTGAAGAAGCGGTTCTCATGCACCTTGCGGATAAAGTACTGCAGCATCTTCTCGGTGATGTTGAAGTCTGCGATCACCCCATCCTTCAGTGGGCGGATTGCGGTGATGTTGCCGGGGGTACGCCCCAACATTCTTTTCGCCTCGACCCCAACGGCTGCAATCGATTTGTTGCCACGCCCCTCTTCACGGATCGCCACCACCGAGGGCTCATCCAGAATGATCCCCTGATTACGTACGTAGACCAGTGTGTTAGCGGTCCCCAGATCGATCGAGAGATCGTTGGAGAACATTCCGAACAGGCGTCCAAACATCTTAATTTCCTTGAAAAATCAGTCGGTGGTGAAAACCGAAGAACTGTACCAGCAGCGTAGTGCAGGGGCAACCGGAACTATTGGGGAAATAGGGTGTTTTAAAGGGGCTGCAGAGCGGCATTCATATTTTCATGTGAGGGTGGAAAGTTATAATCCGGGGTAGATCTGATCTGGAGAAGAGGATGGGAAAGTGGCTTAAGAGGTGGTTGTTGCTGGTCGGGTGGAGTGCGCTCTGTGCCGGAGGCACAACCGTCGTGGCAGAGGGGGTCAATGAAAGGCCCAGAAATATTCTGGTGTTGCTCTCATACCACTCGATTGATCCATGGGTTCAGTCGATGATGAAAGGGTTTCAACAGTCGACCAGGGCTTACCCTCAGCAGTTTCGATACTACTTTGAATACCTTGATGCGGTGCGTCTGGAAGAGGCGGTGAGTGATGAGGTCAGGGTGGACTATCTATCTGACAAGTATAGCGATATCCGTTTTGATGCGGCGGTTGCTGATTCGCCAGAGGCTGCCCGTTTTCTGAAACGGCATGGGGAACGTCTGTTACCGGAAGGGGCGCCGAGAGTCTATTCAACCGATACCGATATTGGTGTGGTGGAGCAGCCGGATGAGTATGTGATTCGGGGGTGGAAGGCAGATTCGACCCGGGAAACGGTGGAGATGGCGCTGAAGCAGAATTCACAGGCAAAGGAGGTGGTTATTGTCCGTGGAACCTGGGCGGCAGCCGATTTGGTGCATGATGGATTACTGGAGCAGTTGAGGCGCCATCCCCGACTGAATGTGCGTACGGTTGATTTTACCTCTTTTGATCAACTGAGAGAGCAGTTGGCTGATCTTCCAGAACAGAGTCTGTTGTTTTATATCTTGATTTTCAAGGATAAAACCGGAAAGAAACTCAATGCCAAAGTGGTGTTGAGGTACATTGCAGAGTATGTCGAGGTCCCGGTCTACTCTTTCTGGAAGAATATGTTGGGAGAGGGGATTGTTGGTGGCTATCTGCGTGATGGAGAGAGGACGGCCATCGGTATGGTGGAGGCGTTGATGGACTATTTTCAGCGTGGGCGCTTCAAACCACACTACTCCATTCTGAGTTGGGGGGCAGACTGGGAGCAACTGGAACGGCATGGGCTGTCGATGTCAGATGTGGGTGATGAGGTGAAGTACCTCAACCAGCCACCTGAGCTACTGGAATACTACTTCAGAGAGATCGTTTATGTGGTGCTGTTTTTGGGAGGGGTGGTTGTACTGCTCACCTACTACTGGAAGCGCAAGGTGGCCCGAATCAACCGGGAGCTGCGTTATACCCGAAACAGCCTGGAAGTCGAGCGGAGAAAGCAGGGGAGTGTGGCTGTTGGTACGGTGAAATCATACCTAAATCCTGCAAACCACTCGCAAATCAAGTAGAGAAAAGGCAGACTCC
>CAYFOU010000013.1:0-26930 GCA_964344805.1 uncultured Piscirickettsiaceae bacterium | reverse complement strand
GAGGATACGCACAAAGCGGGACATGTGGGTCCCCTTGAAGTGCTGTGGCAGGCTCACATACATGTTGAAGGTGGCAACGGTGTGCTGCTCCTTGCCGGTGCGGTCCTTGATCACCACCGGGTGGCGGATATCCTTGATCCCCACCTTGTCAATCGGGATCTGGCGGGTGTCGGCACTGCTCTGTACATCGGCCATGCATTGTTCGGTCATGGGTACTTCCTTTCTTCTTTATTCTGAATAGCGAGCCGAGGCGCGCTCTGTCTCCCACACCGTGATGGCATCCACACGGACACGATCATCGTTGAGGGCTGCAGCAATCTCCCGGAACAGGGTCTGGGCAATGTGCTCTGCGGTGGGGTTGATACGATCAAACGGCTCCAGTTCATTCAGATACTGGTGGTCGAGGCGGTCCGTTGCCGTTTTGGTGGCCTGTTTGATCTGCTTGAAATCGATCACCATCCCCAGCTTATCCAGCTCACTGGCGCTCACCTCGACCTCAATCTTCCAGTTATGACCGTGCAGGCGCTGGCAGTCTCCGGGATACTCCCGCAGGCTGTGGGCAGCGGCAAAGTCGCTGAGGGTCCGTAGTGTGAATCGGCCGGGCATCAGTGGGTAAAGTGATCTCTTGTTAAAGCTGAATTCAGGAGGCTAAAAACTGACTAATTGAGTCAAGTATGCCATCTGCATCCAGTCGGTACAAACAGAGTAGTGTATCTCTTTCTCCCTGTTCAACAAAGTGATTTGGCAATCCGAGGTTCAAAATCGGGAGGTTACGGCGCTCCTGCAGCAGGTATTCATTGACTGCACTGCCGGCACCGCCAGCCACCACATTCTCCTCCAGAGTGATAATGGTGCTGTGGGTCTCTGTGATCTGCAGAATCAGTTCCCGGTCCAGCGGAACAACGAAGCGCATATCCACCACGGTGGCGTTGATCTGCTCTGCGGCCTGCAGTGCCGCTTCCAGCAATGGGCCAAAGACCAGCAGGGCACGCTTCTCTCCCTGGCGTCGAATGACCCCTTTGCCGATCTCCAGAGGCTCATTGCGGTTTGGGGTGTCAGGGATATTGGCACGTGGATAGCGTACTGCTGCAGGGCCATCGTGTTGCAGTCCGGTCTCCAGCATCCGTTGACACTCCTCGCCATTGGAGGGGGTCATGAGGATCAGATTGGGGATGGCGCGCAGGAAGCTGATGTCGAAGGCGCCGGTATGGGTAGCGCCATCGGCACCAACCAGTCCGGCACGATCAATGGCGAACAGTACCGGCAGCTTCTGTAGTGCCACATCGTGGATCAGCTGATCATAGCCGCGTTGCAGAAAGGTGGAGTAGAGCGCCACAATGGGGTGACGCTGTTCGGTGGCCAGTCCGGCGGCAAGGGTGATGGCATGCTGTTCGGCGATGCCCACATCGATAAAGTGGCTGGGGAAGTGTTCAGCAAACTCCACCATGCCGGAGCCGCTCATCATCGCCGGGGTGATCGCTACCAGCTCTGGATGTTGCTCTACGGCATTGCAGAGCCAGCGACCAAAGATCTCGGTATAGCTGGGGTTTTTCTCTTTTTCATTCTGCTGGTTGGGAGGGGTGATTTTGCCCACCCCATGGTATTTGGTTGGGTCCTCCTCAGCAGGGAGGTAGCCGTGCCCCTTGTGGGTAATGACATGGAGGAAGCGAGGACCTTTCAGGGTATGGAGGGTGCGTAATGCACGAATCAGTGCATGAATATCATGACCATCAACAGGGCCCACATAGTTGAAGCCCAGCTCCTCAAACAGGGTGCCGGGGACCACCATCCCCTTCATGTGCTCCTCCGCCTTGCGGGCCAGATCCCAGGCACCGGGCAGATGGCTCAATACCTTGCGGCTGGTCTCACGCATATGGCTGTAGGTGGAGCTGGTGAGGATGCGCCCGAGATAGCGGGAGAGCCCTCCAACATTCTCCGAGATCGACATATCGTTGTCGTTGAGTACCACCAGCAGATTGGCGTTGGATTCTCCGGCGTGGTTGAGCGCCTCGAAGGCCATGCCGCCGGTCAGTGCACCATCCCCGATTACTGCAACGGTTTGTCGCTCCTGACCGGCCTGTTGGGCGGCGATCGCCATCCCCAGTGCGGCACTGATCGAGGTGCTGGAGTGGCCTGCACCAAATGGATCGTAGGGGCTCTCGGAGCGCTTGGTAAAGCCGGAGATGCCATCCTGCTGGCGCAGGGTCTCCATTGCATCCTTGCGTCCGGTCAGGATTTTGTGGGGATAGCACTGGTGGCCCACATCCCACACCAGTCGATCATTCGGTGTGTCGTAGATGTAGTGGAGGGCAATGGTCAGCTCCACCACCCCCAGACTGGATGCAAGATGGCCGCCGGTCTTGCCAACCGAGTGGATCATGAAGTCACGCAGTTGCTGGGCCAGCTCCGGCAGCTCATTGGGAGATAACTGCCGCAATTCGGCTGGATCAGTGATCCGGTCCAGTAGCGGGGTGACGGGGAGTGGGCGGTCCATGACAGATGGGCTCAGTGGTCTCGCTGAATAATGAAGTCGGCGATCTCTCTCAGCGAGGCGCTTTTTGCGCCCAGTGCAGAGAGACTCTCCATCGCCTGCTGGTGGAGTTGTTGCAGCTGCTGTTTGGCGCCATCGATCCCGAACAGGGAGACAAAGGTGCTCTTCCCCTGCTCCAGATCGGAACCCTGTGGTTTGCCGATTACGGCACTGTCGCCCTCCACATCGAGGATGTCATCCTGCACCTGAAAGGCGAGGCCGATACTGTCGGCAAAGGTGTGCAGCTGTTCAGCAGCTTTGGCGTCTGGTTGTGCCGGTGTGGCACCCATCAATACGCTGGCGCGGATCAAGGCGCCGGTCTTCTTGCGGTGCATGGTGCGCAGGGCATCGATATTCAATGTCTGGTGCTCTGCCTCCAGATCGATCATCTGCCCACCGACCATGCCGCTGGCCCCGCTTGCCTCTGCCAGCTGCTGTACCCACTGCAGTCGCACCTTGGCAGAAGTATCGGCGTTGGAGAGGGTGTTGAAGGCGTAGGTTTGCAGGGCGTCCCCGGCCAGAATGGCGGTCGCCTCATCGAACTGTTTGTGGCAGGTGGGCTGCCCGCGGCGCAGGTCGTCGTCATCCATCGCCGGCAGATCATCATGGACCAGTGAGTAGGCGTGGATCATCTCGATTGCCACTGCAGCGGGGCTGATCTGCTCTGGTGCAATATCGAACAGCTCACCGCTGGCGTAGGCAAGCATTGGGCGTACCCGCTTGCCACCATTGAGCAGAGCGTAGTGAACGGCCCGGTGCAATCGCTCAGGATGGGTGTCGGGTGCGGGAAGGGTCTGCTGGATCGCCTCTTCTATCCGCTGTTGCCAGGAGTGGAAGCGGGGGTTCATGGGGTGTCAAACGGCTTTAAACCTTCTCTGGTAAGGATTTCAACCTTCTGTTCTGCCTCGGTCAATGCACTCTGGCAGTTGCGGATCAGCCGAATGCCCTGTTCAAATTTCTTCAGTGACTCCTCCAGCGGCAAGTCGCCATCCTCCATCGCCTCGACCAGATCCTCCAGTTCCGTCAGACTCTTCTCGAAATCGAAAGGCGTCTCTTCCTTTGCTGCAGCCGATTTTTTGCGAGTTGGCATAATTTAAGTTCTGGGGGTTGGGTTACAGGGGCCATTCGATGGATAATAGATCGATTATGCAGACCATTATACCGGCACTACTATCATTTTTCTGCCTGCAAACCGCAGCAGTTGCGGCACCGTGGTGGGACGATAGTAGTGGAAGTGAATGGTATGAGGAGGGGCCTGCCTGGAAGGAGGCCGAGGTAACCATTCCGGATTATCCACAGGAGTCCGACTGGCTGGAGTTTTCGGTCGATAATCCGGCCACTCGTAACCATCGCTACTATCTCGATATAAAGTCGATCTCCATTGCTGAGGATTATGTGATTCGCTACTCGGCCATCGTGCAGACTCGCAGTGGGGCCGCCAATGTCTTCTATGATGGTATCCGTTGTACCACCACCGAGTACAAAAACTACGCCTTTGGCGTCGGAGGGACCTTTATCGAGAATGAGAGTGCGGAGTGGAAGAGGATCAAGGGAGGAGACTTCTTCCGCAAGGCCCTGTTCAAGGGCATTCTCTGTGATCGAGTCACCGATACTCCCATTGCTGTAGAGCAAGTGATTCACAACATTAAATACAACCATTAGCAGTAGAGCAGTTATGTCCAATTACGACGCCTCGGCGATTGAGGTTCTCTCCGGTCTGGACCCGGTTCGCAAACGTCCAGGCATGTACACCGATACCACCCGTCCTAACCATCTGGTGCAGGAGGTGCTGGACAACAGCGTTGATGAGGCGATGGCTGGTCATGCCAGCCAGATCGGTGTCACCATCCATAAGGATGGCTCGGTGACCGTCGAGGACAATGGCCGTGGTATGCCGACCGATATCCACCCCGAAGAGGGGGTCCCCGGGGTTGAGGTGATCCTGACCAAACTTCACGCCGGTGGTAAATTCTCGGGCAAGAACTACCAATTCTCCGGTGGCCTGCATGGTGTGGGTGTTTCGGTGGTCAATGCGCTGTCGAAACATCTGGAGGTGTGGGTACGTCGCGATGGCAAAGAGATGAACATGACCTTTGGTGACGGCCTGAAGAAGAGTGATCTGGAGGAGGTTGGTACCGTCGGCAAACGCAATACCGGTACCACGGTGCGCTTCTGGCCGGATGCCTCCTTCTTTGATTCTCCGAAGATCTCGCTGCCACGACTGCGTCATGTGATGCGAGCCAAGGCGGTGTTGCAGCCGGGTGTGAAGATTCTCCTCACCGATGAGGCGAGTGGTGACAAGGATGAGTGGCACTATGAGGATGGTCTCAAGCAGTACCTGATGGGGCAGATTGGTGATCTCCCCTCGGTGCCGGAAGAGGAGCCCTTTATGGGCAACAACGCCAGTGAGCATGAGGCGGTGGAGTGGGCCGTGGCGTGGCTGCCGGAGGGTGGTGAGTCGGTGACCGAGAGCTATGTCAACCTGGTGCCGACGGCGCAGGGCGGTACCCACGTCAACGGACTGCGTGCCGGGTTGACCGAAGGGGTGCGTGAGTTCTGCGAGTTCCGCAACCTGCTGCCGCGTGGGGTCAAATTGACCCCGGAGGATGTTTGGGAGCGGGTCAGCTATATCCTCTCGGTGAAGATGGGGGACCCACAGTTTGCCGGGCAGACCAAGGAGCGGCTCTCTTCAAGGGAAGTGGCCGCCTTTGTCTCCGGTGTGGTCAAGGATGCGTTTAGCCTATGGCTCAATGAACATCCAGAATTGGGTGAGAAGATTGCCGAGCTGGCGATCAGCAGTGCCCAGAGCCGGATGCGTTCGCGCAAGAAGGTGGTACGCAAGAAGGTGACCAGTGGTCCGGCATTGCCGGGCAAGCTGGCCGATTGTTCCACCGCAGATCCACTGCAGGGTGAACTGTTTCTGGTAGAGGGGGATTCAGCAGGTGGCTCGGCCAAGCAGGCAAGAGATCGTGAATTCCAGGCGATCATGCCGCTACGTGGAAAGATTCTGAATACCTGGGAGGTTGATCCAACACAGGTGCTGGCCTCACAGGAGGTACATGACATTTCTGTAGCGCTCGGTATGGAGCCGGGTAGTATCGATCTGACCGGATTGCGCTACGGCAAGATCTGTATCCTCGCTGATGCCGACTCGGATGGGCTCCATATTGCAACCCTGCTCTGTGCGCTGTTCCTGCGCCACTTCCCGGCACTGGTGAAGGAGGGGCATGTCTATGTGGCGATGCCGCCGCTCTACCGCATTGATGTCGGCAAGGAGGTCTACTATGCGCTGGATGATGCGGAGAAGCAGGGTGTGCTGGATCGCATCGAATCGGAGAAGAAGCGCGGCAAGGTTAACGTACAGCGCTTCAAGGGGCTGGGTGAGATGAACCCGCTGCAGCTGCGTGAGACCACGATGGCGCAGGAGACCCGCCGTCTGGTACAGCTCACCATCGATTCCGGTGATGATAGCCACAGCGTGATGGATATGCTGCTGGCGAAGAAGCGCTCCTCCGACCGCAAGAGCTGGCTGGAGAGCCGCGGGGATCTGGCCGAGGTCTAACCGAGATGTCAGCAACTGATAACCGGCCCCACTGGCCCGGCTTTGAGAGCTACTACCGCGACTTTTATGAGCGCTGTTCTGAAGATGAGCAGCGCACCCTGCAGGTGATCTCACTGGCTGATCTGCCGCTGCCCTCTTCCAATTTGGAGCGTATCTTGACCGCGCTGGAGTGGCAGAGCAGTGAGGGGGAGCCACTGGTTGCACGGTTCAAGAAGATGCTGCCGCAGTGGCGCAGAAAGTGGGTTGAACAGGAGTGGGCCACTGATGAGAATGAGCGGCTGCGCTGTAGCCGCTTTCTGGTCGATCTGCTCTCCCGCCAACTGGTGCTCGATGGCAATATGGAGGTGGTGGCCGAGGCGGTCAACCGCCAGGTCAGCAGTGGCTTCTGGGTTGCCGGGATCGATCCAGAGATGCGCCCGTTGCGCTTCGCCTTCTATCGTGGCGACTATGAGTACCTGCGCGAGTGGTTGGGGCTTGATGCAGAGAACCCGTGGGCAGGGCAACTGACGGCCGACCGTGAAGAGGTGGTGACCAACTTCTGCTATTTCCCGGTACAGCCGCAGTGGCTGGAGCGACTGCCGGAATGGCTCCACTACCATGCATTGATGAATCCGATCCGCACCGATTTGCTGGAGGTGGAGGGGACCCCGCTGCTGTGGGAGTTCTGGGAGCAGCAGGTGGAGCCGGTAGCGACTGAACGTCTGGAGGTGGCGCAACTGGCGGCCACCTTCCGCATCTATCGTGGTGAGCCAGCGCAGGCAGAAAAGCTGCTGGAGGGGCGGGATGATCCCCGTTCTGTGGCACTGCTGGGTTGGTGTGCGATGGTGCAGAGAGCATACAGCAAGGCATTGCCACTGCTGGAGCAGGGAAGCGGTGCCGACGAAGTTCTGGCTCTGGAAGGGCCGGGACCACTCTTCCTGCAGATGCTCTATCTGCAAGTGGGTAAATTTGAGCAGCTTCAGCAGGTGGTGAAGCTGGCGGAGCAACATGAACAGAGGCTGGATGAAGAGGGTATCACCTTGATGGATTGGCCCTTTGCCCCGGCGGTAATGATGATGCGAGAGGTGGCCCGGGTGCTGATGGGGGTGGATGAGGCGAGCCAGTGTGCACTGCTGCAGAGAGATCGTATTCACTCTGCATGGGATCTGCTGATCCAGTCGATTGCCCGCTATTGGGTGGGAGAGTCGATCAGTGAGCAGCAGATGACGCGGTTGCAGCAGCATGCGGAGCAGGCAAGTGAGGTGGGAATTGGCCTCTATCGGCAGCAGTTCGAGCAGCTGCAACAGCAGATTGCCGATACTGAACGTGGTATCGAAAATGGAGAGGATCACGGCTGGGCCGGGTTGATCCGCCCCAAACAGAAGTGGGAGATGGTGCTGGATGCAATCTCCGGGATGGCCGAGCAGGAGCAGGTCCAACAGGCACAGCAGGAGGAGATCCCGTTACGGCTGGGGTGGCGCATTGAGAAGCAGGATCAGGGATTGCCGCTACTTCACCCTCGGGAGCAGAAGCTGACCAAGAGTGGTCGCTGGAGCAAGGGGCGCACCATTGCGTTAAAGAAGCTCTATGAGGAGCGGGAGCAGTATCCCTACCTGACTGATCAGGATCACCGCATCTGCAACACCATCAGTGAGCGTAGCGCCTATTCCACCACCAGCTACCAGCGCAAACTGGTCCATGAATTCAATCTGGAGCGGGCTCTGTGGGAGCTGGTTGGCCATCCGGCGGTAGAGCTGGAGAGCAGTAGTGGCGTCTCGGTTGATGTGGTGCGGCAGGAGCCTGCACTGGAGGTGGTGGAGATTGAGCAGGGGGAGTCACTCAAGGTGCAGCTGGTCCCCTATCCACCGCAGCAGGACAACGGCAGCTACAACAGTGCGGGTTGCCACTGGGAGGGGGGGCGTCGTCTGGTGATCTCCCGCTTTGAGGAGCCCCACCTGCGGGTGGCGCAGATCCTTGGAGCCTCCGGTGTGGTGATCCCGATGGCGGCCAAGCAGCGGCTGCTCGACAGCATTGCCAGCATCGCGCCGCTGTTGACCGTCCACTCCGCAGTGGGTGGCGCCTCTGCAGGTGTGGAACAGGTCAGCGGGGAGACCACGCCCCATATCCATCTGCTGCCGGAGGCGGGCGGCATCCGCTTCAGCTTCTGGGTGGCCCCGATGGGACCTGCCGGTCCCCGCTACTATCCCGGCAAGGGGGGTACGGTCGTCTTTGGCGAGGTTGAGGGGCAGCAGCTACAGGCACATCGCGATCTGCAGCAGGAGCAGAAGCAGGCGCTGCAGATCATGGGGGGGATGGAAGAGACGGTGCCGGAGCTGTTCATCGGTGTAGAGGATGATCAGCTGCTCGATGAGCGGTTGGTAGAAGATCCGCAAGAGGCGCTGGAACTGCTCTTCTACCTGCGCAGCCTCGATGATGAGACGGTGCAGCTTGACTGGCCACAGGGGGCGAAGATCCCCCGCATCAGCGAGGTGGGGCTGGGGCAGATACGTGTCGGGGTACAGGAGAGCCGCGAGTGGTTTGCGCTGGAGGGGACGCTGCAGGTGAGCCAGACTCAGGTGGTAGCGCTGAAAGAGCTGTGGGGGATGATGGAGCACAGCAATGGCCGCTTCCTGAAGATGGAGGATGGGGAGATTCTTGCACTGAGTCGTGAGCTGCAGAAGCGGCTGGAGGTGCTGAAGAGTTACGGTGCAGAGGAGGGCAAGATCCATGCACTGGCGCTCTCGGCAATGGATGAGGCGCTGGAGGGGATGCAGTTCCAGGCCAATCGCAGTTGGGAGGAGCAGCGCCACAAAATTGAAGAGGCCAACCATCTGGAGCCTGAACTGCCGAAGACCCTGGAGGCGGAGCTGCGTGACTACCAGCTCCACGGGTACCAGTGGATGGCACGACTGGCCCACTGGGGGGCGGGTGCCTGTCTGGCCGATGACATGGGATTGGGCAAGACCCTGCAGGCGTTGAGCATGGCGCTCTCCCGTGCGGCCAATGGGCCTACACTGGTGTTGGCCCCCACCTCGGTCTGCATGAACTGGCAGGAGGAGGCGACCCGCTTCGCCCCAACCCTGCGTCCGGCGATCTTCGGTGAATTCAATGGTGAAGAGCGCACCCAGTTGATCGAGGGGGCGACCGGCTATGATCTGATTATCTGCAGCTATGGATTGCTGCAACGTGAGGCAAAGCTGTTGCAGTCGGTGGAGTGGCAGACGGTGGTGGTCGATGAGGCGCAGGCGATCAAGAATGCGGCAACCAAACGTTCACAGGCGGTGATGGGGCTGCAGGGGGGGTTCCGGGTGGTCACCACCGGCACCCCGATCGAGAATCATCTGGGTGAGCTGTGGAACCTGTTCCGCTTTATCAACCCCGGCCTGCTCGGTTCACTGGAGCGCTTCAATGAGCGCTTTGCCCGCCCTATCGAGGTGGAGAAGAGCGATGAGGCGCGGCAGCGGCTGAAGAACCTGATTGCCCCCTTCATCCTGCGTCGACTGAAGCGTGATGTGCTCTCCGAGCTGCCACCGCGTACCGAGATCACGCTGCATGTAGAGATGAGAGAAGAGGAGGCGGTCTTTATGGAGGCGCTGCGCCAGCGCTCCATCGACCGCATCAGTCAGATGCGACAGGGACCTGCGGGCGGACCGCAGCACCTGCAGATTCTGGCGGAGATCACCCGACTGCGGCAGGCGTGCTGTCATCCCAAGCTGGTGGATGAGGATTCTGCCATTACCAGCGCCAAGCACCGCGTCTTTGCCGAGGTGGTGGAGGAGCTGCTGGAGAATGGCCACCGTGCGCTGGTCTTCAGCCAGTTTGTCAGCCACCTGAGTTTGATTCGGGAGTACCTCGACAAGCAGGGTGTGAGCTACCAGTATCTCGATGGCTCCACCCCAGCAGCCAAGCGCAAGCAGGCGGTTGATGCCTTCCAGGGGGGCGAGGGAGAGCTGTTCCTGATCAGCCTCAAGGCGGGCGGCTCCGGCCTCAATCTGACTGCCGCCGACTACGTGATTCATATGGACCCATGGTGGAACCCGGCGGTGGAGGATCAAGCCTCGGATCGTGCCCACCGCATGGGACAGACCCGCCCGGTCACCATCTATCGACTGGTGGTGAAGGGGACCATTGAGGAGAAGATTGTCGATCTCCACCAGCACAAGCGCGATCTTGCCGATCAACTGCTGGAGGGGAGTGATCAGGGCGGGAAGCTCTCGGTGGATGAGATGGTGGCGTTGATTCAGGATGCGGCTGGGTAGCGTTTCTTCATAAACTTGCATAATGAATATTTTTGAATAAAACTATAGTCAAAAGAATTCAAAAGGGGCGGTGTGATGAAAACAGTAACCATGCGAGTTGATGATGCGGTCTATGAACTGATCAAGTCCGCAGCCGAGGGGCAGAAGCGGAAGATCTCCAGCTTCATTGAGTTTGCTACTATGCAGTATCTGACCTCTTCGCAGTATGTGGAGATGGATGAGATGGAAGAGATCTCGGCAGACAAGTCGTTACGCAAGGAGCTGGAATCCGGGCTGGAAGATCTGGAAAATGAGGCCTATACCGTTGTCTGAGTACCGGATTGCCGAGACCCGTACCTTTGAGAAGAGCAAGAAAAAGATAGACCCCAAGTTGTACAAGAAGATTGTTGATATCGTCTATCCGCAGCTCAGAATCAATCCCCGCTTTGGACCCAATATCAAAAAGCTGAAAGGAGATCTTGAGCCCTACTATCGCTACCGTATTGGCAACTACCGGCTCTTCTACCTGATTGAGGAGGAGAAGGTGCTGGTTGCTGTGGTTGCGTTGAGGCATCGTCAAGGGGCCTATGGAGCAAAAAATTGAATCCCGTCAAAATTGAGGAAGCAATCAGCGATCTGTTTGAGCAGGAGTTTGATGCAGCGGTGTTTCCCTATGCGTTTCTTGAGGCCTTTGACAACAAGAAGACGATCAAAAAGCTGAAGAGCGGGGCAAGTAACTCATCCGATATCGAGGGTGGAGTGCTTCAGCGCAACAACATTCATATTGTCGTCTGTAGTCAAGATGAGGTGAAGCAGACGCTTGATAGACTCATTGAGAGCCCTACAATCAGCAAAGCCAAAGCGAGATTTGCACTGACTACAGGTTGTTTGTCATTGATGAAGTAGTTGAGAAGATCAGGGAAGGCTCAATCGATCAATATCAGTATGACATTAGGCATGCAAAACTAATGTGCCGGTGAATAAACTATCAGAGTCCCTATGAGTCCCAGTGACTTGAGCAGCATGTATTGGAATAGAAGAAAGCGGCTTAACTGGTCAGTATGCTGTACGTACTACGGGAATATTTTAGAAAGAGGTTTAATCGGCATGTGATCAATGTTGTGTCGAAATATGCGAAAAATATCGACATAAAGCCTGTACATGTCGATCACATCAACATACACTGTTTATCTGTCGATAAAATCGAAATTATTAAACATGAGTTGGTCGCCCGACACCCCCTTCAATGACTTGCCGCTGTTGCGTAATAGTACCGACCTGGAAAGCAAGGTGGTGCTAAAGGCCTGTATTTCTGCGCGTGCAGCGCTGGCTGAGTTGAAACAGGCTGCGGAGCTACTACCGAATCAGCGTTTGTTGATCAATCTTTTGCCGCTGCTGGAGGCAAAAGACAGCTCCGAAATCGAAAATATCGTGACCACTACCGACAGGCTGTTTCAGTTTGCGGAGGAGCAGGATCAGGCTGACTCGATGACCTGTGAGGCCTTGCGCTACAGAACGGCGCTTAGAAATGGCTTTGAACAGCTCAACAAGCGGCCGCTAGCCACCAATATGGCGGTCGATATTTGCAGCACCATCAAAGGTACGAGGATGGAGATCCGCAAGGTGCCCGGCACAACCTTGAGTAACCCGGACACTGGCGAGGTGATTTATACACCACCGGTAGGTGAGGAAGAAATCAGGCGACTACTGGCAGATTGGGAGCACTTTCTGCACAGCGATGACGATGTTGACCCACTGATCAAAATGGCCATGGCACACTACCAGTTCGAGGCCATACACCCGTTTATCGATGGCAATGGTCGCACTGGACGCGTATTGAACGTGCTCTATCTGATCGAGCGCGGTCTGTTAACCTTGCCGATTCTCTATCTGAGCCGGTACATCGTGCAAAACAAGAGTGACTACTATCGCTTGCTCAACCACGTGACCCGCACCGGTGAAAGCGAGGCGTGGATTTTGTTCATGCTGCAGGGCGTTGAGCAAACCTCGGTCTGGACCATCCAGAAGATTAAAGCCATACGACAGCTTATCGATCATACCGCTGAATATCTTCGTTCGGTTCTGCCTAAAATCTACAGTCATGAACTGGTGCAGGTGATTTTTGAGCAACCCTACTGCCGTATCAGTAACCTGACTGAAAGAGAAATTGCCAAACGGCAGACTGCATCGGTGTATCTGAAGCAGCTGTGTGGAGCAGGGGTATTGCATGAGACCCAGTCCGGTAAGGAGAAGCTTTTTGTGCATCCCAAATTGATCCAACTGATGACTGAAACTGGCAATGAATTCAAAAATTACTGGTGAGCGATGCGGGCTATACATTGGTCTGTATCAGGAATGGCAAGAGTGATCGGAAACAGATACGTCAAGGTGAGCAGAGGCTTAACCGTCTGGTGAGGCTGTATAAGGAGAGTGTTTTTCAGGCCCTCCCTTAGTAGTGAACCTTTGCGTTTGACCTTGATGGGCTCACCACACTCTCCAGTACCTGATCCAGCACATTGAAGAGATTACTGCGCAGATGTGATGGTGTGATGATCTGGGATATTACCTACTGCTCCATTGTTGTACATGTCTGCTATTAATTGTACGTTTACTGTTGTTGTCAAAGTGATCCCAACAGATCTGACAAGGTTACAGCATCAACACCCTTGGACAGAGGGAAGCTCTCTTCGCCTCCATGAACAACATACTTTCTATCTGGTTGCAGGTCCTCGCAGGCACTGTGAAAGCCTTTTGATAGCGAGGGGGCGGAGCTGCGCTTGATTTCGATTGCCCACAGATTGTTGTTGCCAAAATCAACCACCAGGTCGATTTCTGCACCGCCGCTGGTGCGGTAGTAACCGTAGGCAGCCTGTTTGGGAAGGTGGTTGATGATGTTCTCGATGACAAACCCTTCCCAGCTGTTGCCGACAACGGGATGACCCATCAGGTCATTGAAGCTTTCGATCCCCAACAGTGCATGGCAGATTCCACTGTCTCTGATGTAGGTTTTGGGTGCCTTTACCAGACGCCTTCCCAAATTGCTGACCCATGGTTGCAGGCGACGCACCAGTAGCAGATCAACCATCAGATCGAGATAGCGGCTGGTGGTCACCCCTTTGACATCCAACCCTTTGGCGAAGGCAGCGGCATTGAAACCTTGCCCCTGGTTGTGTGCCAACATGGTCCAGAAGCGGCGTAGCGTCTCAGCAGGAATGCGCGGGCCCAGTTGTGGAATGTCTCGCTCCAGATAGGTACGGATGAAATCGAGCCGCCATTCGAAGCTGTCGGCATCCTCTTCCGCCAGAAAGCTTTCTGGAAAGCCGCCTCGGTGCCAAAGTCTGTTTTGTTGGTCTGAGCCTATCTCAATGACATCCAGCGCAGAGAGTTCGATATGGCTCAGGCGGCCTGCCAATGTTTCGCTCGACTGTTTCAGTAGATCGATTGAAGCGGATCCAAGCAGTAGAAAATGACCACTTTTTTCTCCAGTGCGGCGGCGTTCATCAATAATGCTGCGCAGTGGAGCAAATAGCTCGGGTGCCCGTTGCACCTCATCCAGGATCAGTAAGTGGTCATTGTTCGCACGGCAGAACTGTTCGATATCCGATAGTTTGCTGAGGTCGCTGGGGCGCTCCAGATCCAGGTAGAGTGCTTCTCTTTCAGTGGCCACTTCCATTGCCAGCGTGGTTTTTCCAATTTGGCGTGGGCCTGTAAGCACTACTGCAGGATTTTTGCTTAAGGCTTTCAGTAGTTTTTTCTTGGTTTGCCGGACTATCATATATGCAAATGTAACATTTAATGTTGTATTTGCATAGTTTGTGCCCTTGTGTGGCCATGATATTTATTGTTCCCACCGTTCTCCCCTGTAAGGAGATCAGTTGATATCGCCTATGTCAGAATCACCAATACTGACTTGTGACCCCGAAGCCTTTACCATTCGCTCTTTCTGAAAAGATAGCGACTGAGAACAATATGGAAGAAGGTCAGAATGAGATTGATGTAGAGGGCGTTGAACAACTCCCGTTGAGTGTATTTACCGAGAAGGCCTATCTGGACTACTCGATGTATGTAATCCTCGACCGGGCGCTGCCCCATGTGGGGGATGGACTGAAGCCGGTACAGCGCCGTATTGTCTATGCGATGTCGGAGCTGGGGCTCTCGGCCACCGCCAAGTACAAGAAGTCGGCTCGTACCGTTGGTGACGTACTGGGTAAATTCCACCCGCATGGTGACTCTGCAGCCTATGAGGCGATGGTGCTGATGGCGCAGTCTTTTTCCTACCGCTATCCGCTGATCGATGGTCAGGGCAACTGGGGCTCCCCGGATGATCCCAAGTCGTTTGCAGCGATGCGTTATACCGAGTCTCGCCTTACCCGCTACTCCGAAGTGTTGCTGAGCGAGTTGGGGATGGGCACGGTGCAGTGGCAGCCCAATTTCGATGGCACGCTAAAAGAGCCGCAACTGCTTCCGGCACGGCTGCCCAATATTCTATTGAATGGTGGCTCCGGTATTGCAGTCGGTATGGCGACCGATATCCCGCCCCACAATCTGCGCGAGGTGGCCGCCGCCTGTATCCATCTGCTGGAGGATCGCAAGGCGAGCGTTGAGGATCTGCTGGAGCATGTGCAGGGGCCGGACTACCCGACCGAGGCGGAGATCATCACCCCGAAAGAGGAGATCCGTGACATCTACCGCAAGGGGACCGGTTCGATCCGCATGCGTGCGTTGTGGGAGAAGGAGAGTGGTGATGTGGTGATTACCGCGCTGCCGCACCAGGTTTCCGGCAACAAGATTCTGGAGCAGATTGCCACCCAGATGCGGGCCAAGAAGCTGCCGATGGTGGATGATCTGCGTGATGAGTCGGACCATGAGAACCCAACCCGCCTGGTGATTGTGCCGCGCTCCAACCGGGTTGATGTCGAGCAGCTGATGTCACACCTGTTTGCGACCACTGATCTGGAGCGCACCTACCGTGTCAATCTCAACATGATCGGGATTGATGGACGCCCCGGGGTGAAGGATATCCGTGTACTGCTCACCGAGTGGCTCACCTATCGTGAGGATACGGTGCGCAGACGATTGCAGCACCGCCTCGACAAGGTACTGAAGCGCCTCCATATTCTCGAAGGTCTGTTGATCGCCTACCTCAATATCGATGAGGTCATATCTATTATCCGTTCGGAGGACAAGCCGAAGCCGGTGCTGATGGAGCGATTTGGTATCAGCGACACCCAGGCCGAGGCGATTCTTGAATTGAAGCTGCGCCATCTCGCCAAGCTGGAGGAGATGAAGATTCGTGGGGAGCAGGAGGAGCTGGAGAAGGAGCGTCAGAATCTGGAGCAGATTCTTGGTTCTACCCGTCGCCTGCGTACCCTGATCCGCAAGGAGATCGCGGCTGATGCCGAGAAGTATGGGGATGATCGTCGTTCACCGATTGTTGCACGTGATGCCGCACAGGCGATTGATCCCACCAGTCTGGTCCCCTCCGAGCCGGTCACCGTGGTGCTCTCCGAGAAGGGGTGGGCGCGTGCCGCCAAGGGTCACGAGATTGATGCCGAGGGGCTCAACTACAAGAGTGGGGATCGCTATCTTGCCTCTGCCCATGGGCGCAGCAATCAGCCGATCCACTTCCTCGACTCCACCGGGCGAAGCTACACCGTGCAGGCAAGTACGCTGCCTTCTGCCCGTGGACAGGGGGAGCCGCTGACCGGGCGCCTGTCGCCACCGGCCGGGGCGCGCTTTGTCGAGGTGATTGGCGGGGAGGTGAAGCAGAAGATGCTCTTTGCCTCTGATGCGGGTTATGGCTATGTTGCCACCATTGCCGACCTCGCCTCCAACAAGAAGGCGGGCAAGGCGTTCCTGCGACTGCCGAAGGGGGCAGAGGTGATGGCGCCACTGCCGATTGCCGATGTGGAAGGGCAGTGGGTGGCGGCTGCCAGTAATGAGGGGCGGCTGTTGATCTTCCCGCTGGTTGATCTGCCAGAGCTGAGCAAGGGCAAGGGCAACAAGATGATCAGTATCCCGACCAAGCGTGCCGAGAGCCGTGAGGAGATCATGGCGGGGATGGCGGTGCTGCAGGCAGAGCAGGGGCTGACCGTGGTCTCTGGTAAAAGAGTACTCAAGATCAAGCCGGCCGATTTGATCAACTATCAGGGTGAGCGGGGACGCCGTGGGCAGAAGTTACCGCGTGGCTTCCAGCGGGTCGATGCGCTGATTGCCGGGATCTCTTAATTGCAGTCGTACGGTTTCTGGTGGCAGACAAGTGCTGTCGTTACAGGCCTGAAGCTGTAGTGTAAGTGTAATTGGGGTTGTGGCGGTATCGCTGATGCTGGCTCGAATCTGCTGTTTTCCATGGTAGAGAGACAGCGGTGTTTGGCTGAAGCCTAGCTGTTCCAGAACAGGTTCGGGGTAGTGGATGGCCTCCAGCATATGAGTATTGGTGGCCTCTTCCAGCTGCAGCTCAGTTGCGATCAGGTAGGGCTGTAGCGGCTGGTGGCTGTTGATATGCCACTGCGGTGCGATAGTCAATTCAATGGTGAGTGCTGCCCCCTGCTGCTTGGCATCAATGCGGATATGGCCTTTGGCGGCATACTGTAATGGACCCGATTCTCCACTGAGCCAGTTCTGTGCCCCTCTCAACAGATAGGCATATTGTGCCGGGGCATGGTTTACCCTGGAGGCAACCGCTGCCAGTAGCTGTTCTGTGTAGCGGGTGTAGCGCGGATCTTCACTGCGACGAGAGAGTGCCTGCAGTAGCTGCAGTGCCACCGAGTTGCCTGAAGGGAGTGCATGATCCTTTAGTGGCTGGAGTGGTTGGATGGATGCCGGATTACTGTCTGGTGGTTGTAGCAGAAACCCGCCCTGTTGCTTGTCCCAAAACTGCTCGATCATTGTTTGGGCCAGCTGCTCGGCGCGTTGTAGCCATACCCGGTCCGCAGTGGCATCAAACAGGGCAACATACCCTTCAGCAAGGTAGGCGTAGTCCTCCTGTGTCCCCTCAATCGCTGGTCTGCCATTCAGGGTGATGCGCCAGAGCTGGTGATTGGCTGGATTGTAGTGATGCTGCCAGAGCCACTTGGCGCTCTTGATGGCGGCATTGAGATAGCGTGGTTCATTCCATATCCTGCTTGCCTCAGCCAGTGCGGTGATTGCCATGCCGTTCCATGCACTGATGATCTTCTCATCTCTTGGTGGTGGTGGGCGATGAGAGCGCAGCCTTAGCATTTGTTGCCGAACCTGTTGCAGTTGGGGGTCATCCTGCCAGATCTCTCGATAGAGAATGTTGCCCCCCTCAAAATTGCCGGATTGGCTTAGCTGATAGTAGGTGATGGCCTGTTCTGCATGCTGGGGAGGCAGTGCGGCCTGAAGCTCTTCAATAGACCAGAGGAAGTAGCGCCCCTCTCCCCCTTCACTATCGGCATCGGTGGCGGAGTAGAAGCCCCCTTTGCTGGATTGTAGATCCCTTAGCAGATAGTCGAGGGTATTGCGGGCCACCTGTTCAAATTCCGGGTTTCCACTCAGCTGCCACCCTTGCAGATAGATTCGGCTGAGATGTGCCTGATTGTAGAGCATCTTCTCGAAGTGGGGGGTCAGCCACTCAGGGTCGGTGGCATAGCGGTGGAAGCCACCACCGATCTGGTCATGGATGCCACCACGGGCCATTGCGGTGAGGGTGATTTCAACGGCCTCCCAGACCTCTGGATCACTGCTGTGCCCAATATGGTTGAGCAGTAGATAGAGGAGTGGTTCATTGGGAAATTTGGGGGCGCTGCCAAAGCCCCCCTGCAGCTCGTCGTGCTGTGTGAGGATGGCTGTAATTGCCTTTTGGATGGTCTTTTCATCAATCGCTCCTGCTTTGGTATGTATGTGATGAGCATGATCCAGCTGGATGGAGAGCTGTTCCGCCATTGTCTGCACCTTGGGTTGGGACTGTTTCCATAGCTGTGCAACTTCCAGCAGAAGCTCCCGAAAGGGTTCCGGTGGGTAGTAGACCCCGCCAAAGAAGGGCTTTCCTTCTGGGGTGAGAAAGACGGAGAGGGGCCAACCGGCATGACCATTGATCTGGCGTACCGCCTCCAGATAGTGGGCATCCACCGCAGGGCGGCGCTCACGGTCCACCTTGATGGCAACAAAATGCTGGTTGAGCAGTTGAGCAATCTCCGGGTTGTTGAAGCTCTCCCGTTCCATTACGTGGCACCAGTGGCAGGTGGCGTAACCGATGGAGAGAAAGATTGGCCTGTTTTCCTTGCGGGCCTTCTCAAAGGCATCCTCACCCCAGGGGTACCAATCAACCGGGTTGTGGGCATGTTGCAGCAGATAGGGGGAGGCCTCGTGGATCAGTCGGTTGGCCGGTTGTGACGGGGGTTCTGCTGTTGCGGTAATGGTAGGTAACCACAGCAGTATTGATAACAGCGGCAGACGGAACATGGTGTGATTGTAGGCTGCTTGCCGCTTTTGAGAAGTGGTACAGGTTGAATGTATCAAAAATGTAATATAGGAATCGTTATATTTACAAACAATGGGTTACGAAAATATAATAGAGTCAAATCTGATATTGATCAGTTAGTCATATGTTTTTTTGTATATATATCTGTATATTGTCTTTCTAATATTAGAGGTATATATTTGTTAGGGTCTTTTTTCGGAAAACTTCGAGGTACAGGACGATGATGGAATATCTCATTACTTTCGGGCAGCCAGTTATCTTTCTTGCTCTGGTCTGGAGCTACTGCAAGATTTGGGGCTTCAAGGCGAGAGAGGCATAACCGCCAAGGATGGTTGGTAAAAGAAGGGGGGGCTTTAAAGGCCCCTTTTTCTGTTATGAAGGTGTCTATGAGGGCCTTTGTGCAAAGGTCTCATTGTGGTTCAGTAGTCGGTAGTCTCCAGTGCCACCGGGATAAATTGCTGCTTCTCCAGTTGGAACCCCTGCATCTCCAGTACCCCCTCGGTGTTGAGTGAGATCACCAGATAGAGGGCCTCGGGATAGGCAGCGTCATTTAAATCTTTTGTAGATGGGGTTGCAGGGGCGTGAGGATGGGAGTGGTAGATGGCCCAGAGCTCGTCGCCCTGTTCACGTATCTCACGCATCGCCTCAATCTGCTGTTGTGGATCCATCTCGAACAGGGTGCCGGGGGTAGAGGCAATATTGTCAATCGGGATCAGTCGAGTTGGAGTGCCGTTGTGGCTGCTGATCAGACCGCACACTTCACGTTCAGGATCTTTCTGTGCCTCGGTCAGTAGTTGTACTGCGAGGGTGCGGGGCAGGTATTCCGTTGTTTTGCTCATCCGTTGTTCTCTCCACATACCGGACACTCGGGGTCTTTCGGTAGTTTCAGGGTGCGCCACTCCATGGTCAGTGCATCGAGCAGCATCAGTTTGCCGTTGAGGCTGGTGCCGATGTCCATGATGATCTTCATCGCCTCCAGCGCCTGCATACTGCCGATGATGCCGACCAGTGGGGCCAGCACGCCGGTCTGGGTGCAGGTCTCATCCAGCTCATCGCCCCCCTTGTAGAGGCAGCGGTA
Source organism: uncultured Piscirickettsiaceae bacterium (assembly GCA_964344805.1). GTDB lineage: Bacteria > Pseudomonadota > Gammaproteobacteria > Thiopontia. Next base: position 7,100 of record CAYFOU010000013.1, on the reverse strand, counting down.
GCAGGGCTCATTCTCCAGATCGGGGCGATAGACCGAGATCTGCCCCTCCATTCGGATTGCGGCACCGGAGACCAGCGGAGTCTTGTGGTCAACACAGGTGCGGTTGACCGCAAAGCGGGTGGTGAAGTTGTCGCTGCAGTCGAGTACAAGATCGGCCTGCTTGATCTGTTCCGCCATCTCGGTCTCGGAGAGTTGACGATCCAGCGCAGTGATCTCAATCTCCGGATTCAGCGCCAGCAGGGTGTCACGGGCTGACTCCACCTTGGGGCGACCAATATCTTTGCTGAAGTGGACAATCTGCCGCTGCAGGTTGGAGAGATCCACCTTGTCGAAATCGACTAGCGTTAGATGGCCGATGCCAGCGGCGGCCAGATAGATTGCGGCGGGGGCGCCGAGCCCCCCCATGCCGATAATCAGCACATGGGCGTTGAGCAGCCTCTCCTGCCCCTCGGCCCCAACCTGCGGTAGCATGATCTGGCGGCTGTAGCGTAGCAGCTCGTTGTCGTTCTCAAGCGCCATGGTAAGTTCCGTAGGTAATCCGTTCCTGCCCGCCGAGATCACGTAGTGTGGTGACCTCGTCATATCCCTGTTGTTGGAACAGGGAGCGTACCGCGTTTCCCTGATCATATCCATGCTCGACCATCAGTTGTCCGCCCGGTTTGAGGTGGGTGGGGGCATCGGTGATGATGGCTCTCAGATCATTCAGACCCTGCTCCCCTGCGGTTAGCGCGCTATCCGGTTCAAAACGCACATCGCCTCGGTCGAGATGAGGATCGGCCTCTGCAATGTAGGGGGGGTTGGAGAGGATCAACTCAAACCGTGCTTCCCCTAGTGGTTCAAACCAGCTTCCGTGATGAAAGGTAACATTATCGAGCTGCAGTCGGTCACGGTTTGCGCGGGCCATCTCAAGTGCGGCCTCCGAGCGATCGGTTGCGATCAAGGTGGTCTCAGGGCGCTCGCTGGCGATGGCCAGTGCAATGGCCCCGCTGCCGGTGCCGAGGTCGGCAATCTGCCATGGTTGATCAGTTGGGATGGATGCCAGTGCGGTCTCCACCAGCAGCTCCGTCTCCGGGCGGGGAATCAGGGTGTCGGCCGTCACCTGTAGCTCCAGGGACCAGAAGGATTGGGTGCCGGTGAGGTAGGCTACCGGCTCCCCTGCCTTACGACGCTCAATCAGTGTGGCAAAGGCGGTAGTGATCTCGTTGCTGACCGGCTTTTCCGGCCAGGTGTGGAGCCAGGTGCGGCTCTTGCCAAGCAGATGGGCCAATAGCAGCTCGCCATCCAGTGCAGCACTCTCTGATTCGGTCAGTGCGGCTCTGGCCTGCAGTAGTAGCGACTGGACTGTCGACTCAAGATTCATTCGCCAATGCAGCCAGTTGATCGGCCTGATGCTCGTTGATCAGCGGTTCAATGATATGGTCGAGGCTCCCCATGGTGATCTCCTCCAGTTTATAGAGGGTGAGATTGATGCGGTGGTCGGTGATGCGCCCCTGTGGGTAGTTGTAGGTACGGATACGTTCGGAGCGGTCGCCACTGCCGACCAGGCTGCGACGGTTCTCCGCCTCTGCGGCGCTCTGCTTGTCACGCTCTGCAGTGAGCAGGCGGGAGGAGAGCAGGGTCATCGCTCGTGCACGGTTCTTGTGCTGGGAGCGCTCGTCCTGACACTCCACTACCACACCGGTGGGGAGGTGGGTGATACGGATCGCCGAGTCGGTCTTGTTGACGTGCTGACCACCGGCCCCGGAGGCGCGGAAGGTATCGACCTTCAGATCGGCCGGGTTGATCTCGATATGGTCGATCTCCTCTGCCTCGGGGAGGATCGCCACGGTTGCGGCCGAGGTGTGAACTCGCCCCTGTGATTCGGTCTCCGGTACCCGCTGTACGCGGTGGGCGCCCGATTCAAACTTGAGGCGGGAGTAGGCCCCCTTGCCGACCACACGGGCGATGATTTCCTTGTAACCGCCATGCTCTCCCTCGTTCTCACTCATGATCTCCAGCTGCCAGCGGCGCTGCTCGGCGTAGCGGGAGTACATGCGGAAGAGGTCACCGGCAAAGATGGCGGCCTCGTCACCCCCGGTACCGGCACGGATCTCAAGGAAGATGTTGCTGTCGTCCTTCGGATCCTTGGGCAGTAGTAGCTTCTGCAGCTCCAGCTCCAGCGCCTCCTCCTTGCCCTGTGCCTCCTTCAACTCCTCGGCGGCCATCTCCCGCATCTCGGGATCACTTTCCTTCTGCATCTCCTTTGCGGTCTCGATATCCTCTTGCACCTGCTGATACTGCTCATAGGTGGAGACCACCGGGGTGATCTGTCCATGCTCTTGTGACAGAGTACGAAAACGGTTGGTATCGCTGATGGTTTCCGGGTCGGAGAGCAGGGCGTTGAGCTCTTCCAGGCGAGAGGCGAGGTGGTCCAGTTTATGGAGGATCGATTCTTTCATGGTGTTGGGCGTGTGATCAGTTGTGCAGTCTTGACGGACTGCCGGTAGCGTGGAAAGCAGCAGTTGCGCTAATGGTTGTCGAGATCGAACAGGGTACGGGTAGCGTCAATCAATGGCTTGCGTTGCTCATTGGTAGCATTGCGTAGTTGATTGCAAGGGTTGTGGATCAGCTTGTTGGTGAGCTGATGGGCCATCACCTCCAAGATGTGATTGGGGTCTTCACCAGCAGCCAACATGCGGCGCGACTTCTCCAGCATCTCTGCCTTGGTGCGGTCCGCCTGTGCACGGTAGGCGCGGATGGTGGAGACGGAGTCCTGTGATTCGATCCAGTCCATGAAATGGACCACCTGTGTATCGATGATCTCTTCCGCCTGCTTGGCCGCATCCTGACGTGACTTCATGTTCTCCTGAATCACCTCCTGCAGATCATCGACGGTGTAGAGGTAGACATCATCGAGATCATCCACCTCGGCCTCGATGTCTCTTGGTACCGCAATATCGACCATAAACATGGGGCGATGGCGGCGTGCCTTCAGTGCACTCTCCACTGCACCTTTGCCAAGTATGGGGAGTGGACTTGCGGTGGAGGAGATCACAATATCCGCCTCGGAGAGGTGATCACTGATCTCGGTCAGGGCGATGGCGTAGCCGCCAAACTCCTCCGCCAGATGGTGTGCCTTCTCCACGGTGCGGTTGGCGATGATCATCCGCCCAATCCCCTGTTCATGCAGATGGCGTGCGGCCAGCTCGATGGTCTCGCCAGCACCGATCAGAAGTACTGTTTTGCCGCTGAGATCACCAAAGATCTGGCGTCCCAGAGAGACCGCTGCAAAGGCGACCGAGACCGGACTGCTGCCGATGGCGGTATCGGTGCGCACCTGCTTGGCGGATTTGAAGGTGTGCTGGAACAGGCGGTTGAGCAGCTTGCCGGTGGTACCAGCCTCGTTGGCGGCGCTGAAGGCGGTCTTCATCTGCCCCAGAATCTGTGGCTCACCCAGCACCAGCGAATCAAGCCCGCTGGCCACACGCAGCATGTGGCGCACTGCACCATCATCTGGATGGATGTAGGTGTAGGGCTTCACCTTGCTGCTCTCCAGCTGATGGAAGTCACTGAGCCACTCGACAATGCCGTGCTCGTTGTAATCCTTCATCCCGCAGTAGACTTCGGTGCGGTTGCAGGTGGAGAGGATGGCGGCCTCTTCAAAGTTGGTTACCGAGGTGAGGTCTTTCAGCGCGTGCGGAATCCTCTCCGGGGAGAAGGAGACCTTCTCACGGATATCGACAGGGGCTGTCTTGTGGTTGATGCCGAATGCGACCAGAGTCATGGTGTGTTCAGATGAAAAACGACCTTTCCTAATATAGGCCACGGATTTTGCGGGATTCAGGGGTAAAACTCAAGAATCAATGGCTGTCTCTGTTGCCTTCATGGTACTCTGGCGTCGAGTGATTTTCGATGGATATCAGATAAAACGGGTAGTATGTTGCAGTTTTTAATCGTAGGCATGGCGGTGATTTTGGCGGGCTGCAGTACCGTCACCAACACGCGGGCGGAGGCTCCTCAGAACGGTCCGGCCGGGGTGGCGGTCCCTCATGAAGCGAGTGATGATCTCTTCTTCAATATCCTTGCGGCGGAGATGTCGGCCCAGCGAGGGGATCATAATGCGGCCTTTGACTACTACCGGCGAGCCACCGAGCAGAGTGATATTCCCGAGATCGCTGAGCGCGGGGCGAAACTGTCGATCCATAGTCAGAATGTGGAGCAGACCATTGCGGCGACTCGACGCTGGGTGGAGCTGGAGCCGAAAAATATCGATGCGCGCAGAATTCTCGGTGCGCTCTATCTGAGAAACAACCAGAAAGAGCAGGCGGTTGCGCAGTTCCAGAAGCTGTTGGCGCTGAAAGGTACAGACCGCCTGGGTGGCTACCAGTTGGTTGGAGATCAGTTGCGCAAGGAGCCCAATGGAGAGATGGCGGATGCGGTGCTGGAGGCGCTGATTGCTGCGGAGCCGGAGTCTGCCGAGGCGTGGTATGTAAAGGGGTGGTACTTCACCAAGCGTCAGCAGTTCAAGCAGGCGCTGCCAGCGGTGGATCGTGCGCTGGAGCTGAAGCCCGACTGGGGGCAGGCGATGGTGTTGCGGGTTGCGATTCTGGAGTCGCTGGGGCGCAATCGCGAGATGCTGCGTTACCTCAAGCGTCAGGTGGCTGAAGCGCCGAGTGATGCCGATCTGTTGGTGCGTTATGGTCAGGCGCTGCTGAAGCAGAAGCGGGAGTATGAGGCGGTGCAGCAGTTTGAGCAGGCGCTGGAGTTGCGCCCCCGCTCGGCACAGATCCTCAGTGCACTGGCGCTGATTCAACTCAGTAACAAGAAGTATGAGAAGGCGCGCCCCTATCTGATGCGGTTGATGGAACTGCCGGGGCAGAAGGACAAGGCCAACTTCTATCTCGGTGAGCTGGAGAGGGGGTTGAAGAATATCCCAGATGCGGTTGCTCACTATGCATCGGTTGGCCCGGGTGCGCTCTACCTCAATGCCCGGGTGGAGATGGCGACGCTGATGGCGGAAGAGGATGTTGATGCCGGGGTCTCCATCCTGCGCGGTCTGCTGCTGCATGATGAGCGCAAGAAGGTGCAAGTGCTGGTGATGGAGGCGGGACTACTGGAGGGGGCCAAACGCTACAAGGATGCGATCAAGGCCTATGATCAGGCATTGAAGTTCAGTCCGGGGAATGAAGAGGTGCTCTACTCACGGGCGATGGCGGCCGATCTGGCAGGGGATTTGGTGGGTCTGGAACGCGATCTGCATGCCATTTTGAAGAATAATCCTGGTCACTATCATGCCTGGAATGCACTGGGTTATACCCTGACACTGCGTACCGACCGCTATCAGGAGGCGAAGGGCTACCTGGAGAAGGCGCTGGCACTGCGCCCTGATGACTTCTATGTGCTCGACAGCATGGGTTGGGTGCTCTACAAGATGAAGAAGGTCGATGAGTCGCTCCACTACCTTAACCGTGCCTTCAAGGCGAAGGCCGATGCCGAGGTGGCCGCCCATCTGGGAGAGGTGCGCTGGGTCAGTGGGGACTACAAGGGGGCCAAGGCGATCTGGGCCAAGGGGAAAAAGCTGGATCGTGACAACAGCGTGCTGCTTGAGACGCTGAAGCGCTTTAACCAATAAATTATCTATTTCTAAATGAAACGGCACTTACTGTTGTGGGTGGGAGTGTTGCTGATAGTAGGCTGTTCTGTGGTCCCGCAGCAGCCGGTTTCGTCATCTACGGTTGTCAGTTGGGAGGCACGTAAAAGTGATCTGGAGCAGTTCCAGCAGTGGCGGGTTGAGGGGCGTGTCGCGTTGCGGATGGGGCGTGATGGAGGACAGAGCAGCTTTGTCTGGAAGCAATCTCCCGAGCAGCAACAATTTGATTTAGCTGGATTGCTGGGGGCGGGGGCCGTTCGCCTGCAGAGCAGTGCAGAGGGGGTGGTGCTGGAGAGTGATGGAGAGCGTTACCATGGCAGCATACCTTCCGTGCTGTTGCGTGAGGTGACGGGGTGGCACATTCCGGTTGAGGCTGCGCAGTACTGGATCAAGGGGATACCGGACCCGTCACAGCCCATTGATAGTATGGTGCTGGATGAGAGCAATCGTCTCCAGCAACTGGTTCAGCATGGCTGGAGGATTGAGGTGCGCCGCTACCAGCAGGTGGAGCAGAGGATGCTGCCGGCCTTTGTGGTGCTGGAACAGGGTGAAGTGCGGGTCAAATTGAAGTTGAACCAGTGGGAGTGGGACTCATGATCTGGCCTGCTCCGGCAAAGCTGAACCTCTTTCTCCATATCACCGGCCGCCGTGAAAATGGATACCATGAGCTGCAGACCATCTTTCAATTTATCGATCTGCAGGATCGATTGCAGTTTGTGGTGCGTGGAGACGGAGAGATCACCCGTTCACAGGGAATGGTTGAGGTACCCCCGGAACAAGATCTGGTGGTCAAGGCTGCGCGTCTGCTGCAGCAGCAGAGCGGCACCGTGCTGGGGGCAGATATCTCTGTAGAGAAGGTGATTCCAGCCGGTGGCGGACTGGGTGGAGGCAGCTCCGATGCGGCCACGACACTGGTGGCGCTCAATCTGCTGTGGAAGACCGGACTGGATCTGGAGCAGTTGGCAGCGTTGGGCGTGCAGCTGGGTGCAGATGTGCCGATCTTTGTGCGTGGGGTTGCCGCTTGGGCGGAGGGGATTGGCGAGGAGCTGACACCGGTAGATCCCCCACAACCTTGGTATCTGGTGGTGGCTCCTGAAGTCGCTGTTTCCACAGCTGAAATTTTTCAGTCGAAGGAATTGACACGCAATACACCAAAAGCGAAAATACGCGGCTCTCTGCCCGATGGGGGTAGAAATGATTGTGAGCCGGTGGTTGTGGAGCGCCATCCCGAGGTGGGAGAAGTGTTGCAGTGGCTCTCCCGATTTGGGGAGGCGCGGATGACCGGCACAGGCAGTTGTATTTTTGCAGCCTTTGATTGTGTTGAAAAGGCGGAGTTGGCAAAAGCGCAACTGCCTGAAAAGTGGAAAGGTTTTGTGGTGAAGGGGATTAACCGTTCCCCTTTGCTCGATATAAGCGAAGAATATTCGGGTGTCGTCTAACGGCAGGACAGCAGATTTTGATTCTGCTTATC
>CAYFOU010000012.1:26578-27070 GCA_964344805.1 uncultured Piscirickettsiaceae bacterium | reverse complement strand
ACATCACATCGGCAAACTCGGCAGTGGAGCGTTTGAAACCGACGGTGCCCGCATTCGATACATTGTTACCGATGGTAGAGAGGTCAAAGGTTGCTGCTCTTACACCACTCAATCCGCTATGTCCGATACCCATGATCTATGCCCTCAATTTTCTGTATGTGAACGGTCGTTATCTCTTTTCGGCTCAATCTGCGAGCCTGCTTGATCTGTTTTATCCAAATTCCGTGCCATACCATAGAAAAAGCCCAAAACTCACCACACAACAGATATAAAACAATATGTTATAAAAACAAAAAGAGAGTATAGAGAGAATAATGGGTACCGGAGGCGAGGAACCCCAGCTTGCCGCCCTGCCCTTTTTTGCCGCCCGGTTGCCGCCAAATATCTTTACCGCCCAGATATCCTGCCTGTTGCCCCCCCTTTCAAGAGCGGGCAATGGCAGATCCTTATCAGATATTCAGTACAACCTGGTTCATCTCCTTGCTGGCACTG
>CAYFOU010000012.1:0-26568 GCA_964344805.1 uncultured Piscirickettsiaceae bacterium | reverse complement strand
GACGCTTTTTCTCAAAATTGTTCTCGCAAATTGAAAATGCAGAAAACATGCCAAAAAAAAGCCCGCGACCGGATCATGTTCGGTAGCGGGCTGCTGCCCTATTCAGGGCACTAACAGGGAATAACAAATTAGACTATAAAATTCAATTAGATATTCAGAACCACCTGATTCATCTCCTTGCTGGCACTGATCATCTTGGAGTTGGCCTGGAAGTTACGCTGTGCAGTGATCAGGTTCACCAGCTCCTCGGTTACATCTACTGAGGAACTCTCCAGAGACTGGGACTTGATACGACCATAAATCGACTCACCGGGCTCACCGGGGCGGGCCTCACCAGAGTCATTGGTCGCTGCCCACAGCACACCACCCTCCTGACGCAGACCGCGCTGGTTGTTGAACTCAAACAGGGCAATCTTGCCCAGCTCCAGGGTATTGCCGTTGGTGTAGCTGGCGCGGATGATGCCATCCTCATCCACATCAACGCTGGTCAGGGCACCACTGGAGTAGCCATCCTGTCCCAGTTCGATGATACGGAACTTGCCGGCAAACTGGTTGGTACCACCGATATCGAGCGTCAGATAACCATCCTTACCCACTGCTGGAGAGCCACTCTCCATGGTCAGCTTGGTGCTGTTGAGGATCTTGGGGATTACGGTGGTGTCATAGACCACGGTCGCCCCATCCTTGCCGGAGGTGATCTTGCTCAGTGCACCGGAGCCATCAAACTCAATCTCCCCCACCTTCAGGCTCTGGGTCTTATCGAAAGGGTAGGTGTTACCCAGTGAATCAACACGCTGGGTGAAGACCTCCCACTTGCCATCGGTCACCTTCTGGAAGAAGGTGTTGATGGTCTGCTTGGAACCGAGGGTATCGTAGATGATCGAGGTGACCGAGTGGTCATAACTGGCATCATCGGATGGGTTTACGGTACCGTTGTAGCTCACCTGAACCTTGCCCTCTGACAAACCGGCAAAGGCAAGGAAGTCACGAGTGGTCGCCGCATCACCGGTATCCACATTGGTCACCGATTCAATCGTGATATCGATCGAGGCATTGAGAATGATGGCACCATCACTGCTCAATGAGGCCGATACATCCTCATCCATTGAGGCCATTACCCCCGCACCGACACCATTGATATCATTGATCAGGGTCTGACGGGTAATCGCGGGGGTGATCTTGGCGGTATCTACATTCTCATCAACGGTGTGCAGACCGAGCTGAAACAGGGTCTTGCCCGCCCCGGTATCCTTGATCTGGATATCATGGGTGGAGGAGGTCAGCTTCAGCTCACCCAGACCACTCAGGGCCGCCGAGACCCCCGTAGTGGCCGTCTGTCCATTGATCGCCGCAACAAAATCACTCAACTGGGAGCCGGTAGTGGCAATATCGACGCCATTGATATTGATGCTGTCTCCTGCTGCCAGGGTACCGGCCGTAGTGCCGTTGACCACCGCATGGCCGGTTGCCGTCACCAGCTTGCCATTGAGCTTGAACTGGCTGCCTACCACCAGACGCTCATCAATTGTCTCGGTATTACCGGTAATTGACGCTGTACCGCGAGAGTCGACACGGGCATCCAGGTTGAACATGCCGGTCATCCCCTCGGTCGCCTTCGCCTGAGAATCATTCTGCTGAATCTGAATCTCGGTGGTATTGATAGAGACAGGGAACTCTACACCGTTACCCGCCGTTTTGGCCTCGAACATATGCAGGCGCATGCCACGGGAGTTGACCACATAGCCGTTGGCATCAACACCAAAAGAGCCGTTACGGGTGTAGTAGTTATCCTTGACCGCCACATTGGGATCATCACTACCCTCGGAGACCTTGAAGAAACCGCGACCAGAGATCGCCAGGTCCCAGGTGTTGCCGGTGCCCTGGATACTGCCCTGTGAGAAGTTCTGGCGCAGATCGGAGATCTCGACACCACCACCCGTGGCACCAGACATCACATCGGCAAACTCGGCAGTGGAGCGTTTGAAACCGACGGTGCCCGCATTGGATACGTTGTTACCGATGGTAGAGAGGTCAAAGGTTGCCGCTCTTACACCACTCAATCCGCTATGTCCGATACCCATGATCTATACCCCCCTGGTATTTTAAATCGTGTGAACTGTTTACTTCCGTTTAATTCGTCAAACAATCCTGTTTAACATTCTGCCCTCTAATATCCAATATCTGTGCCATATATCGCAAAATAGTAAACTTCCCCTGTTAACATATGAAAACAACCACTTAAACAGCACAAATACTACCTCTACGGAGTCAGGGCAAAGGTAAACAGAAAAGATGACAATCTTGCCGCCTGCCGGGCAAATGACAAAATTGCCACCTTGATGTCAACGAATTGCCGCCACCCCCATAAACAAAATGGCCGCCCCTGTTACGGGGCGGCCATTGTGAAAAGCCGAAAAACGTGCCGAATAGAATCAGTAGACCTGCTTCACCTTGTCGAGCCCAATATTGGAACCATCAGCCAACTGCAGTTGAGGCCCCTCAGTGGCGCTGCCAATGGAGACGCTGTTGACCTTGACCGCCATCGAGGTGGTGAAGTTGAGGGTTTCACCATCCACTACAGAGCTGGCGGTAACATAATAGTTGCCATCCAGCATCTGGCTACCGCTGTCGTTCTTCCCGTCCCATTTGAAAGGGATGGTTCCCTGCGCCTGCGTTCCCATATCCATACTGCGCACCACAGAGCCATACTGATCCTTTACCTCAACCAGCAGTGAGGAGACAGTCTGGGGCAGATCGATCTCCCCCTCTACCTCTTTGCCACCGGAAAGGACTGCCGATTTGGTGGGTGCCACCACCTCACGTCCGACCAGACTGGCCGACTGCAGGTTCTGCCCGTGGCTGAAGGCTGCCGCCATCGACTCCAGTGACTTGTTCATGCTGTTGATACCATCAACCGAGCTGAACTGCGCCATCTGTCCGATAAAGTCACCATTCTCCATTGGGGCAAAGGGGTCCTGATTCTGCACCTGTGCCACCATCAGCTTGAGGAAATCCTCCTGTCCCAATGTCTGGTTCAGCGCCTCTGTGCTGCTACTGGAACTGCTGGTGCCCTGCAGAGAGGTAGTAGTAGAGGTTGCTGTTGTGGTGTTGGTTACTTCCATGATTGGAATCCTGTACTGTTTCTGTTCAAAAGGTTTGCCCTACCTGAATAAATGCAAATGGTATGCCAAATCCATCCATTGATCAAAACCATAAAAAAACCTCCTGCGCTGCTTAGCACAGAAGGTCTATCTACCACTCAAACCGGACTACTGCCCCATACGCAGGGTACGCATCAACAACTGCTTGGTGGTGTTGATCACCTCCACATTGCTCTCATAGGAGCGCGAGGCGGACATCATATTGGCCATCTCCTCCACCGGATTAACATTGGTGGAAAAAATAAAGCCCTCCTCATTGGCCATCGGGTGGTTGGGAGAGTAGCGCTTCTCAATTGGTGCATCACTGGTGGAGACCTCCTTCACCCGCACCCCGCCCGCCTTCTCGATCGGCAGATTTTCTGCCTTCTGCAGAATCTCCTCAAAGATCGGTGCCTTGGCGCGGTAGGCATCCTCCTCCTTGGTCGCCACCGTCTCGGCATTGGCAAGGTTACTGGCAACGGTATTGAGCCGCACATTCTGTGCGTGCATACCGGAGGAAGAGATATCGAATACATTAAACAGTGCCATTTTCTATGCTCCTGAAATCAGATTACTTGGGTGGCTGGAACGCCTCTTTCAGCTTCTTGAACTTGCCGCCCAGCCATTGAACGGTCGCCTGATAACGCATCGCATTATCCATAAACTCCCCCTGCTCAATATGGGCCTCCACGGTATTACCATCAACCGAGGGCTGGGTGGGAATACGGAACTGCACCCGACCGGCACCAAAACCGTCATCAAACTCAAAATGGCGATCATCAGTGGTACGCATGCGGTCACTGGATGCCATCTTCAGCGCAGAACGAAAGTCGATATCCTTGGCCTTGAATCCCGGGGTGTCAGCATTGGCGAGGTTGGCCGCCAGCAGTTCGGTCTTCTTGGTACGCACCTGCAGTGCCTGGGCATGAACCCCCAGGTAGTTGTCTAGTGTATTGTGCATGATGTTGCCGTCAGTTTTCCGTTACAAATTTCTACTACTGACGGTTTGAGCAATTTACATGCCATAACACAGACAAAAGAGAGCGCCGAAGCGTTTATCACACTCCGACGCTGGTACTACCGATAAAACGAGTACTCAAGGGAATTTGTAAATACTCTGTACCCGCTCCTTCTCCTCGGTCATCGCCTGCTGAATCTCCAGCAGTCTGACCTGCTCCAGTTTCAGCTGCTGCTGGCCGGTGACCAACTGTCCCAGATGTTGCTTCAACTCCGGATACTGCCCTTCACTGCTCTTCAGCAGCTCATGCAACGCCAGAATCTGCTGCTGGGTCTGGTCAATCTTCCCTTCCACCGCACTGAAGTCGACCGTCACCTCCGGCTTCTCAACCTCTTCACCCTCTGCCATCATCGGCTGGGGCGGTGCCTCGGCAGGATCGGGGATCTTCTCCAGCGCATCCTTGAAGGCATTCATGTTGGAGATTGCCTCATCCATCTGCTGCTGCTGTTCAAAGATACGGCCAGCAATCAGGTTGACGTTCTCCCCTACCCCATCAACAGAGGCGTTGACCGTCTCCACCTTCTCCGGCAGGCTCTCCTTGTCTTCGGTCACAACCAGTCCCAATACCGCACCGGTCAGGACCAGGGTGGCACCAGCAACCATCATTCCGAGAGAACTGGACTTCTCCACCTTCTCCAGTGAGGGGCGCTCCTCCTTCATCTCCTGCGAGGCCTCTTTGACCCCCTTGACGAAGCGCTCTGCCGCTGCGTGGCGTTCCTCCAGCTGACCATTGATCTCCTCGGCACGGGCAACCGCATTTTCGGCCCGATCCGCCACCGCACTCAACTGGGAGAGCAGTCCCTGCAGCTCTGCTGAAGAGGGGCCCGCTGCCGCAGGCGCTGCTGCCGGAGCTGCCACCGGTTCAGCCACTGGAGGAGGTGCTGGCGCAGGTTCTGGATCAGCCATCGCTGCAGCCATATCCATGTCATCATCCATATCGCCCGCCTCTTCCACCATGCTGTCGATATCGAGATCATCTCCCATCATATCGTCCGCAGGGGCCTCATCAGCCGCCTCTTCAACCATATCTTCAATATTGAGGTCATCAGCACCCATCATATCGTCTGCAGGCGCCTCATCAGCGGCCTCTTCAACCATATCCTCGATATTGAGATCATCACCCATCATTTCATCGTCATCACCACCGGCAACCTCATCGACCAGGCTGTCGATATCAACGGCGTCTTCATCCATCGCTGCATCACCACCGGGGCCGCCTGCAGCGACATCATCCAGCAGTGAATCAATATCCAGCTCTTCTTCTACACCATTCTCTTCTGCCATAACTTGCTTACTCTTTCGGCTATCGGTATCTTGTTTGTCTAAGTGACAACATCGACACATTGTTTTGCAACTTTAGCTACCTTTCAGATAGTTAAGGATCTCCTTAGAGAGTTGATCCCGGTCAGACACTACCCTATGCTTAATCATGAATAGCGTCATAAAGTTGTCCTTACACTCCCTCTAGCAAAAACGATACCAACCCTTTGAGCCAGATCACTCTACCCACCACTACCGCCAATCAGGCCGTGCTCTCTGTCGCCAAGGCACAGGCGGCGCTGCCTCAGCTGAAGATTGGCGATCAGCTGATGGCAACGGTAATGGGCAACCAGGGGGGCAAGGTACAGCTACAAACTCCACACGGCACCCTCTCTGCCCGCTCCGATCTGCCGCTGCAGAATGGGCAGCAGCTCAAGCTGACGGTTGCACAGTTGCAGCCACAGGTCACCCTGTCGATCCAGAAACCGGCAGCCCCCCCCACCGAGGCACTGGGGCAGCGCGTTGCTCCGCAGCAGCAGCCGCTGCAACAGGCGCTGCAAAACCTGTCACAACTGCTGCAGAATCCGGCCACCCCAAAGAGTGGTCAGGAGGCGATTCAGCGCCTGCTGCAGCAACTCCCCATCCTGACCCAGCTGTTTGATCCGAAAAACATCAAGGATCAGATCTCTAAATCGGGCAATTTCATGGAGAACCATCTACTCAATAATAAGAGTGGTGCACTGAAGGGGGATCTGAAGTCACAACTACTGTCGATGAAGACCCAGCTACTCAATCAGCCCGATCAACAAAAGGTGGTGAAACAGCTCGATGCGATGATTGCCCGCATCGAGATGAACCAACTGAAGAGCCTGCAGAGCCAGGGGCAAACCCAGGGACAGGGTGGCGCCGATCAGGGGAGCGCCAAGGAGGCCGCCTCCCAGCGTAACTGGAATGTAGAGATCCCGTTTATGGTGGATGATCAGCTTCAGGAGCTGGCGCTGAAATTCCGCCAACAACAGACGGGAGAGGATGAGGAGAGCAGCCGCTGGCATGTGGAACTGAACCTTGATCCGCCCGGTCTGGGGGCAATTCAGGCCCACGCCATCTACCATCAGGGTAAGCTCGATATCCACTTCCTCACCGAGCAGCAGCAGACCGCACATGTGATCTCCGACAAGATGGAGCTGCTGCAGTCCTCACTGGAGAGTGCCGGTGTGGAGACCGGCACCCTCTTCAGCCGACAAAAAACAGTCAATGATCCGGTCCAGACCGACCTCCCCTACAGCAGTGGCGGATTTTCAATCAAGGCATGAAAAACGACAATCTCGATCTTGCGGTTGCACTGCGCTATGACGGAGAGGGGGCACCACGAGTCAGCGCCACCGGCAAGGGCTCAGTGGCACAGAAGATCATCGAGATCGCCAAGGAAAATGATGTCCCCCTCTATGAAGAACCTGAACTGGTTCAACTACTTTCTGCGGTTGAGCTGAATGAGGAGATCCCCGAGACCCTCTATATCGCCGTGGCCGAGGTGATCGCCTTCGCCTATCAGCTCTCTGGCAAGTCGCTGTAGCATCAATCACCACACAATCAACAAAAGAGGCGCCAATTAGTCGTCAATTTCCCTATGGCACATCCTTTGCAGAAGGGTCTGTAGCGAGAGATTCACCGTGCTAAGGAATCCCTCAAATTCGTTTGAGAACTATGTACTTACTAAAGCGTAATATAGGATTACCGATAACCAACGTGTAGTGAATGTGGGGAAACCTGAAAGGTATCCACAAAAATAACGAACGATTGAATAACAAAAACATAACGTAGTGATTATTTATTATGGATAAGTCAACACAAAACCCAGCCAGCTCTTTTATTGAACTCTATTGGCCCGCCCTGCTGATCACCGTAATGTCGGTCATCTCCGAGGTGTTACTGGGGGCAGCACTGATTCCCATTGCGTTGACGGTAATCACAGCACTGGCCTGGGGGGTGATGGCTTTCCTCAACCGCAAGTCTGCAGCAGCTCCGGTTGCCGAACCAGAGCCTGTAGAGGAGTTCACCCCTCCTCCAATGGAGATGATGATGCCTGAGACAACCCCTGTGAGCATCACCCCACAGGTGAGTGGTATTGCGGCAGAGATCAGCCAGTATATGCGTCACGAGTCGACTTCGATCCGCGACAAGACCGCCAACATCCGTAATATCATCAAGGATGCGATCACCAATCTGAACAACAGCTTCAACAACCTCAATGACCATACCCAGCAAGAGCACGACGTGGTGGTCTCCCTGATCGAGAGTCTCGGTAGCGGCAGCAATGATGCCAATACCCTGAGCTTCCAAAAGCTCTCTGAAGAGACCACGCATGTGATGGAGAAACTGGTTGCACAGCTCTCCAACGTGGGTCAGCGCAGCACCGAGACGGTGGGCAAGATCGATGAGATGGTGGGACAGATCGAGGCGATCTTCACCCTGCTGGTCGATGTAAAGAGCATTGCGGACCAGACCAACCTGCTGGCACTCAACGCAGCGATTGAGGCGGCCCGTGCCGGTGATGCAGGTCGAGGCTTCGCGGTGGTGGCGGACGAGGTGCGCAAGCTCTCCCTCCACTCCAACCAGCTCAATGAGCAGATTCGCGCCCAGGCCGAGCAGGCGAAGACCACCATTGATGATGTGCGCTCCATCGTATCCAAGGTTGCCACCGAGGATGTGAACGAGGCACTGAGCTCCAAGTCCACGGTAGACAACATGATGTACGACTTGGAGAACATGAACAGTGCAGTCTCCAACAAGCTGGAGCAGATCTCCGGAATGATCTCGCAGGTGGATGACAACGTATCGGTTGCGGTTCGCTCCCTGCAGTTCGAGGACATCGTCTCACAGATTCTCGGGCAGCTTGATGGACAGACCAACAACCTGGAGACCTTTGCCGATCAGATCAACAGCAGCGCCAGCATGATGGGTGATGTCAGTGATGGTAACCAGTGTCAGGAACAGCTGAGCAATCTGCAGAATGCGGTCTCCCAGGCACGTGGCTCCCTGCAGTCCAATGTCGAGGAGCAGCAGTCCCAGTCATCGATGCAGGATGGTGATGTAGAACTATTCTAAAGCAGGCTCCTCTGAAACCAGTATGGATGTACCGATAATAATAACGTAAGACAGAAGAGAAAAGATCATGGCTAAAGATGAAGCAAATGACGAGAATGAAGAGGAAGAAGGCGGCGGCAGTAAAGCCGGTCTGGTTCCCCTGATTCTGGGCGCACTCTCGGTTCTGCTGAACATCGCCATTCTGGTCTACCTGATCCTCTTCCCTGCCGGTGGTGGTGCCGAGATGGATGAGATGGTACTTCAGGTCAAGGCAATTCATGACGAGGTACTCCCCGGCATGGGTGAGCAGCTGGCAGCGGTCGCTGGAGAGATCGTCCCCGGTGGTGATGAAGAAGGTGACGAAGAGGATGATGAAGGTGGCGACGAAGATGAAGAAGAGTACGATGAAGACGAAGATGATGTAGGTGACGAGGAAGGTGACGAGGAAGAGTACGAAAGCGATGGTGGCGACCTCTCTGAAATCACCATGATGCTCACAGACACCCAGCTGATCCTTCGCCAGATGGCTGAGAATATCAATAACGATACCGCATCCATCAAACGCTCTGTCGGTGGTGCCGCTACCGCAGGCAAACAGATCCGCAACATGCGACAGGATCTGAAGAGAATTGAGAAGAAGCTCAACGAGCTGCTCGGGGATGGCCCCAAGAAGAAGAGACGCTCAGGCACCTCTCAGTTCCCGGAAGTGGAAGATGGACGCATTAGCTACCCATAAGTGGATATAAAACAGATAACCAAATAATTAAGATAACAGACAGGAGAGACAACCATGAAAAAGACACTGAAGACCTTAACCCTGATCCCTGCCCTCTTTGCAGCCTGGGGTGCCGCACAGGCCAATCCAATCTCCAGTCAGGAGATCGGCTTCTCCGAGCCTATCCGCATCTCTGCAATCGGCTACGGTGCGGAGAGCACCTACGAGGGTTACACCGAAGGGCAGCGCATGCTGACCTCGATCCGCGCCTCCAAGATGGACGCCTACCGCGCCCTCTCCGAGCAGGTATATGGGGTGCGGGTCAACGGTTCTACCACCGTATCCTCGATGGTAGCGAAGAACGATAACTTCCGCGTCTATGTAGATGCCTACCTGCGCGGTGCAGAGATCGTCAGCATCAATCCTATCGGCAACGGCAACTATGAGACCGTGGTCGAGATGGTGATTGACCGCGACTTCTTCGATATCGCCAATACCTACTAAGCCGTAGCCATCGTAAAAGATGTGTTCTCTGTCCCCGGCCTCCTCCCTCATAGGCCGGGGACACAGGACCTTTATGTGCGATCGACAAGACCATGGGCGAGAAACCATCCAAGGCACTGCTGACATCGCTTGTCCTCTTTATCGTATTGGGGCTGTTCAGCCTGGCCACCCTCTTTACCGTACTGATTCTCGAGGTACGTAGCGGACAGCAGCAGCTCAATCAGCAACTCTCCCAGCTCTCCGGGATCCCTCTGCCCGAACTGGAGGGGCACCCCACCCCATTTGACCTTGAGCAGCCACTGGCCCATCTGCAGGCAACACTCGATGTACTGATTGGAGAGCAGCAGGAGAGAATCGTCCCCGATTACAGCCAGCAGCTCCACGCCATTGAACAGCGCCTGCAGCAGCTGCAGCAGACAGCTCCAGGCAGGAGTGAAACCACCTCCACAGTGGCCACTCTCCCTGAAACGCTCAATCTGCAACTGCAATCAATCCTGACCACCGTGCAGTCCCAGCAGCGACAACAGCAGCAGCTACGGGAGCAACTTGCCCTTCTGCTGAAGCGGGAACAGGGGCAACAGCAGCAGATGGTTACCAACCGGCAGTTGCTGACTCAGCTGAGCCAGCAGCTTGCCACTGTAGAACATGTCACCCCTGAGGTGGCTCCGGTGGTTGCAGCTCCGGCCCTCGATCTGGATCCCCTGCTCGCCCAGCTACAGCAACTCGACCTGCAACAGCAGAGCCTCAACAGCAGCCACAAGCAGCTGGAGAAACTTACCCGCCAGATCGCCACCACCCAGCAGTCGGTGATGGCGCTGGTGACCGAACCGGTTACCAAGGAGAGCGACAGTACTCCACAGCTGGCTGCAATCACCAACCAGTTGACGCTGCTATTGAAACAGCAGAAGCAGATGCAGTTGCGCCAACAGCGCGTTGAGAAGCTGACCCAGCAGCTTTCGCTTCAACCGGCCAATATCACATCCACTATCGATACCGAGTCACTGGAGCCAATCCACCAGCGACTCGACCAGCTGACCCAGCAACAGCTACAGACCCACGCAGCACAGCAACGGCTGGAGAAGCTGAGCAAGCAAATCCAGCAACAGAGTGTTGTAACGACTGCACCTGCCACCATCGACCGCAGTGAAGACTTTAACCACCTCAATCTACAGCTGGAGCAGCTGACACAACAGCAGCTACAGACCCAGACAATGCAACAGCGATTGGAAAAGCTGGTCCAACAGATTCGCAAACAGAAGAGTGCTGTAACAACCGCTCCCGCCACCATAGACCACAGTGAAGAATTCAATCAGCTCAACCTGCGACTGGAGCAGCTAACCCAACAGCAGTTACAGACCCAGGCGATGCAACAGCAGTTGGAGAAGCTGGCCCAGCAGATTCGCAAACAGCAGAGTGCTGTAACAACCACCCCCGTCACCATCGACCGCAGCGAGGACTTTGATCAACTCAACCTGCGGCTGGAGCAGCTGGCACAACAGCAGCTACAGACCCAGGCGATGCAACAGCATCTGGAGAAACTGACCCAGCAGATTCGCAAACAGCAACACACCACACCAGCTCCAACCGCACCTACCCCGGCAGTGGATGAGGAGGCACTGAGCCTGCTCCATCAACGCCTGGATCAATTGACCCAGCAGCAGCTACAGATGCAGGGAAGCCAGAAGAAACTGGAGCAGTTGAGCCGACAGATTCAGCAACAGCGCAGTACTACGCCTCCTGTAGATCAGCAGGCTGCTTTTGATCCTGAGCTGTTGCAACCGATTACCCGGCAACTGCAGCGGCTCTCCAAACAGCAGCAGCAGAGCCACACCAATCAGAGACGGCTGGAACAGCTGACACAGAGCCTGCTGGAACAGCAACAGACCGCCACTCCAGCCCCTGCGGCCCCAGCCATCAGCCGTGAACAGTTTGATGCGCTCAACCAGCGTCTGGAGAGTCTTACCCAACAGCAACAACAGAGTGAACGTAATCTTCTGAAATCCATGGAACAATCGAATACAATACGGCCCTATAGCTATAACGCTCGCTAGAGCTTGCATACCCGTTAACCGCCCCCCTGTCGGGAGGCCCAGCCGGATTCGATTGCGATGAAAAGAGAACTCGCTGCCCTGTTCGCCGGGGCCCTCTTCTGTCACAGCTCGGCAGCTGTCTTCCTCACCTCCGAGGGCAAGGCACCAATCCGCCACAACGACCTCTCCACCGCCCGCTATCTCGCCACACTGGACGCAATGAATCAGGCCAGTCTGGAAAATGGTGCCCAGGTCACCTCCGACACCATCATGAACAATCTGGCAATCCGTTCCGATACCGTGCGCATCCGCACTCAGGGCAAGGTGGGTCAGGTGCATATGCTGCAGGAGTGGCAGGAGGATGGCATCTACCATGTGCGCATCTCCGCCGAGGTGAGTGACAACCCACTCAACTGCGGTTCTCCTACCGCATTGATCCATAACAAGCGCATCGGCATCACCCAGTTCATCAATGATGCGGTACACGACAGCGCAGATCTGCGCAATCCGGAAAAGGGGCTGGCACAGATGATGTTGCGCCAGATCAACCGCAGTCGTGCGCTACGTGGAGTCGATCTCAGCGACTATGCGATCGACAGCATCCACCACGGTGAGCAGCAGGATCAGGTACAGCAACTGGCCCGCCAGAGCGGCGTGCAGTTCATTCTCGTCGGTCACCTCACCCAGGCACGCGGTAACGCCGTGGGGGATCTGGCGGAGAGTGGCCTGATGAAGGACTTCTCCACCCTGCTCAACATCAGTCAACAGGTTGTCTCGGCACGGGATCTGGAGATTGAGGCGATCCTCTACGATGGTGAAAGTGGCGATGTGATTGCACAGCAGCAGCACGGCACGACCGTCTACGGCGACACCTATGTAGGGCGCAACCAGCACTTTGGCAGCCACGGCTTTATCGACACCCGTACCGGTGCCGGTTTTCAGGAGCTGGTAGCCGGATTGGTACAGCGTCTCTCGGCAGAGCTCTCCTGTCAGCCGATGACCACCACCATCGAATCCATTGATGGCAATGTGGTCACCCTGCCGGTGGGGCGCAATGCCGGCATCCACTCAGGAGATCGTCTGGTGGTTGTGCAGAAGGGCAACCCGCTCAATATTCTGGGTACCCTGCAAATAACGCAGGTCTCCGGCACCCGGGCATCGGGGATGACCGATGTGGATGCGGAGACCCTGGGGATCACCATTACCGATCTGGTTCGTTCCTGGTAATGGTCGCTCAATGGTGATGAGCGGTTACAAGTTGAAGAAGAACAATCCCACAGACCTGAAGTTAGACATAACGACTCTCCAGCTGACTCATCTGCTGCTGCAGATCACCAGCGATACTGGCCACCTGAGAGAGGTTCCCGGCAAAGCGATCTGCCAGGGCCTGTTCATCACACTCTCTACCATCAGCCGCCTCATTGAGCGACTGGCTGAAGTTGTGAAGCTGCATCTGTCCATCGGTCATCTTCTGGCGACTGGCATTGGCTGCAGACATCGCCTGGCTGGTGATCTCTTTCCACGCCTCAACCTGCTCACGAATCTCACCGGTGAACTCCTGACTGCGCTGGGCCAGGGTACGCACTTCATCGGCCACCACCGCAAAGCCACGCCCCTGCTCACCGGCACGCGCCGCCTCAATGGCCGCATTGAGTGCCAACAGGTTGGTCTGCTCGGCAATCTCACCGATACCATCAAGCACTCCACCTACATCCTCACTATCCGCCTCCAGTTGCTGTACCTGATCACTGGCCCGGGTAATCTCTACCGAGGCATCGGTCACCATGGTGGAGAGCTGACTCAAATTATCCATACAGAGTGAAATGTGATCCCTGGAGTTGCCTACCCCTCCCTGACTCGCTGCACGCACCTGTTCAATGGTCTGTTGCATATCCAGGACCAGATTGGTCAGTGGCTGCACCTTGAGTCCCAGCATCTTCAGGTCATCCTTCACGGTACGGGCCTGATTCTCCAGCTGGTTGACCCGGTTCTGATCCACTACCGGTGCGGCTGCAACCGGCCTGGGCATGGCCCGAAGCTGCTGTATCTCACTCTCCAGAGACTGAATCCGTTCTGCTGTCCGTTTCAGGAAGGCGGCCACCACCGGTTCACTCTCCAGCGCCAGTGACTGCAGAGATTGCGGATTGACCTGCACCACCGCCAACTGCGACAGCAGTTGGCGATGACGCGGATCTTCAGCCGGTGCAGCAGAGGTCTGCACGGCCTGCAACCGTTGTCCATTGAGACGGGACATCACGTAACCCATGGCGGCCATCAATGATGTCGCCATGATTACAACCAGCGCCAGTATCTGGCGATCATCCAATCCTTCAATCACGACACGTTCCTTTTTCTATTGTTTCAGTGTGCTATGCGTAGTAGTTGACCAGTCCAATACGGTCTACGGCCATCGCGGAAGCAGAGACCACCTCTCCCTCTTCAACACCCTCACCAGCACCATCCAGACCCTGATTGGCCGCTGAGTGATGTCCCTCCCCCTCCTGTTGACCGGCCTGTTGACGCTGCTCACGGTGGCCAACATTGACATCGGTGAGTGTAATCCCCTGCTGTTCCAGCATCTCCCGAATTTTGGGTACGGAGGACTCCAGTACATCCCGCACATTGGCATTACCACTCTGGAACACCAGTTGTGCCTGGTCTCCACTAATCGAGAGTTTCACTTCGAGCAATCCCATATTGGGTGGATTGAGGCGGATTTCAGCAGACTGGATCTTTTTACCTGCCATAAAGAGCACTCGCTCCCCCAGCTCCGAGGCCCATTGACGTGACTGGGGAGGCACCGGCATACCTCGCAGCTGAACCGGCTTCTCTGCGCTCCCACCCTGCACCGGATCAAATCCAGCCAATGGAATGCCTGCTCCATCCATATCAGGATGCTTTGCCTGCTCTGCGACGTTGGCCTGTGCCTGTTGCATCGCCTGCTGCATGGCCTGTTTCGCCTCATCCTTCATCAGGATGGGCTGCTCTCCCTTCTGTAATTCTGGTGGAAGAGCAGAGTTGCCGCCACGCCCCTCTCTGCGGGTAGAGCGCAGGGCATCATCCACATCGGGATTGCCCTCCTCCACCTGCTCATCAACCTCAGCTTCAGCCTCTTTGGCGGGCTGTTGCGCTGCGGCAACCTGAGGGGCGATTATTTCGGCAGCCTCCTCCTGTGAACCGATCGCCTGCTGTTGCAACGTTAACGCCTCTTCAGCAATTCCGGCATCGGGGTCCACCTCCGAGTCCAATGCAGCCAGCTCTTCGCTCAATAGCTCTTCTCCGGTTACATCTTCCTCATCCAGGGCTGTCTCATCCAACTGCCGGGCAAGGAGTTGTCCCCTGCCCTCATTCGTCTCTGCGGAGTGTTCAGTATTGTCTGCCTTCTCCGCCTTCTCCGCCTTCCCCTCTCTCTCGGCATGTACCTCGGCCCTGGCCTCCTTCTCGGCACGAGCCTCAGCTGTTGCATCTTCCCGCTTCTGGTTTGATACCCTGTTCTGCTCTTCCTTCTGATGGGAGGTCTGCTGCTTAGGCTCCGGTTTATCCATCTTCTTTTGCAACATATCGGAGAAGCTGTCATTACCATCCTTCTGGACAGCAGAGAGCTTACCCGACTCAATCGCAAACAGATCACCTGCCAGCGATGCAGGTCCGGGTTGTTTCACATTCTGCGTAGAGAGCAGAGGGTTGTTTATCGCTTCCATCCATTTTTCCTCATGTAAATGGGACTACTATGGGAAGAGAATGCAACGAGCGTACCAACGCCATCCTGGACAGCAAAAATCTAGTTAAACTAGGCATTTACTTAGAAAAAAGCGGCCTGAATCGGCCTTTTTGAGCAAACCTTGCCGCTACTGGCAACCCTTTTCTGCCATCCGGCAATATGGTTTTAAAGAGACAAGGAGAGTTTTTTAGGGAAGCTCTGAAAAAGTCTGTACGAAATATTCGTTCATGACTTATTCAGGGGTTCCTTAGAACTCTTTGTTCTGCCGCGCAAGATCATCGGTGCGCCTCTGTTCCTGGCGTTTCTCTTCCCGCGCCATCTGCTCCAGACGCTGCTCACTGGCCTTGTTGAGCGCCCGTCGACGAACGCGTTTCTCCATCCAGATACGGCGCAGCCGCTCCTCCTCCTCTCCCCATGCGGTAATCTGCTCCTGCTGCCCGGAGATAGCGGCCTCTACCTTCTGCAGAAACTGGTAACGGTTCCGCATCTGCTGGGGAGAGAACATCCCCGGCTCCCGCATCCCCTCGTGGTACTCCTCCCGATACCCCTCAAGATCTTTCAGCTTCTGTTCCTGATCGACAATCTCTTCACGACATTTTGCCAGTTCGGCAAAGGCCTTCTGCTCTTCATCCTCGGCGATACGAATGACGCTATCGAGACGGTTGGCCCGATTACGTCCTGCCATTACTGATTAACCTGTCCCTGGAACAATTGAGCCAGACCGGTAATGCTGGACACAAGATCAGCCGCCTCTCCCCGCTGCTGGCTGAGGAACTGGTTCATGATTGGATAGAACTGGATCGCCTCGTCGATACGGGGATCACTTCCCCGTTGATAGGCCCCTACACTGATCAAATCCTCATTCTGGGTATAACGGGAGTAGATCTGACGAAAGTGGCGCGCCAGCTGTTCATGTTCCGGGGCCACAATGTCACTCATCACACGACTGACCGAGGATTCGATATCCAGCGCCGGGTAGCGACCACTACCGGCAATATCACGCGACAGCACAAAGTGACCATCAAGAATGCCTCGGGCCGCATCGGCGATTGGCTCATCATGGTCCCCTCCCTCAACCAGTACGGTGTAGAAGGCGGTAATCGACCCACCCTGCTCTCCCCCCATACCGGCCCGTTCGACCAGCTTCGGCAGTTTGGCAAATACCGAGGGCGGATACCCTTTGGTGGTTGGGGGCTCACCCACCGAGAGGCCGATTTCACGCTGTGCCATCGCATAGCGGGTCAGGGAGTCGACCAGCATCAACACATCCTTGCCTTGATCACGGAAATACTCGGCAATGGTGTGGGTCAGCGCCGCACCATGCATACGCATCAATGGAGAGTCATCGGCCGGGGTGGCAACCACCACCGCCCGCCGCATCCCCTCTTCCCCCAGAATCTTCTGGATAAACTCCTGCACCTCACGGCCACGCTCACCGATCAGTCCAACTACAACCACGTCGGCCTTGGTGGCCTGGGTCATCATCCCCAGCAACACACTCTTGCCGACACCACTACCGGCGAAAAGTCCGATACGCTGTCCCTTGCCGACCGTAAGCAGCGAGTTGATCGCACGAATACCGACATCCAGCGGTTCACTGATGATGGAGCGATTAAGTGGATTGACCGGCTTGCCATTGAGAGAACGATGTTCAAAGGCATCAATCGGCCCCTTGCCATCAATCGGATTACCGGCACCATCCACCACACGCCCCAGCAGGCCATCACCGACCGGAACCTGAAAGGTCCTGCTGCTCGGCACCACATAAGCCCCCTGGGTAACACCGTGGATATCCCCCACCGGCATCAAAAACAGACTTTCATCATTGAAGCCGACCACCTCGGTCTCAGCACTGGAGCCATCGGCCAGCTCTACGGTACAGCGGGCTCCAAGCGGGGCCTGACAACCGACCGCCTCCAGCGTCAATCCAACCATACGGCGCAGACGCCCTTTGACAACCGGATCGGTATCTTCAGCGGCGCGCCGGTTGAGACGGTTGAGCGTCTGGTGGATACGCGCGCGCTGGGGGGAAGTCATGTTCTACACCTCGCCGGGTTGTGGCGCTTCTGCCTCGTTCGGCGCTACTGGGGCCTGCACCTCTGTACTCTCTGCTGCACCGGCTACCGGTGCCTCTTCGGCAATCGCCTCCATTTCAGCCGCTTCCTCTGCCTCAGGGTCCACCCCTTCCTCCAGCGCAGGGTCCAGCTCTACGTCGTAACCAAAGACCTGGCGCACCGACTGCTGCAGACGACGTTCCACACTCTCGTCCGCACTGAAATTACGCGACTCGACATGACACCCTCCCCGGGCCATCTGCTCATCCTCAACAATGGACCAGTCAAAACCTCCACCACTGGTCAGCGGCATTGCCGCCTCAAGCAATGGCTTGTCTTCCGGGTTGAGATGGAGGTGGACCTCACGCTCGGTCATTGGCAGCTGTTCAAACAGATTCTTGACGATATCGACAATATGTTCCGGGTTGACCGAGAGCTCATTTCTGACCACCTGACGGGCAATCTGAACCACCAGTGTTGCTATCGCATGGTTGACGGTCTCGTCCAGTTGGGTCTCCAGTGGATGTTTCATCGCCTCAATCAGCGGAACCACCCCGCTAAGAATCGCATCCGCCTGTTGCTGAAACTGCTGCTGCAGTTGGCGTCCCTCTTCCTGGGCAATCTGCAGCCCTTCAGCCTGTCCGGCCTGGTGCCCCTCCTGATGCCCCTGCTGGAAGCCTTCGGCATGCCCCTGCTCCAGCCCTTCACGATAGCCCTGTTCAAAGGCCTCCTGTCGCGCCTTCTCCTCCTCGGTCAATTCCGGCTCGGGGGGTTCCAGATCCTGTTCAGAGAGGATATCGGGCATCTCCCATGCAGTGACTGCAGTCGCCGCTTCACTATCGGAGCTGCGAATCAGGGAGACCACATTCTTCTTTACGCACTGCATCAGACGTACTCCTCACCACCTGCGCCACCAAGGGCAATGGTGCCATCTTCAGCCAGCTTCTTGGCCACGGCAATGATATCCTTCTGTGCCGCCTCTACCTCGCTCAGTTTCACTGGCGGCATCACCTCCATATCCTCCAGCATCATATCGGCTGCACGCTTCGACATGTTGCCGACAAACTTGTCCTTGACCTCATCATCGGCACCCTTGAGTGCAAGCGCCAGCTTCTCGGTCGGTACGTCGCGCAGGATCGCCTGGATACCACGGTCGTCGACGTCGATGAGGTTGTCGAATACAAACATCTTGTCTTCGATCTCCTGGCGCAGATCGGGATCGATCTCTTCAATCCCGGCGAGAATATCCTGATCGATACCACCCTGTACGTAGTTGAGGATGTTGGCTGCGGTGGAGACACCACCGACATCATTGGAGGTGTGGCCGCTGGAGGAGGCCACCTTGTCAAATACGTTGTTCAATTCAACCAATGCCTCCGACTGGATACCTTCTGCAGAGGCGAGTCGCAACATCACGTCGGTCTGCAATCGTTTGGGGAAGCCGCCAATCACCTGTGCGGCATGTTCATCTTCGAGGAAGTTGAGCACCACGGCAATCACCTGTGGATGCTCATTACGGATCATCTCGGTCACGGCACCGGCATCCATCCATTTCAGCGCCTCCAGCCCCTTGTTGGAACCAAGGCTCATGCGGTTGAGCAGGCTGTCGGCCTTGTCGGCCCCCAGTGTCTTGGAGAGTACGCCACGGATGTAGTCATCCGAGTTCATCCCCATTGCAGTGATGCCCTTGGTGTCCTTGATAAAGCTGCCCAGCACCCCGCGCAGTTCATCAGTGGTGACGTTCTTCAGTGAAGACATCGCCAACCCCAGCTCCTGCACCTCCTTGGGGTCCATATTCTTCAGGATGTTGGAGGCGGAATCCTCACCGACCGCCATCAGCAGCACCGCTGTACGCTCTATTCCACTGAAACGGGTAATATCGGGCTCAGCCATCAGACCACCTCCTCCTCTTGCGAAGACCAGTTCTTCAGTACCAACGTCGCCAGATCGGTATCCTCACTGATGATCTGCTGCGCTGCGGCCAGGCGGTCCTCATAGCCAGGTGGCATATCACCATCCAGAATCTCGTCCAGCTCTTTGGCAGCAGCCTCTTCCGCGCCTTCAGCCGCAGCACCTGCGACTCCCTCTTCTCCCTCGGCCAGCCCTTCAGCACCGGCCACACCAGCAATCGCAGGCTGAGGCATCAGCCCACCCACCATCGGCTTCAATACGAAGAAGATCAGGGAGAGGACCACCAGACCGGCAAAGACCTGTTTCGCCAGTGGCGCAAACCAGGACTGCTCCCAGATCGGCAGTTCAGGCAGCGGCTCCACCTTCTCTACATGGAATTGGGCGCTGGTTACAGTCAGGGTATCTCCACGGGTCTGATCAAAGCCGACCGCATTCTTCACCAGCGAACGGATCTTCTCAATCTCCTCAGGTGTAAGCGGACGACGCTTCGGTGCCGGTGGTGGCGCAGCAGCCTCACCCTCTTCCCCTTCAGCAGCAGCCTCACCCTCGGCAGCAGCCGGTGCCGCCTCCACCTCTTCAAACGGCTCATCCACAACCACCGCAATCGACAGTGCCTGCAGTACGCCAGGCGCCTTCTTGCTGTGGCGCAGCATGCGATCCAGCTCGTAGTTACGGGTCTTGCTGGAGTTGTTGTAGCCATCCAGCTTTCCACCCTCCTCATCATCCAATGCCTCGGCATTGTTGGTCAATGCACCGGGGATACCCATCGCACCCAATTGACCGGAACGCTCGTCACGCAGCTGCTCACTACGGATCGCATTGGTCTCCGGGGTGTAGTCCTCCAGCGTCTCTTCCACCGAGGTGAAATCAATCTTGGCCGAGACCTGTGCACGTACATTCTCCGCCCCCATCATCGGCCCAAGAATATTCTGGATACGGGCCACATAGCTCTCTTCCAGATTACGCACAAAGTCGAGCTGGTTGGTGGAGAGGGCAATCTCGTTATCATCACTGGAGGTGAGCAGACGCCCCGCCTGATCAATTACGGTCACCTGTCCCGACTCCAGATTGGGGATACTGGAGGCCACCATATGGACGATGGCCGCCACCTGGCCCTTCTCCAGAGTACGACCAGCGTAGAGATCGACCACCACCGAGGCGCTCGGCGGGGTCCGCTTGCGCACAAAAACCGACTGCTTCGGCAGCGCCAGATGGACCCGTGCCGACTTTACGCTACGAATCGAGGCAATCGACTGTGCCAGCTCCCCCTCCATCGCCCGGTGGTAGCGGGCCTGTTCACGGAACTGACTGATACCAAAGCCATCATCCTTCTCCAGCACATCAAAGCCGGTAGGCGCCGTCCTCGGCAACCCTTTGGCGGCCAGCATCAGCCGTGCCCGATTGACCTCACCGGCCTCCACCTGGATCGCTCCGGTCGCCATATTGAGTTTGTAGGGGATCTGTGCACCATCCAGAGAGGCGACAATCTCGTTGACTTCGGTCTGATCGACCTGATTGAAGAGGATGGCGTAGTCTGGCTCCTGTGACCAGAGCACCACCCAGAAGCCGATGGCAATACTTGCCGCTAACGCAACCATAACGCCAATCTGCCGGGCTACCGGCAGATTGGCGAGATTTTCCAGTGGACCTTTGGGGGCTTCCGGCTCTTGAGCCTCACCCAACGTTGCTTCTTCTTCGGCCATCAGCTCTGATTACAGTTTAAAATTAATACACAAGCAACTGATTATACCTGCATATTCATAATTTCACGATAGGCTGTAATCAATTTGTTACGCACTTGGGTAGCCGCCTGGAAGGATACGTCCGCTTTCTGTACCGCAACCATCACCTCACCCAGATCCGTATTGGGGTCTCCCTGCTCGAAGGCAGTTTTTGCCGCCCCGGATTCCTTCTGCATCTCATTGACTTTATTGACAGATTCTTTCAAAAGTGCCGAAAAGTCCGGGCCATCGGCAGCCCCCGTGCTTTCAGTTGCCGGTGCAGTGGATGAAGTCCCCTTCACCTCATTGGAGAGGGTACGCATCTGCGTCAACAGCCGATTCATTTCTAAATCATTCACTTATCCGCTCCATTTACGCTTTGGTCAAACATCATGACGCTCTTTGTAACTCTATTATCGTCCAATTTCTGGCATTTGCCACTCTTGTACTCGAAACAACGCATGATTCATGCCATTTCCGCCGTTAACCGGGAATATCGTATCCCGCATCCTTCAGCTTGGCGATCTTGTAACGCAAGGTACGTGGGCTGATCCCCAGCTTCTCGGAAACCTCCTGCCGGGTTGAGCAGGTTGCCAGTGCATCAAGGATCATCTGGGTCTCCTGTTCCTTCAGGCTTTTGCCCCCTGCCGCCGCAGGAGCACTTGCCGCTGGTGCGGCAGGCGGTGCCTCGGTCTGTGGAGTGACCTGGGGTACCACCGCTGCCTCTTCTGCAGGCGGCGCCGCTGCCGGGATCACCGTACTCATCTCCATCAACAGATCGGCAGGCTGAATCTCGCTGCCACGCCGCAGAATCAATGCACGCTGCACCACATTCTCCAGCTCGCGAATATTACCGGGCCACTGGTGCATCTTGAGTTTCTCCTCAGCCTCGGAGGAGAGTACAGGCACCGGCTGGTCGGCTGGCGCATGGCGTTGAATCAGCCGCTTGGCAATCGGCACCACATCATTAGGGCGTTCCCGCAATGCGGGCAGCTCCAGCGGGAAGACATTGAGACGATAGTAGAGGTCCTCACGGAAGTTCCCCTCCTGCACCTCTCTTTTCATGTCACGGTTGGTGGTACAGAGTACTCGTACATCCAGTGGAATCGGCTCCTTGCCTCCAAGGCGCTCCACCTCTTTCTCCTGCAGCACACGCAACAGCTTGGCCTGCAGCAGCAGATCCATCTCGGAGATCTCATCGAGCAGCAGGGTACCCCCCTGCGCCTGCTCAAACTTGCCGGCACTCGATTTGTAGGCCCCTGTAAATGAACCCTTTTCATAACCGAAGAGCATCGCCTCCAGCATATTCTCGGGGATCGCCGCACAGTTGATGGCAACAAACGGTCCCTTGCTGCGGTTGGAGTGTTTGTGCACATAGCGAGAGAGTACCTCCTTGCCGGTACCGCTCTCCCCCATGATCATGATGGTGGCATCACTCTCGGCCACCCGTTGCGCCATTGAGCGCACCTCACGACTCTTGTCATCATTGGCGACAAAGTCATCATCAGAGCTGGCATCTCGATCAATATACTGTTCGGCCGCCTCCAGCAGCGTCTCTGCCTCGAACGGCTTCACCAGATAGTTGACTGCACCATCATTCATCGCCTCCACCGCCTTGTCGATGGTGCCGTAGGCGGTCATCAACACCACCGGCAGATGCGGCATCCGGGCCCGAATGGTCTTCAGCAGGGTGTGACCATCCATATGGTCCATCTGCACATCGGAGAAGACCATACCGATCTCCTCACTCTCGATCCACTCCAGTGCCTCGTGACCATTTTCGGTCGCCATCACCTCGAAATCGGACAGCTCAAGGGTATCCACCAGCGCCTCGCGCAGATCTGGATCATCCTCAACAATCAATACCTTGGAATGGCTCATTCCGTCACGCTCCTGTTCTTCAATTACTGCAGCAGTACCTGGGTAAAGATCACCTCGGCAATCTCTTCCTGCTTCTCCGGAGTGGTCAACACCTCACGTGTCTCCATCACCTTGCGGATCAGCTTCAACATCTTCTTGCGCAGCTTTTTCTTGTGCTTGGTCTTCTTCATGTTCTTGAAGGTCTGCTCTCCCAGCAGCTCCAGCACATCATTCTGGATCTTCGGCAGGTGAGCCTTGATCCCATCCTTGGCTCGGGTGGTAATCACGTAGAGCTGTGCATCCAGCACCATCACATGTTCCCCCTTGCCACTGAGATTGACCTTGAAAGGCTCTTTACCCAACCCAATATACTCCTTGATCGGAATCGGCGGCTCTTCATCCTCTTCCGCCGCTAACGGAAATACCGCCATCGAGAGCAGCAGGGCCAACATCCATCCATAGAGGGTACGTGCGCCATTCATAAGCCTTTTTCAACCTTCCTGATATTCAATCCGTTGCCCTCTATTATTCCATATCCTACACAATCATTCTTCTTCGAACTCAGTGCGCTTCGGGGCTGGCAGGCGAATCAGGAACAGTGCCCCCTCTCCTTCCACCGACTCCAGCTGAATCTCCCCATCATGCGCATCCGCCACCGCCTTCACCACCGCCAATCCAAGGCCGGTACCACGGGCACGGCTGGTATAGAAGGGTTCAAAGATCTGCTCCTGCTTCTCTCTGGGCACCCCGGGGCCATCATCCTCCACCTGCAACTCCAGCCCCCCCGCTGCCGTCGGGATCATGCGAAAGGTGATATTGACCTCCCCCTCACTCACATCGATTGCATTGTTGACCAGATTCTGCAGCGAGGTGATCAGCGCCTCCCGATTACCGACAAAGAGATGATCCTCAGCCACCTGGATATCCAGAGTAAAGGTCCCCTTGAGACGCCGTTTCACCTCCTCCTCTAC
Organism: uncultured Piscirickettsiaceae bacterium; assembly: GCA_964344805.1. Classification (GTDB taxonomy): domain Bacteria; phylum Pseudomonadota; class Gammaproteobacteria; genus Thiopontia. The sequence goes on along the minus strand of CAYFOU010000012.1, from coordinate 2,579 downwards.
CGTCTGTTGCAGCGCATCAACAAAACTGCCCACCTCAATGTCCTCGGTACTGGAGCTGCCGCCACGGGCATAGTGGAGCATATCCTTGATCAACCCGTTGAGATGGTGGAGACGGGAGCGCAGCTTCTCTGCCACCTGCTGCCGCTTCTGGTCACTGAGCTGATCCTTCTCCAGATGGGCCACATAGAGCAGCGCCGCCGCCAGCGGGGTACGCACCTGATGGGCCAGTGAGGCGGCCATCTCTCCCATCGAGGCGAGACGACGATTCTGGTCAAGGTTATGTTGCAGCTTTCGGGTCTCAGTCACATCACTGAAGAGCAGAATCTCCTCCCCCTGTTCCGGGTGGCTGCTGGAGCGCTCCAGAATGCGCCCACTCTTCAGCATCAGATCCTTCTCCAGCGCAGAGCCCTCCAGCTCCTGATGCTGCTCCAGCACCTGCTGCCAGTGGCGCCCTTCCAACTCCCCTTCAAAAAAGGAGTGGGCCGCAGGGTTGGCGGTCTGGATCGTCCCCTCGGTATCCACTACCACCACACCACCGGGCAGTGCGTCGAGCAGCCGCGCCAACTGGTTGGCGATTTTCTCCTTCTCCTGCAGATGCTTGAGCCGCTCACTGCGGGCTGCAGCCAGCTCCTCGGTAAGATCCGCCACCTGATCTTGAAGCGCCTGATAGGAGGCCTCCAGCCCCTCGGACATCTTGGCAAATTCAACAAAGGCGCTCTCCAGCTCCTGCAGCCGCTTCTGCTGCAGCACCGGATCCAGCGGAGGGGCTGCCCCCGGCTGGGTAATCTCTTCAGCCTCTTGCGTCACAGTAGTGAGTAACCTGCTACGACTGAACTTCGTTACGGTTGAGATCGTATTTCTTCATCTTCTCAACCAGCGTGGTCCGCCGCACATTCAACAACTTGGCAGCCTGCGCCACCACCCCGTCACACTCAATCAGCGCCTGACGGATCAGATCCTCCTCCAGCGCGGCCAGATAGCGTTTCAGATCAAGACCATCGGAAGGGAGAATCGGCTCCTGTTCAAAGGTGTTGACCGACTCCTCACAGAACAGCTTCTCCTCTTTCTCCGGCTCTGCCACCACCGGCTCCGGCATGTCGGGAATCTCCATATCTTCAGGATAGTAGCGCTCAGGCAGATCCACCGCCTCGACCTCCTCTCCTGGATAGAGAATCCCGAGCCGCTCCACCAGATTGTAAAGTTCACGCACATTGCCCGGCCAGGCATACTGCGAGAGTGCATAGATCGCACTCGGCATCAATCTGGATATCGGGCGCCCTTCACTCTCCAGACGCTCATTCATCGCCTCCAGCAGTGGCGGGATATCCCCATTGCGCTCGCGCAGTGGTGGCAACTCAATCGGAAAGACATTGAGACGGTAGAAGAGATCCTCACGAAACTTGCCGTCCTGAATATTGTTTTCCAGATCACGGTGGGTCGCCGCCATCACCCGCACATTACATTCGATACTCTTGACCCCCCCGACCCGCTCGAAGATGCGCTCCTGCAGCACACGCAGCAACTTCACCTGCATTGGCAGGCTCATGTCCCCAATTTCGTCAAGGAAGATGGTCCCCCCTTCAGCCAGCTCAAAACGCCCCTTGCGCGCCGTCACCGCACCGGTAAAGGCCCCCTTCTCATGGCCGAACAGCTCACTCTCCAGCAGATCTCCCGGAATGGCACCACAATTGATCGGCACAAAGGCGTTGCCCTTGCGCTGCGAATAGCGGTGCAGGCTCTGCGCCACCACCTCCTTGCCGGTACCGGATTCACCCAGAATCAATACGTTGGCATCCGACTCCGCCACCTGCGCCATCAACTGGCGCACCTTGTTCATCGCCGCACTGTTGCCGATCATCTCCGGGAAGAGCCCGGTCACATCCTTGCGTGCACGATTCTTGCGCCGCTTGTTGTAGGCCGCCGTCTGCTCCAGCAGTGTAATCAGTTGAGACTGCTTGATCGGCATCACCAGGGAACCCAGCACCCCATCCTGTACACCATGCTCCAGTTCGAAAGACGCCTCTCCCTCCTGCAAAAAGAGCAGTGGAATCGAATCATCCAGCTCACGAATCTGTTTGAATCGGGCCTCTGCGTCCGTCTCTTCCACCTCTCCGACAAAGACCAGTGAAAGCGGCTCCTGTTCACCCTTCAGATAAGGGGCGGCCTCCTCAAGCGTCGCAGCCCACTCCATCTCCCCCCATTCGATAAAACCGAGAATGGACCGGAGACTCTGCGCCCGAGACTCCTGTGCATCAATCAACAGTGCACGGTTCCCGGAACTCACCTCCTGATCACTCGATTTCAGCTCTCCCTTCACCATCTTCGACAAAGCTCCTGTTTCACCTTAAACCCTTAGATAACTATTCTTGGGTAACTATTCAGCTCCCTCCTGAAATTCACCATTTCAGCGTTCAAAAATGATCATTTACACCTGTAAACTCACATTTTCTGCCTTGAAGTGTAACAACGCCTTTAGGCGGTCACTGGCGAATTTCAGAAGCAATCTGAACAGCTACAGTCAATTTTATTATTGTCCCACCAACACCTGAGAGGGCGCTATTGCAATCCCCTCCACAATC
>CAYFOU010000011.1:24668-28019 GCA_964344805.1 uncultured Piscirickettsiaceae bacterium | reverse complement strand
TGATCTTGGGCACTATGGACGTAATCCAAATTGCCCAGACTTGTTCAGAGGTTCCCTAATCCTTCTTGTCCTCAGGCTTGAAGGTTTTCTGTTTGCTCTTGCGCTGGGCACGCGGATGGGCCTTGTCATAGACCTCGGCCAGATGCTGAAAATCAAGATGGGTATAGATCTGGGTGGTGCTGATATTCTCGTGCCCCAACATCTCCTGCACCGCTCTCAGGTTTCCGCTTGACTCCAGCATGTGGCTGGCAAAGGAGTGGCGCAGCAAGTGAGGGTGAACCCGCTGACTGATCCCCTTCTCCTTCGCCAGACTGGAGAGGCGCTGCTGCACCGTGCGCTGCGCAATGCGCTTGCCACGCTGCCCGACAAAGAGCGCCTCCTCACCTATTGCCGCCAGCTGACTGCGTAGCACCAGCCACTGCTCCAGCGCCTGCAGCGCCTTGCTGCCGACCGGGACCACCCGCCCCTTGTTGCCCTTGCCCACCACGCTGATATTCTGCTCATCCCAGTTGATGGCCCCACAATCCGCGTTGACCAACTCCGAGAGCCGCAACCCGGAGGAGTAAATCAGCTCGAACATCGCATGGTCACGCAGCGAAAGCGGATCTTCCGGATCCCCCCCGCTCAACAGCCCCTCCATCTGATCCACATCAAGGGTTGCCGGAAGCTTGCGCCCCCCCTTCGGGGCGGAGATCCCGGTAGCGGGATTGAACTCCACCTGTTGCTCCCGCAGCAGGTAGTTGTAGAAGGTGCGAATGGCGGAGAGATTACGCTGAATCGACTTGCTGGAGATCCCCTTGCGATGGCGCAACGCCACAAAGTCGCGCAGCTGATGCGGGGTCAATTGGAGAAAGTGGGCAGCGCGCTCCTGCAGGTAGTGTTCAAAGTGGGCCAGATCCCGGCGGTAACCGGCGACACTGTTGGGCGACAGGCGCCGTTCGTTCTGCAGATGGCCGATAAAGCGGCCAATCCAGTCTACGATCTTTTCAGAATCACGGGGTGCCACAGCGCTGCAGGGTCCGGCTCACCAGCGCAGAGAGCTGCTGCAGGAAGTGGGTCCCCATCTTCTCGTGGTACTGGTCCGGATCGGAGCTACCAAGCGCCACCACCCCCTGCGCCCCAAACTCACCCAGCGGCAGCAGAGCAACCGAGGCACCATGCTCCATCTCTTCACCAAACAGGGTATGGCGCTGCTCCTCCTCCAGCTGACCGCAGAACGGTACGCTGTCGTGCATCATCTCCTCAAACTGCTCATGGGTCTCTTCAGTCTCACCATGTGGCAACAGCACCACCACCTGCTCGATACCAAAATGTTCCCGCAGGCTTTCGTAAAGGGCTGCAATCACATCATCATGATCTTCGCACTCCAGCAGCTCCAGCGAAAGCTGGTGCATGTTGTCACTCAGTTTGTGGTTCTCTCGTGCAACATGAAGCAGGTTGCGAATCTCGTTCTGCAAATGACCATTCTGCTGACGCAGCAGCCCCACCTGGCGCTCAATCAGCGAGGTGGCTCCACCACTGTCATGGGGGATCTCCAGTTCACGCAGCAGTACCGTGTTACTGACCAGAAACTCGGGATTCTCCCGCAGAAAATCGGCAACGGCCTCCGCTGTTACTGCCTCACTCATAACTCAATTACCCCTTCAAATACCGTCTCTGCCGGACCGGTCATCATCACCGGCTGCCCTTCACCCTCCCAGCGAATCGAGAGCTCCCCTCCGAGCAGGGTCGCCTTTACCTCATGGTCGAGATTGCCCTGCAAGATACCAGCCACCACCGCAGCACAGGTTCCGGTGCCACATGCCAAGGTCTCCCCAGCACCCCGTTCATAGACCCGCAGCTTGATCTCGCTGCGATTGATAATCTCCATAAAGCCGGCATTGACCCGCTGCGGAAAACGCAGATGGGACTCCAACTTGGGCCCCAGACGCTCGACTACTGCATCATTGAGCTTGTCGACAGTGACCACCACATGGGGATTACCCATCGATACCGCGCCAACGTTGAGGATCTCATCCTCCACCTCCAGCACATAGCTGGCGGCCTGCGCATCGGCAACAAACGGAATATCGGCCGGATTGAGGATCGGCGCCCCCATATTGACCGTGACCCAGCCGTTGGACTGAATCTTCAGGGTGATGATGCCACCTGCGGTCTCGACCACCACCTCCTCTTTCTGGGTCAGCCCCTTGTCATGGACAAAGCGGGCAAAACAGCGCGCACCATTGCCGCACTGCTCCACCTCACCGCCATCTGCATTCCAGATGCGGTAGCGAAAGTCGGTATTCTCGTCACGCGGCGGCTCTACCAGCAACAGCTGGTCACAACCGACACCGAAGTTGCGGTCGGCCAGAAAGCGGACCTGCTCGGTGGTGGGTTCAAACGGTTCGGTCACGGCATCAATCACGACAAAGTCGTTGCCCAGACCATGCATCTTGGTAAATCTAAGCTTCATCACTTACTCCGGGATATGCTCACCGGCATAGAGTGATGCAATGGTCTCACGCTCGCGCACCAGCCACTGCTGCTCCCCGCAGACCATCACCTCAGCGGCACGGGGGCGGGAGTTATAGGTAGAGCTCATCACGAAACCATAGGCACCAGAGGAGAGCACCGCCAGTTGATCACCCGGCTCTACATTGAGCTCACGCTCCTTGCCGAGGAAGTCACCGGTCTCGCAGATCGGTCCAACCACATCATAGGTGACCGCCTCCCCTTCACTACACTCCTCGACCGGCACGATATTCTGCCAGGCACTGTAGAGGGCAGGACGGATCAGGTCATTCATCGCCCCATCGACAATACAGAAGTTCTTCTCCTCACCCTGCTTGAGGAACTCGACGGTGGTGAGCATGACACCTGCATTGCCAACCATCGCACGACCCGGCTCCATGATGATCTCCAAATCACGCCCCTCCAGCTTGGCAATGACTGCCTGCACATAGGCCTGCGGGGTGGGTGGATTATCATTCTGGTAGTCGATACCAAGCCCCCCCCCCACATCGATATGGTGCAGGGTAATCCCTACCTCTGCGAGCTGGTCGATCAGCAGCAGCACACGGTCCAGCGCGTCTTCAAATGGAGAGAGCTCGGTCAACTGGGAACCGATATGGCAGTCAACACCAACAATCTCCAGATTGGAGAGCTCGGCCGCCTCCTTGTAGACCCGCAGCGCCTCATCGATGGTGACCCCAAACTTGTTGGAGCGCAGACCGGTGGAGATGTAGGGGTGGGTACCGGCATCGACATCGGGATTAACGCGCAGGGAGACCGGCGCCTTCACCCCCATCTCTGCGGCCACTTCATTAACACGCAGCAGCTCCGCCTCGGACTCGATATTGAAACAGCGAA
>CAYFOU010000011.1:0-24658 GCA_964344805.1 uncultured Piscirickettsiaceae bacterium | reverse complement strand
GCTTGCCAACACCGGAGAAGACCACCTTGCCAGCATCACCACCCGCCGCCAGCACACGCTCCAGTTCACCGACCGAGACGATATCAAAACCGGCCCCCATCTTTGCCAGCAACGCCAGCACCGCCAGATTGGAGTTGGCCTTGACCGCAAAGCAGATCAAATGATCCTGACCGCTGAAGCCCGCCTCATAGGCGGCATACTGGTCGCGAATGGCGTTCTCGGAGTAGACAAACAGCGGCGTACCGTACTGCTCTGCCAGTGATTTCAGTGGAAGCGACTCGACATGAAGTGCCCCCCCCTTTCTCTCGATATAGGGATACATGATTTGGGAATTCCTTAACGGGTTGTTGAGGGTATTATCGGGAACGCTGCTGCTCGAGGATAAGCTGACCGAGGTCGTAGCGGATATCGTTGACCGCCTTCAGCGCCTCATCCGCCGCCTCGGTCTTCCCCTCCGCTCTTAACGCCGCCTCTTTGGCCTCTTGCTCAACCAGTGTTGCACGCAGAGCCTGCTCACGCTGGTGGCGCGCCTTCAGGGTAGCGGCCTCGGCACGCAACGCTTTGGCTTTGGCCTCAGTCGCTGCACGATTGGCCTCCTGCTCAAGCTGCTCCGCCTTGAGGTTATCCGGCAGATAGAGATCACCGGACTGACCACACCCCGCCAGTGCCACCAGCAGTGGCGCCCACAAAAAGTTTTTTCTGTTCATGGCTGCAAGTATAAACTTGCCCCAGCCTCGAAACCATCCCCAAAAACGGGGAGTTATCCATTGATAAAGGGATTGGAACGGCGCTCCTCACCGAAGGTCGACATCGGCCCATGGCCGGGAACAAACTCCACCTCATCACCCAGTGGAAAGAGGCGGTTATGGATCGCATCGAGCAGATCACCGTGGTTGCCGCGCGGGAAGTCGGTACGCCCGATACTCCCCTTGAAGAGCACATCTCCAACAAATGCGAGATTCCCCTCACGGTGGAAATAGACCACATGGCCCGGGGTATGACCAGGGCAGTGGAGCACCTCCAGCTGCTCCTCACCAAAGGTGACCACATCTCCCTGCAACAGCCACTGGTCCGGTTCAAAGCTGCGTCCCTCAATACCGTAGTTGAGGCTCCACTCTGGAATGGTCTTCAGCAGGAATGCATCCTCCTGTTGCGGGCCAAGGATCGGGATCTGCCAATATTCTGCAAGCTCTGCTGCCGCACCGGCATGGTCAAAATGACCATGGGTAATCAGCAGTTTCACCGGTTTTACCCCTGCAGCAGTGATCCGTTCACGGACCATTTCAGCATCCCCACCGGGATCAACCAGCACCGCCTCATGGCTCTGTTCACAGATCAGCAGTGAACAGTTCTGCTGCAATGGGGTGACAGGGATAATCTCCAGTTTCATCAATTCAAACTCTCTGCAGTGAAAAGGGAGGTGAGACTACCACAACATCACAGCATGTTTCTCACTGCACCCCAACGCCTCCAACACCCGATCCCAGCTCCTGCACAATCTCTATGGTCATGATACTTCCCTACCATACCGTCCAGATCATCAATAAAATGATGGCAAGTGCAATATAGATCAACATCCAGATCAATTCCTGCCCAGGATTTGTTCAATGCCCTGCAGCAGCGGCTTCAGTGCCGGGGCAACCGCCTTGATCTCATCATTATCACAGTGGTCACAGACGACAGCGGCCCAGGTGGTTAACTGAGGATAACCAAAGGAGGCTGCACTCCCCTTGATGGTGTGGGCAACATGATGCACCTCTTCCCAATTCTCTGCTTTCAGTGCAGCAGAGAGCTCATCATGCAGTACGCCAATACGCTCGGCAAATAACGCCAGCAGCCCCTCATCAATATCCTCATCCGGCACTGCCGGTCTTAATTGAATCCGCTCGGTCTCACCCGCCTTGAGGAAACGGCGCAGAATCTGGATCAGTTCCTGACGGTCAATCGGCTTACTGAGGAAGTCATCACACCCCGCCTCACTGAAGAGATCTCGATGCTTCTGCATCACATTGGCGGTCAACGCCACGATCGGCTCACCATACCCCTTGTTTCGCAGTACACGGGTTGCCTCGATGCCATCCATCTCCGGCATCTGCATATCCATCAGAACCAGATCAAATGGCTGTGCTGTGGCCATCGCCACCGCCTCCACCCCATTGACAGCAACACTCACCTCCACCCCGACCATCTCCAGCAGGCGGCGCTCCAGAGTCTGCAGTTCCGGGGTATCTTCCGCCACCAGCACACGCCCCTGGAAGCGGTCCCGGGTCAGTGATTGCGTATTGCTGCACTGTTCAACCACCGGCAACGTACTCTGGTGACAGGGAAGGCGGAGACGGAAGATGGAGCCGTCTCCCACTCTGCTCTCCACTGTAATCTCTCCCCCCATCAACTCGGCCAGCGTCCAGGAGATATGGAGCCCGAGGCCGGTCCCACCAAAACGGCGAGAGATCGAGCTATCCCCCTGCTCAAACGGTTTGAACAGTCGCTCCAGCACCTCCGGTGCCATGCCGATACCGCTATCCTCCACCTCAAAGTGGAGCTGCTGGTCACTCCACACCTTGAGAGAGACCTGCCCCTGCTCGGTAAACTTGAGGGCATTGCCCAGCAGGTTGATCAGGATCTGTCCTACCCGACGCCCATCACCGACCAGTTGATATTGCGGCATCGGTCCAAACTCAATGATGAAGTCGATACCGGCCTCCCGACACCGGACGGTAAAGATATGCTTCAGCTCATCCACCAGCCCCTTCAGGTCATAGACCCCCTGATCGATCTCGAACTTGCCCGCCTCAATCTTGGAGAGGTCAAGAATATCGTTAATCAGCGAGAGCAGACCTTGTCCCGAGACCTCAACCGAGTTGATCAGCTCCAGCTGCTGATGATTGAGTGAGCTGTCGGCCAGCAGCTGACTATTGCCGATAATCGCCGTCAACGGGGTTCTCAGTTCATGGCTCATTGCCGCCAGAAAGTCATCCTTCGCCTTGTTGGCCCGCTCCGCACTCTTTGCCGCCTCAATCAGCTTCTCCTGGACGTGCTCACGTTCATCAATATTGTGCTCCAGCTCCGCCATCATATTGGCAAAGCTGCGATTGAGATCCCCCATCTCATCCTTGCGAGCCATCTCGATATTGTGATCAACCCCAAAGTAGTCCCCTCCAACATGCTGGATGTTCTGTAGCAGCAGGCGAATCGGGCGACTCAACAGGCTGGACTGCATCCACGCCACCGAGAAGATGACCATCAGCAGCAACCCCAACACCCCCACCATGATCATCCGGTCGCGGTTGGCCTCCATCAACAGATGATCTTCGCTGATCCGCAGTACCAACCCCCAGTTGAGTTCGCTCACCGGCTGCCACGCCGCAAACAGCGGTTGCCCATGCGGGCTCTCGGGGAAATAGCGGCTCCCACTCTTCCCCTGCAGTGCATAGACCATCGGATTTTCCCGCTTGCCCGCCCGCGCCTCACGCTGGAACTCTGCCACCCGCTGGCGCTCCTTCCAGTTGAATCCGGTCTCGTTGAGGAAGAGCACCTGGTCTCCGCTATGCTGTGCCAGCATCACCCTGCTGGCCTGGTGCAGCCCCTGGGTATTGTTGATCACCTCATTGATCGGCCCCATCGAGAACTGCAACAGTAATACACCGAACCGCCTACCCTGACCATCCTCGATCGGGGAGGCGACAAATCCGGTACGCTCCAGCTCCGAAGGGAAGTAGTGTTCAACCTCGGAGAGCACTACATGGTTGCGGTCCCGATGCTGCAACGCCTGCCGATAGGCGCGCTGCATCGCACTGTCTTCCAGCCCTGAATCCTCTACATTGGAGGCGTAGTCACTCTCCTTGATCACGCTGTAGACCACATTGCCATCCAGATCGAGCAACAGCAGATCATAGAACCCCAGCTCATCGATATACTCCTTGAAAAAGGGGTGCATCAAGCGGTGCCGGGCGGTATATTCACTGCCATCTCCAGCATCGATCAGCCTGTAGAGCTCCCGGCTCTTGTGGGGGTTGTTGTAGACATAGTGGAGCAGCGCCTGATCCGGGGTCAACTGATGGAAGTCTCGCTGCAGGTGCTCCATATGTTGCAGCAGAAACGGAGAGCGCGACAACACCCGTGCCTGATCCACCACCCCGTCAATATAGTTCTCAATCTGCAGCGCCTTGAGGTCACGAATATGGGCAAGGTGCATGACCGCATTCTCTTTCAGGCCACTGCGCACTTTGATATCGGAGAAGAGGGCGAACAGCGCCAGCGGCAACCAGCCAAAGAGGATCAACAGCAACAGGATACGGGGGCGCAGCTTCATCAATAGGGCCCCAGTGTACCGGGGAAACGGCTGGGGGGGTAGCTCACCCGTGTACGCGGAATCTCGGTGACCACCTCCAGCAAATCAAATGCGGATGGCTCACTCTTACCCCGCACCACCTGCACCGCCTTGATGCACTGGTGGTCTGCTGCCCGATATTCGGTAATACCATTCCCCATGCCATCAAACTGCAACCCCTCCAGTTGACGAATCACCTCGGGGGGGTAGAAGGTCTCTGCCATCTCTACCGCATTGGCATAGAGCAGGGTCTGCACATAGCAGGTATGTGCCGCCTGCGAAGGGGGAAATCCGTAACGGTTGGCAAAGGAGTTCACAAACACCTTCGACCCCTCATCATTGAGGGACCAGTGCCAGTTGACGGTACCCAGCACCCCCTGAATGGCACTGCCCGCCCCCTGCGCCATCAAGCGCGAGTAGAGCGGGACCACCACCTCAAACGTCTTTCCATTGATCAGCCGGTCCCGCATATTGCTCTCGGTGATCTGGGTCAGGGAGTGGACCAGATCTCGTCCATAGTGGTTGAGGATCAGGGTATCGGCCCCGGATTGGCGAATATCCTCGATATGGGCACTGAAGTCGGTGGTACCGATCGGAGTTCGCACCCGCTTCAGCGTCTGCCAGCCGAGCCGGTCCGTGGTCTCCTTGATCGATGCCTCCTGGGTCCATCCCCAGGTGTAATCTGCCGTCAGATGGTAGGTAGCACGTTGATCCCCCAACTCCTTGGCCAGTACCGGTCCCAGCGCGGTACCACTCATCTGTGCATTGAGAAAGTGGCGAAAACCGTAGCGTCGACGATCCTTCCCGGTGGTGTCATTGGAGTGGGTCACCCCGGCCATATAGATCACCCCAGCATCCTGCGCCATTCTCTGCAGTGCAATCGCCACCGCTGAGGAGACACTCCCACTCATCATCACTACACCGTCGGCATGGACCATCCGCCTTGCAGCCTTCAATGCATATTTGGGGTTGGTTCGTGTATTGCCTACCACAAAGGTGACCCGCTTGCCCAGCACCCCATCCCCCATCAGGTGCAGGGGTTTCATGGTATTGAGCATTCCCCCATCCCCCTTACCATTGAGATGCTCTACCGCCAATCTGAAGGCACGCAGCTCATCCTTGCCCTCATCAGTATAGGGGCCGGTCTGAGGAATATTGAAGCCAAAAGTAACGGTAGCGGCATCACCAGGATCATTGGTGAAGTGTCTGGCCCAGCTATTGCGCACAAAAACAAAGGGAGCAGTGGCGACAGCCAGAGAGGCTATCCCTGATTTTACAAACGCTCTGCGTGACCATGCTTCCATGCCCGATACTCCTCCTCTATACGGGAAAAATCTCGTCTTCACTAAGAGTATCTAATACGATACCACGACATAATCAAGTGCTAATATTGAAAATACACATAAAAAATAGAGGTTTTTACATTACACAAGAGAAATACTTACAGGGGGATATACCCACACCGAGACCGAGACACTACGAGAGACCATCAACAAGACTGCCGCCTACATTCAAGCCAAGGTCACCAGTGAAGAGAAGGTGGTGAAGCTGTGCGGATAAATGATGCTTAGTAAAAGCTCTTGCATACTAAACCAGACCCTTTATACTTAATTTTTAAAATAAGTATACACGCACACCTAAAAGAGTAAAACATGTTGTTTACAAACAAGAAATAGCAGTGAAAATACCAGTAAAACCACCCAAAGTTCAGCCAATATTAAACACCTTAATCGAACAAAGTAACCATCAACTGGCATTCTTATTATTCAGTGGCAAGTGGGGGCCTACTGATGAAAAAGGGCGATACTTACATTGGGACAAATTACGCCACCTGCCACCTCCAGAAGAGCTTACTAGCGAACAATGGTGGGCCAGCATCAAACACAGCCGTAACGGCATTACTCAGCCCACGCCTTTGCGAGATAAGTTTCAAGGAAAGTTTCATTACTGTAGCCCTCCTTCAATCCTGAAAGAGCTTCACTGGCTGGACATGAATGCAGCCGGGACCATTCAGGCCAATGACGCAATAACCAACCCAAACACCAGAACCACCTATCTGGTCCGTTCACTGATTGAAGAGGCCATCAACTCCAGTCAGCTGGAGGGGGCATCCACTACTCGCCATGTTGCCAAAGAGATGATCCGGCAAGGGAGAAACCCTGGCACAAAGAGCGAGCAGATGATCTACAACAACTACCACGCGATGCAGTTCATCAGAGACATCAAGGACGAGGATCTAACTCCATCCATGATTTTTGAACTTCACCGAGTTCTCACTGAAAAAACACTTGATGTTCCTGAGATGGCTGGCCGCCTACGCTCTAATACAGATGAGATCTCGGTCATTGATAACCGGGATCAGCAGGTGCTACACACGCCTCCTCATGCCTCAGAGCTGAAGGAGAGAGTAGAAGCACTGTGCAAGTTCGCAAACTCCACTACAGAAGAGAACTTCCTGCACCCTGTTATCAGAGCCATTCTGCTCCACTTCATGCTGGCCTACGATCACCCTTTCGTGGATGGTAACGGACGTACTGCCAGAGCATTGTTCTACTGGTCTATGGCCCGTCAGGGCTACTGGTTGATGGAGTACATCTCAATATCTCGGATCATCAAGAAAGCCCCCGCCCAGTACAGCAAGGCATTCCTTCACACAGAAACCGATGATAACGATCTGACCTATTTCATCATCCACCAGATAGACGCCATCCACCAAGCCATTGCAGATCTGCATGACTATCTGGACACCAAGATGAAGGGAATCAACGAGGCCGAACAATTGCTGAAAGACAACCCACGCTTGAGTAAGAAGCTGAACTTCAGACAACTCGCCCTACTGAGACATGCACTGAAGCACCCCAGATTTGCCTATGTCATCCATGAGCACCAAGCATCCCACGGCATTGCCTACGACACTGCCCGCCGGGATCTGATGGCAATGGCTGACAAGCTGAAGTTATTGACCAAGACCAAGCAGGGAAAGAATTACCTGTTCATTGCCCCCCCTAATCTGGAAGAGCGCATCAGACAGCATTAACTGCGTATTCTGGCCCAACATGACCGGTGATTCCGTTTTATCGTGACCGACCATTCCATTTCATCATGACCGATTTCCGGGTTTTCCCCGGAATCGGCGGTTACGCTGACCGTAATGCCCACGCTTGACTATAATTACATTGTAACTACAGTATAATCATGATAGAGCTATCCTTCTCGTGGGATGAGAACAAAAATCAGAGCAATCAGATAAAACACAGGGTCAGCTTTGAAGAGGCTAAAACGGTTTTTTGATGATGAACAGGCCCGGCTCATTGCTGATCCAGATCACTCTGAGGATGAGGACAGGTTTTTGATAATGGGTTTCAGTAGCCGGACAAGGATCTTGGTTGTTGCTCACTGCTATAGAGAGGGAGATTCGATCAGAATCATATCGGCCAGACAGGCAACCAAGTTGGAGCAAAGGCAGTACAGAGGGTTTTATAATGCGTGAAGAATACGATTTCTCAGACTCAGTTCAGAATCCATATACCAAACGTCATAAAAAGCAGATCACAATCCGGCTTGATGATGAGGTTATTGATTACTTCAAAGCACTATCTGAAGAAAAAGAAATTCCCTACCAGACACTGATCAACCTCTATCTCAAAGACTGCGCGGAGAGCCATAGAGAGCTAAATCTGAGTTGGGGATAGATAGCACCCCACTCCACCCATAAATGGCGCAGTCTCATAGTTGTAGACGCTGATCAAAGAGGAGAACACTTTCTCTGTCTTACTCTATATTGCCATCCAAAGTTGGCCAGAGAAAACCTGATCTTTCAAAACCAAACCACTCAGACAAGAAAAACCCCCTTAACCTATTAAGATCAAAGGGGTTCTGTATGGTGCCGCCACTCGGATTCGAACTGAGGACCTACGCATTACAAGTGCGTTGCTCTACCAGCTGAGCTATAGCGGCAAGGAGCGGGGATTTTACTGAGAACCCCCCGATTTGGCAACCCGTAATACCCCCTCCAGCACCAGATCAGGAAAGTACCCGGTTTGTAGTGACAGCATCGACAAAAGTCGCTCTGCATCCCCTCCCGTCAATAGAATAGAGCATGACCCATACTGTTGTTCCATCTGCCACAACAGCTGCCTTACCGCCTCCACAGCCCCCGCCTCTTCCACATCACGCAATCCCTCCTCTGTGGATCGCCCCAACAGCCGCTGGCGATGAGCCTCCTCTCCCAATTTCAGGTGCGGCGCCCGCTCCAGCAACCTCTCAAGAGTTGACCCTACTCCGGGAAAGATCACCCCTCCCTGATGCTCACCTCGTTGATCAACATAATCGATGGTGATTGCAGTACCACAATCAATCAGACAGAAGGCATCTTGAGTACGTACCCAGCCAGCAACCAGACCCAGCCAGCGATCCACCCCCAACTGTTGCGGATTACGGTAACCGTTGGTCAACCCTCGCCAAGCTACGGCACTCTTCAACACCGTTGGCTGCCCCCCCCACAACTGTTCTACCCATGTTGCAATCTGTTGCTGCCGATATCGGCCCGCACTATTGGAAAACCAGACCTGTTCAGGAACGGGCAGCCCCTGCCATGCAGACAGCAATGCCTCCTCAAGAGCATCATTACTCAATACCGAGACCTCCCCCAACCCGGACGGATCAGCCCATGCCCACTTCAGGCGACTGTTACCAGCATCAATCAACAGCATCGACTACTGCAACCGCAACGAGACATCACCACTGTAATGGCTCTGGATCTCGCCATCAACCTCCAGTTGCAACGCCCCCATGCGGTCAATCCCCCGCGCAATACCGTGGATGGCACCACCCTCCTGATGGATCACCACCGGCTGATTATGCACCCGATCCAGCGCCTCCCACTCCGGCATCAGCTCCTCCAGTCCTCCCTGTTCAAAGCGATCCAGCAGGGGGATCAACTGATTAATTACCGCAGCCGCCAGCCGGTTTCGACTGGGTAACGGTTCCAGATAATCCGCAAGAGTGCTCCAGGGCTGGTCGATCGCCCCACTCTCCTGTTGCGGAATCTGCAGATTGAGTCCGACCCCAATCACCACATCGGTCGGCCCCTCACTCTCCCCCTCCAATTCAATCAGTACACCGCCCATCTTGCGATCCTCTACATGGAGATCATTGGGCCATTTCAGCCGCGCCTGCTCAACACCCAGCCGTTGTACCGCCTGCGCCATTGCAATGCCGACCACAATGCCAAGCCCGCTGAGCGCCATCAATCCACCAGAAAAGCGCCATAGCAACGAGAGATAGAGGCTGCCTCCAAACGGGGAGATCCACGGCTTGCCGCGGCGCCCTCTCCCACCCGACTGATGCTCTGCCAGCAACAATATCCCTGATTCCACCCCCTGATGGAGGCGGCGCATCAATTCACTATTGGTAGAATCACAACTCCAGATCCGTTCAATCTGCTTCAGTCGCGCCCGTAACGGAACCTCCACCGCAGAGAGCACCTCCACCGTATCAAGGAGGGCGACCGGGGCTGGCAGCCGATACCCTTGACGGGGTTCGGAGAGGATCACCACCCCCATCTCCTGCAACGCCTGAATCTGCTTCCACACCGCTGCACGGCTGATCCTCAGCACCTCGCCCAGCGCCGTCCCGCTATGGGTTGCCCCATCCGCCAGCTGCTGCAACAGCCGCTGCTGTACCCGCGTCATCTACTGTGCCGTGACAGACTCCTTCGCCACCAGATACTCGATCACCCTGAACATATTCTCAACGCTACCCGCAGAGCCCGCATCGGTCAGAAACTCTCCAATAACCACCACCGCAGGCACCCCCTGAATACCCGACTTGCGAGTCATACGAACAGCCTGCTTGACCCGAGACTGCACCCCAAAGGAGCCCCACACCTTGCGGAACTGCTCTGCAGAGACTCCATAGCGGACAAAGAGGCGCTCAATGGCAGCGACATCCTTGAGCAGAGAGCGGTCCTGCCCCAAGTGGACCCCCTCAAACAGCTCGGGATGAATCTTGTCCAGCACCCCCAGCAGTGCTGCGGTATAGAAGGCCTGTGCCGCAGGTGTCCAGTTCTCACCCAAAATAGCCGGCTGCATCTGGAAGTTGACGTTCTTCGGATTGCCCTTCAGCCAGCGATGCATCTCTGGCTCCAGACGGAAACAGTGAGGACAGCCGTACCAGAAGTATTCACGCACCTCAACCTTGCCTGGCTGCTCCACCGTACGCAGCGGCTTGCTGATACGGGTGTACTCCACCCCCTCCATAAAATCCTCTGCCTGCACACCTCCAGTGAACAGAGCCACCATCATGGCCACTGCGACGATCCATCCTCTTCTCATTGAACTACTCCCTATCCAGTTAATCCGGTTCATTATGACAGCTTGGAATCATATCGGGTTCCCTAACTTGGCACAAAAGCCTCAGACAAAAAAAGGGCCGCGCAGTGCGCAGCCCTTTCAGCATCAACAACCGTCTTCGATTACAGACCAGACTGTGACAGCATGTACTCTACCGTAGCCCTGATCTCTGCATCACTCAGAGAAGAGCCACCGCGTGGCGCCATCGCCGTACCGGCAACGCCAACGATCGCGCTCTGAACCAGGCCATCTACACCACCCGTCTTCTCCAGACGTGGCTCCCAGTTGGCCTTCACACCAGACTGCGGTGCATTGAGCGCAGCAGCGGCAGGGCCATGACAGGCCATGCAACTGGCATTGAACAGTGCCGCACCGTCTCCACTACCGCCACCGGCTGCTGGAGCAGGAGCGGCTTCCGCTGCCGGGGCCGCCTCAGGTGCTGGTGCGGCAGCTGGAGCTGCTGCAACTACTGGGGCTGCTGCTGGTGCTGGCGCACCCAAGGAGTTGAGGTATGCCGTGATCGCAGAGATATCCCCATCGGTCAAACGGCTTGCAACATCCTGCATCATCTTGTTGCTATCGTTGGTGCGCGTACCAGAGCGGAAGGCGTTGATCTGCGCAACGGTGTACCCATCCAGCTGACCACTCAGCGCAGGCCACTTGGCAAGGTCATTACCACCGGCATTCGGGCCGTGACACGCCATACAGGCAGAGACACCACGAGCGATATCACCCCCCTGATAGAGTGCCTTGCCCTTGGCAATCAGCTCTGCATCACCTGCAGTGCCAGCCTTGCCGGCAACGGTTGCATAATAAGCACCGATATTCTCCATATCGGCATCGCTCAGCCCCAACGCCTGACCGGTCATCAGCGCATCCTTGCGTGCGCCGGACTTGAAGTCCTGCAGCTGCTTGACGGCGTAGCCAGCAGCCTGTCCCGCCAGAGAAGGTACTGCCTTGGTCTTGCCTGGATTCATTGGATCTGGAAAGGCTGGATTACCTTCACCGTTCATGCCGTGGCAGGCGCCACATACTGCAGCCTTCGCCTTGCCCGCATTTACATCACCAGCAGCCATCGCTGCTCCAGAAACGGTCAGCGCTACCGCTGCAACCAGAGTGTTTGTCCAAACGACCTTCTTCATTGTCTGTTCCTTAAAATTTCTACAGTGGTTCCGTGCCCACATTTACGTGCGGTGACTACCCGCACAGGTAATAGAAGACGGGTAATTATATTCGCAATGACTAAAACTGCAAGCTGTAGCAGGACCTTACCCCTGTAGAGTATCTTATGGAAAGAGCAATTTTTTCCATGAGTCTCCCCTATCCCCCACTCATCAAATTACCAAAAAATAGCCCAAATCAGCCTCACTCCCCCATCAACCATTGCAAAAAAGTGCATTTCCACAGTTGCCTCGTATAATGCGCCGATGAATCTGAATCAGGCCTCCTTTGTCACCAGTGCCCCCAACCTCTCCCGCTGCCCACCCGAGAGCATTGCAGAGGTCGCCTTTGCAGGGCGTTCCAACGCCGGAAAATCGAGCGCACTCAACCGCCTGACCGGGATCAAGAGCCTCGCCCGTACCAGCAAAACCCCGGGGCGCACCCAGCTGATCAACTACTTTTCGCTGGATAACAGCCGCTATCTGGTTGATCTTCCTGGCTACGGCTTCGCCAAGGTGCCGCTCAAGGTGCGTCAACAGTGGGAGCGCAATCTGGGGGAATATCTACGCGAACGCAAGGCACTAAAGGGGCTGATCATTCTGATGGATATCCGCCACCCAATGACCGATAACGACCGTCAGATGGTGGAGTGGAGTCGCTATATCGACCTGCCAATCCATATCCTGCTGACCAAGGCGGACAAGTTGAAGCGGGGGGCCGCGATGAACACCCTGCACAAGGTGCGGGGGATCTTGAAAGAGGAGTTCCCGGAGATTACCACCCAGATCTTCTCCGCCACCAAGGGGACCGGACTGGAGGAGGCTCGCGCCCGGATAACCGATTGGTTAACTGAAGCGCCAAAAAGGCACCTCTAAAAATGCACTTTTCACGCAATTACTGCGTCAGTTCCGTACTCGAATCCTCATATATTCAAATATATACTCCGGTTCTCCGTGCGGTACTTCCTTGCACTTGCAAGAAAATCACTATTTTTAGAGGTGCCTAAAAGATATAGAGCCCCACCCAGGCTAGGGAGGAGACCTGAGCGGGGCGGCTGAATGATGATCACAACCAATTCAGTCAGCCCATAGACCCCCTTTAAATCAGAAAGTTCCCCGCTTTTCTCAATTTTTAATGGGCATCATCCCAGTTGGTGCCACTCCCCACATCAACAATCAGCGGCACATCCAGTGTGGCTGCCGCCTCCATCTGTGAACGAACCAGCACGGTCAGTGGCTCCAGATCACGCTCAGCCACCTCGAACACCAGCTCATCATGCACCTGCATGATCATCATTGCATCCAGGTCCGTGGCGATCAGCTCCCGGTCCACCGCAATCATCGCCCGCTTGATGATATCAGCCGCAGTCCCCTGCATCGGTGCATTGATTGCGGTGCGCTCCGCATACTGGCGCCGCTGACCATTTCTGGAGTTGATCTCCGGCAGATAGAGCCTTCTTCCAAAAAGCGTCTCTACATACCCCTGCTGTCGCGCCTGCTCCTGGGTCTGTTCCATATACTCCTTCACCCCCGGATAGCGCTCGAAGTAGCGCTCGATATACTGCTGCGCCACATTGCGGGTGGTATCAAGCTGTTTTGCCAGCCCGAAGGCGGACATGCCGTAAATCAGACCAAAGTTGATCGCCTTGGCACTACGACGCTGCTCGGTGGTGACCGCATCGGGAGCCTCCTCAAACACCTCCGCTGCGGTCGCCCGATGGACATCCTCTCCGCTACGGAACGCCTCCAGCAACCCCTGATCCCCGGAGAGATGGGCCATGATGCGCAACTCGATCTGTGAGTAGTCGGCCGCCAATAGCACCTTGCCCTCATCGGCAATAAAGGCCTGGCGGATACGCCGCCCCTCTTCAGTGCGAATCGGAATATTCTGCAGATTGGGATCGGAGGAGGAGAGGCGCCCGGTCACCGCCACCGCCTGATGGTAGGAGGTGTGGATACGGCCGGTTCGAGCATTGATCTCCTGTGGCAGCTTGTCGGTATAGGTCGACTTGAGCTTGCTCATGCTGCGGTGCTGCAGAATCAGCTGCGGCAGACGGTAGTCCTGCGCCAATTCTTGAAGCACCGGCTCGGCGGTGGAGGGCTGCCCCTTTGGGGTCTTCTTCAGTACCGGGAGTCCCTGCTTCTCATAGAGGATCTCCTGAATCTGTTTCGGTGAGGAGAGGTTGAACGGGTCGCCCGCCTCATCAAAGGCCTCCTTCTCGATCGCATCGATCTTGGTGGCCAGCTCCTGACTCTGCTGCTGCAGCATCGCCACATCTACCTTGACCCCGTTGCGCTCGATCCGCCCCAACACCTCCAGCAGCGGCATCTCCACATCACGGAACAGCTGCTCCCGCTCCGGCTCCTCCAGCAGCTGGGGCCAGAGGGTTTGGTGCAACCTCAGCGTCACCTCGGCATCCTCTGCCGCATAGGGTGCCGCCTGATCGATCGGCACCTCATCAAAACGCAGTTGCTTCTTCCCCTTGCCCGCCACCTCTTCGTAACTGATGTTCTTGTGGCCCAGGTACTTCAGTGCCAGCGAGTCCATATCGTGACGGGTGGCCGTGCTGTCGATCACATAGGACTCCAGCATCGTATCGTAGGCAATTCCACGCAGTGTGATCCCATGATTGGCAAAGATGGTGGCGTCATATTTGAGATTCTGCCCCACCTTCCTGGGCGCTGGATCTTCCAGCAATGGGCGCAACTGCTCCAGCACCTCCTCCCGATTGAGCTGCTGCGGTGCCTGCAGGTCATTGTGGGCCAACGGCAGATAGGCCCCCTTGCCCGCATGGATGGCAAAAGAGATCCCTACCAGCTCCGCCTCCATCGCCCGCAGGCTGGTGGTTTCAGTATCAATCGCAAACAGCTCTGCCTGCTGCAGTTGATCAACCCACTCATCAAGCTGATCCTGAGTAAAGATCGTCTCCACCTCCAGCGTCTGCAGCGCATCGGCGGCATCCTCCTCTGCCGCTGCCTCCTCACCCAGCAGTTCGGAGAGCCAGCGCTTGAACTCCATCTGCTGGTAGAGTTGCTGCAGCTGTTCCCAGTCCGGTTCGGTGGGCTGCAACGTACCCACCTTCTGCTCCAGCTCCACATCACAGCGGATGGTGACCAGCTCCTTCGATAGCGGCAACTGAGCCAATGCGCCACGCAAATTGTCACCAACCTTGCCCCCCACCTCATCTGCACGGACGATGATCTCATCCAGCGAACCAAACTTGTCGAGCCACTTGACCGCCGTCTTCGGCCCCACCTTGGGTACCCCCGGCACATTATCGGAGGTATCCCCCACCAGCGTCAGGTAGTCGATGATCCGTTCCGGCTTGACACCGAACTTCTCCACCACCCCCTCCGGCCCCATCAGGGTGTTGTTCATGGTGTTGATCAGGGTCACCTGCCCGTTGACCAGCTGTGCCATATCCTTGTCACCAGTAGAGATCAGCACCGGAATCTCCTGCTCAGTCGCTTGGCTCGCGAGGGTCCCAATCACATCATCCGCCTCGACCCCTTCATGGACGATCATCGGAATCCCCATCGCCTCAATGATCTGGTGTAGCGGGGCGATCTGGCTGCGCAGATCCTCCGGCATCGGTGGTCGGTTGGCCTTGTATTCAGGGTAGAGGTCATTACGGAAGGTCTTGCCCTTGGCATCGAAGACCATCGCCACCTGCTCGGGTGCGTACGCTTCCAGCAGGCTTTTCAACATGTTGACCACCCCGTAGACCGCGCCGGTGGGCTGCCCCCTGGAGTTGGTCAGTGGTGGCATGGCATGGAAGGCGCGAAACAGGTAGGAGGAGCCGTCCACAAGAATCAGTTGCGGTTTCTGTGTCATTGTCATGGGAAAGGGGGAAGTCTGCTTCAAATTGTCGTATTATCTTATCAGGAAGAGCTTGTTGGCATTGATGCCAGCCCCATTTGGAATCCTGAAACATGAAACGCGCACTACTACCTCTGTTGATGATTTCCCCGCTGGTCATGGCTGAACCACAGGTGGAGGCCCCAATGCCACCGGCCATGGTATCGATTCCGGCCCCCGAGCTGGAGAAGCGCTCTCTGGAGGAGGAGCTGAACCGTGCGCCTGGCACCACCTTGCAGCAGCGCAGAAAGGGGTACAGTCTGGGCACCCACAGTGGCAACGCCTATCTCGAACCACAACAGGACAACGACCTCCATAAAGACATGCTGACCCCGCAGTGGGAGCTGTTCAACTGGAAAGGCTCCAGCGGTAACCGTTGATGTCGGTCTATACCACCATCAACGAGGATGAGCTGACCACCTTCCTCGAGGCATACGGTGTCGGCACCCTGCAATCATTCGAGGGGATTCTGGCCGGTATCGAGAACACCAACTACTTCGTCACCACCAGCGAAGGGGAGTATGTGCTCA
The DNA here is from genome assembly GCA_964344805.1 of uncultured Piscirickettsiaceae bacterium. GTDB lineage: Bacteria > Pseudomonadota > Gammaproteobacteria > Thiopontia. Next base: position 8,426 of record CAYFOU010000011.1, on the reverse strand, counting down.
CCATCTTCGAGCAGCTGGTCTGGGAAGAGCTTCCCTATTTCCTCGATATCATGGCCTTTCTGGCCGAGCATGAGGTACCCAGCGCCCACCCCATTGCTGATCGTGATGGAGACTATCTGCGTCACCTCAAAGAGAAGCCCGCCGCACTGGTACAGCGATTGAAGGGAAGCGGTGTAGAGCACCCCAATACTGCCCAGTGTGCCGAGATTGGCCAGGCACTGGGGCGCATGCACGCAATGGCCCATAACTTTGAAGGGCAGCGCAACAACCCACGTGGTATCGGCTGGTGTGAAGACTCCATTCAGCAACTCAGCCACAAGCTCAATAGCGACGAGCAGACCGCACTGGATGTGGAGATCGCCTTTCAGCAGCAGACGCCACGGCTCTCTCTTCCCCAGGGGATCATCCACGCCGACCTGTTCCGCGATAACGCACTGTTTATCGAAGACCATCTGACCGGCATCATCGATTTCTACTACGCCTGCAACGATGCGCTGCTCTATGATGTAGCGGTGACCGTCAATGACTGGTGCAGCGATGAGGATGGCTCCATTAACAAAGATCGCTACCGTGCACTGATTGATCAATATCGCCGACAGCGTCCCTTCAGTGATGAAGAGAGAGTCGCCTGGCCTGCCATATTGCGCGCCGCTGCACTGCGCTTCTGGCTCTCCCGGCTGCTGGATATGCACTTCCCCCGTCCCGGTGAGATAACCCAGACCAAGGACCCCGAGGTATTCCGCAACATTCTGCACTGGCACCGGGCCAATCCTCTCACCCTGTAAACGTTATCTGATCGACTCCGATGCGCATCTACATGCAGACTCCACCGATGGATGGTGCCCCGCCACGCTTCTTCCAGATCCAGATTCAGGAGGACATGATCGACGGCTGGACCCTGATTCGGGAGTCCGGTACCCAGGGGGCTCGCAGCACCACGCTGAAGAAGATCCACTACGAGTGCCGGGAGGACGCCGAAGAGGCGCTGTTTGCCCTGCGTGACCAGCAGCTGCGCAGAGGCTACAAGACCACATTTATTACAGGCATGTCACCTACTGATTCATAACGGTTTTTTATTTCTGACTTACCCAATACTCATTGACACTCAAGTATTCGCAAGAATACAATCGGGTCTCTTCGAAATTCCGGGTTGGGATCTGAAAAATGAAAAAAACAGTTATAAAACGAGCTATTGCATCCATCCTTCTTCTCTCTAGCACCCAGGTTGCCATCGCTGAAGAGGCGGCCACCACAGCAGAGTTTATTACCGCTCAAAGCAGCCGTGTCGGCGCTACCGTCTCACTGGGCGGTACTGTAATCCCCCATCGTGAGGTCAATCTGGTCGCCAAAATGCCCGGCGACGTGCTTTTCCTCGCCGGTGAAGAGGGGGATCAATTCAAGCAGGGGGACCGCCTCGCCAGTCAGGACATCGATGCAATGATGGCCAAGCGGGCTCAGGCCGAGGCTCAACTCGCCAGTGCCGAGGCCGGTATCCGCAATGCACAGATGCAGTTGCGCAACGAGATCGAGAACCCCAACGCCCAATCCAACGCAATGATGGGCGGCGTACCCAGCATGATGACGATGTTCTCCAACCCGATGCGTAATCTGAGTGGCCGAGGAGACTCTACAACCCAGCGACAGACCAACCTCTACGGTATGAATATTCAGGTGGAGACCGCCAACAACGCCTACAATCAGGCGCTCGCCGGTATCCGCGAGCTGGATGAGAACATCGAGCAGGCCACCATCATCGCCCCCTTCGACGGGGTGATCCTGCGTAAGATGGTCGAGGTCGGCCAGCCTGCACAGCCCGGGGTACCGCTGTTCCTGTTTGGCGATACCAGCAAGCTGCAGATCCGCGCCGAGGTACCCGCCCGTCTGGTACGCGGCCTGCACAAGGGGATGCAGCTCAACGCCCGCCTCGACCACAATGACGCAATGACCACCATCACCGTGGCCCGTATCTTCCCGATGGCAGACATGATGGGCCACACGGTCACCGTCAAGTTTGACCTCCCGGCCAATGCACCGGCAGCCCCCGGCATGTATACCGAGGTGATCATCCCCGATCCCAACGCCAGTGGCGAAGAGCTGGTCACCATTCCACGCTCCGCCATTGTCTGGCGTGGCAGCCTTCCCGCCATCTTTGTACAGCGCGAGGATGGCTCCATGGAGATGCGTCTGGTGCGCATCGGCGACAATGCCGACAACGGCTGGGCCAGCGTACTCTCCGGGGTACGCAGCGGTGAGCGGGTGATGAGCAACCCCTCATCCACTACCACCTCCACCCGATAATCTCTCTACCACTGCCGCCTCCACATCCGGGGCGGCAGTCTGGTTTAAACCTCTGAATCCACAAAAATAATCATGACTGACGAGAAGAAACCCGGCGACGCAGAGGAGCGTCCACAAGAAGATGCTGGCAGCAAAACCGAGAACCAGCTCCCCGAGCATGTCGAGATCAAGGATATCCCCGAGAAGGTCTTCCAGAAGGCGACCCATGAAGAGGTAGAGCTGGGCTTTGCCGGACGACTGGCCGACTCCTTTATCCACTCCCCACTCTCTCCACTGCTCTTCATTGCGATGATGGCAGTGGGTATTTGGGGGCTGATTGCCACCCCACGACAGGAAGATCCACAGATCTCGGTACCAATGATCGATATCTTCTTCCCCGCCCCCGGTCTCTCCTCCGGTGAGGTGGCCAACCAGATCATCGACCCCTTCGAGCGGGTGCTGAGCGAGATTCCCGGGCTGGAGCACATCTACTCCGCCAGTGATCGTGAGTACGGCATCATCACCCTGCAGTTCGAGGTGGGTGAGCCGATGGGGCCCTCCATCGTGATGACCCACAGCAAGATCCAATCCAATCTGGACCTGCTGCCCAAAGGGATCAAACCGCCACAAGTGAAGCCGAAGGAGGTGGATGACGTCCCCTCCGTCACCCTGACCCTCTGGTCGGAAGAGGTGGATGACGAGTACCTGCGCACCCTCGGGGTCAGCGTATTGCAGCATCTGAAACAGCTCCCGCAGACCGGCGTAGGCTTTGTCACCGGGGGTCGCAGCCGTCAGGTGCGGGTAGAGGTACTACCGGAGCGGCTGGCCGGATTCGGGGTCAGCCCCGGACAGATTGTCCACGCCATCCAGACTGCCAACACCGGCCATACGGTGGGTACGGTAGAGATGCAGGACCAGTTCCTCTTTGTAGAGTCTGGCGGCTTCCTCTCCAAGATCGAGGAGGTGGAGCAGTTGGTGGTTGGTCAGCACCGCGGCACCCCGGTCTATCTGCGGGACGTGGCCCGTGTAGTCGAAGGGCCACAGGAGACCAAGCAGATGGTCACCTTCTCCACCGGCCCCGCCTATGCCGGTGAACAGCGCACTCAGGATGCCGCTGCGGTCACCATTGCACTGGCCAAGCAGCGTGGCGCCAACGGCGTATCGGTGGTCAACAGCGTGCTGGAAGAGGTTGACAACAACCTCAAGGGGTACCTGATCCCCGACAATGTCCACGTCGAGGTGACCCGCAACTACGGCGAAAGCGCCAACACCAAGGTCAACGACCTGCTTTTCAAGCTCTTTATCGCCACCGGCGCGGTCACCTTCCTGGTCTGGCTCAGCCTCGGCATCAAACCCTCGATCGTGGTGCTGCTCACCATACCGGTGGTACTGGTCGGCACCGTCTTCGTCTCGATGCTGATGGGCTACACCATTGACCGTGTGAGCCTGTTCGCACTGATCTTCTCCATCGGTTTCCTGGTCGACAACGCCATCGTCATTGTGGAGAACATCTACCGTCGCTGGCTGATGGCCGGTTCAATGGACACCCGTACTGCAGTCGATGCGGTACGTGAAGTGGGCAACCCCACCGTACTCGCCACCTATACCGTGGTCGCCGCACTGATCCCGATGGGCTTCGTCAGCGGAATGATGGGGCCCTATATGGAGCCAATCCCGGCACTCGGCTCAGTGGCAATGCTGCTCTCACTGATTGCTGCGCTGGTCTTCGCACCGTGGCTGGCGATGCGCATCGTCCCCAGCATGGAGAAGCTGCACAAGATGGAGGCACGTGACGAGAAGATCGACGCCAAACTCGACATCTTCTTCCGCAAGACCATCACCTCACTGGTGGAAAACAAGGTATTGGGCTGGAGCTTCCTGCTCGGTCTGATCGCCAGCTTCTTTGCCGCGATGTACCTCTTCTACAACACTGCGGTACCGGTGAAGATGCTGCCGTTCGACAACAAGTCCAACTTCAGCGTGGTGATCGACATGCCGGATGGCACCGCACTCCCCACCACCGCCAACTTCACCCGCCGCATTGCGGAGCAGTTGAGCGATATCGAGGAGATCGTCGCCACCCAGAACTATATCGGCACCGCACAGCCCTTCGACTTCAACGGTCTGGTGCGCCACTACTACCTGCGCCAGTTCCCGTGGCAGGCGGAGATTGCGGTGCAATTGACCGACAAGACCACCCGTGAGCTGACCAGCCACGATATCGCCAGCATGGTGCGTGATCGTCTACAGCCGATTGCCGCTGCTGAAGGGGTGGCCCTCACCGTGGTCGAGATGCCACCGGGCCCACCGGTACTGCAGACCGTCGTTGCCGAGATTCACGGTCCCGACGCAGAGACCCGCCGCAAGGTGGCTGCTGATCTGACCGAGATCTTCCGCGAGTCCGGCATCATCTCCGATGTCGACAACCTGATGCGCAGCAAGATGGAGACCTGGCGCTTTGTCATCAACCGCGAGAAGGCGTCACGTCAGGGGATCTCGGTAGAGACCATCAACCAGCATCTAGCGATGGTGATGGGTGAATTTGAAGCGGCGACCATCTTCCAGTCGCTGATTCTGGAGCCCACCTATATCGTTATGACCATCCCCATCGAGAAGCGCTCCCACCTGCACCGCCTCGGCGATCTGCCGGTGATGACAATGGACCAGCGCACCATTCCGCTCTCGGAGCTGGGCGAGTTCGTCAAGGTACAACGTGATCCGATCATCTTCCGCAAGGATCTGCGTGCTGTGGAGTTTGTGGTTGGCGATGCGGTCGGTCGTCTCGGTGCCCCGATCTACGCCATGCTCGACGTCGAGCGCATTCTGGAGGAGAAGGGCTACGTCACCCCGGATGGCGTCAGCCTGCGTAGCGGTGAGTACACCGGCGCTCCGGAGAACGACAAGCAGAGCAGCTTCGAGTGGAGCGGCGAGTGGACCGTCACCTACGAGACCTTCCGTGACATGGGCATCGCCTTCGGCGTCGCGCTGGTCGGCATCTACATGCTGGTGGTGTGGGCCTTCGGCAACTTCGTGATCCCGGCGATCATCATGTCACCGATCCCGCTCACCCTGCTCGGTATCGTCCCCGGCCACTGGCTGCTGGAGGCGGAGTTCACCGCCACCTCGATGATTGGCTGGATCGCACTGGCCGGTATCATCGTGCGTAACTCGATCCTGATGGTGGACTTCACCATGCACTCGTTCCGTACCGGTACTCCGCTGCTGGAGGCAGTGATCCTCTCGGCCAAGTCGAGAACCCGCCCGATCCTGATTACCGCACTGGCGCTGGTACTCGGCTCTGCAGTGATTCTGCTCGACCCCATCTTCCAGGGGATGGCGGTATCACTACTGTTCGGTGTCTTCATCTCCACCCTGCTGACCCTAGTGGTGATTCCACTGGGCTGTATCAGCGCCGGAGAGAAGGTCTTTATGGAGGCACAGGATCTGGAGGAGAATCTGGAAGAGAACCACTAATCCGGGACTTTTCCCTCCAATCAAAAGGTGCTGGAACCTCGCTCCAGCACCTTTTTTATTGCACTTTCACAAATTACACAGAGTCCCAAAAAGGTTTTTTGTTTTTCTGCAACAGGGCTATGCTACTCTTAGGCAATATAGCTACAGGGGGGATTGCCTTAGCCTTTAGCGGACAAAGCTGATGAGTGATATCAAGAACAGAAGTGAGTTGGGGGAAGATCGTTTCGTCTGGTCGGACGAGTACTGTTTTGGCAACGAGGGGATCGACACCCAACATCGTCAAATCTTTGAATTTGCCCGTGAGCTGCAACAGATTCCCACAACTCAGCAGAGCGACCCCGACTTTATTGCAGAGAAGCTGCAGGAGCTTGCCACCCACGCCATGAGCCACTTCCGTCTGGAAGAGGCGGTAATGAAACAGCACAAATACCCCCAACTACAGGAGCATATAGAAGTCCATCAGGCAATCACCCAGAAGCTATTTCAACTGACCACCACACCACCTGAGACCACCGAGGAAATCCTTCAGTTTATCGACAACAAGATTACGGAACACATCTTTCAGATCGATAGCCAATATGCCAAGTACATCCAGGGGAGCCCCTGATACGATATAGCGTATGTCAACTGACTCCAATGCAACCATACTGATCGTCGATCAGCATGCCAATGACCGCCATTACACTGCAGAGATACTCTCCAGCAGTGGCTATCAGACCAAAAAGGCCGCCCATGTAGCCGAGGCACTCACTCTGCTACCCGTCCCTGATGAAGTGAGTCAGCCCTCCTGCGAAATCGAGGTGGTGCTGTTTGATCTACAGACCATCCTTGAGGAGTGTCTATCTCCTGACCACTGTCCGATCCGCGACTGGATCCAGTCCGCCCGCCAGAACTTTACCCCGATCATCAGCGTATTGGTGATGACACCGGAACAGCAGGATAAGGCCGCCCCCTATCTGGGAGCTGGAGCCTTCTACCAGCTGCTGAAACCACTCCACCCCACCACGCTGCTACACACCCTGCACGAGGCACGCCGCAGAATCGCACTGGCCGATCTGGTCGACGAAAGCTACAAGCAGATCTACGCCAACCGCACCAACCTACAGGATATCCAGCACGAGGTGGATCAACTGAAGGTCAACCTCTCGGAATCGGAGAAGATCAACCAGCAGAAAGAGCAGTTTCTGGCAATGATGAGCCACGAGCTACGCACTCCATTGACCAGCATGATCGGTTACACCGAGCTGCTGAATGAGACCGACTTGACGGCAGATCAGCAGGAGCTGCTGCACAACGCCCTTACATCAGCCAAATCAACGATGTATATCATCAACGATATGATCGATATCTCCCGCATCCGCAACGGACGTCTGATACTGGGGCAGAAGAAGTTTGATCTGCATCAGACAGTCGATGAGATGATCGATCTGTTCAAGGATCAGGCCTCACTGAAAGGGATCGACCTGAAATTCATACATCATGGCAGCCTTTCCCATATGGTGGTGGGTGATGAGCTGCGCTTCTCGCAAATTCTCTTCAACATTTTGGGAAATGCGGTCAAGTTCACTCCACCGATGGGGGCAGTAAACCTCTCACTGAACACCTCCACCACCGAAGACAATGAGAGCGCAATTCTGGTCGAGATTGCCGACAACGGTCCCGGCATCTCCAAGGCGGCCGCAGGCAGGATCTTCCAGCTATTCGAGCAGGAAGACTCCACCAACACCAAACAGCACAGCGGTACCGGCCTCGGCCTCTACATGAGCAAGAGCCTGCTCGACCTGATGGATGGAGAAATCTGGTACGAAAGCGAACCGGGCAAAGGCACCTCATTCTTTATCAAGCTCAACCTGCCACTCTCCGAAACTCCACTGCCAACACTCTCTGCCCCGGTTGAAGAGGAGAAGCCGGAACAGACCATGCTGGAGCGCCCCGCCATATCCGGGCTGGTGCTGGTAGCCGAGGACACCCCCTACCTGCAGATACTGGCCCACCGGCTGATCGAGGATTGCGGTGCCCAGGTTACGATTGCCAAAAACGGGGCCGAAGCGGTGGAGAAGGTGAAGAAAGATCATTTTGATCTGATTTTGATGGATATCCACATGCCGGTAATGAATGGTATCGATGCCGCAAAAGCGATCAAGGCGAAGGAGCCGGAGATTCCGATCTACGCCCTCTCTGCCGATGTCTCACAACAGAACATCGAACAGTTCCTCGCCGCCGGATGTGATGGCTTTATCGGCAAACCGATCAACCGCCGCGATCTCTATGGGGTACTGGAGGAGCACCTTCCACAGGCAGAGGAGATCATTGAGGACAATGATCTGCTACGCGAAGAGCTGCCCGAATCCTTCGTCTTCCTCACCAATGATGAGGAGGATACCGAAGAGGATGGAGGCGACTCCGGCTTTGATGATCTGATCGATGATGAGGCGATATCAATCTTCCACCAGTTCTGTAATGAGGCCTATGGCGAGATTCAGGAAGCGATGCTCGCAAAAGACTGGCCCCAGTTACGGGATACCGTCCACGCACTGGCAGGTGGCGGCACTACCTTCGGCTTCCCCGCCATTACCGATCTCAGTAACGAGATCAAAACTGATATCGATCACGGAGAAACTCAACAACTTGAAGACAAAATCAATAGGCTGCTGACGATGTTGAAAGGTTAGGTT
>CAYFOU010000010.1:0-28027 GCA_964344805.1 uncultured Piscirickettsiaceae bacterium | reverse complement strand
GGCCATTGTGCGGGATGCGGCGAATAGGCGCGGGTTTCTGGCATCGTTAACACTCGATTCCACACTCCTTTCGATAGTGCTTATTGAACCATCTGGAAGCGTCTCTACTCCAATCTTCAGCCCCACCCTTCCGGACATATGGCTCAATCTCCGGAAACAACCTGTCATGCCCCGCATTCTTCATAAACTTTGCGTAGTCCAGAATACCAAGCTCCAACAGTTTCGAATGAATTGGAATCATCCGATTTCCGGCCACCGACTTTGTATCCTCGATCTTGAATACATGAATGTCATCGATCTTTTTAATCTTCTTAATTGGCAGTTTGACGATCTCACTCATCCTGGCCCCAGAGAATAAGCCAATAAGAGGGAGCCAAAACTGGAAGCTCTCCCACTTCTTCTTTTTGAACTTGGTTTCCACCCCAGTATAGATGTAGCCATTGAAGATTGCCGACAGCTCAGAGTCGGTGAACGGCTGGCGCTTTGGAGCAGCAAGCCTCTTCTGAGTCTGCTTCCCGTAATGGATTCCCTCGACCGGATTCCCACCCACAAGCCCCTCTGCATGACACCACTTCATCAAGGAAGAGAGCAGAGATAGGCGAGAGCGGGCGGTTTTGATCGAGTAAAACCTCTCTCCATGATTGGAATCTAGAACCTCCCGATATGACTTACCAGCATATTTCCCCGACATAATCATCTTTGGAGTCTTCAGTAGATTGTCTTTGAACTCTCTGACAGCGTCTCGGGTTATGCTCCCAATCCTGATATTGCCGAAAACCCATAGAATGAAGCTCAATTCCCCGCTTCTTTTCCCATCTTCATCTTCAAACCAATACTTCTGGAGCGTTCCCTTACTCCATTCATCCTCATGCGCCCTCACAAAGCGCCTTATCGCTTCAAGTAACGTGATTGTCGACCTACCATCAACAGCCCTCACAACGCCGCCGTGGGCGTCCGAAGGTATAAGATCATCAATAACCGGGCTCGTTTCAAACAATCTCTGATCGTGAAACAGATCCACAGACCGATTGATTGCCATAACAGCCATATCGTATTGATAGCGAAACCCGGCAACCCTCGCTTTCGCCTCTCTTAGATCAGAGGTTTTAAGGGACTTTTTGATTTCTCTCTTGCCAAAGTGCCCCCTTAAATGCTCGGGGACAGCTATCCGGAAATAATAGATACCACGGCTACTCTTCCACAGATTGCGGACTTTTTGCATTGCGATTTTCCCATTGAAATTGAGTTTTATTTTGGACATCTCTTTGGACATCCAATGGGAAATATCACTATAAGTATTTGATACTACATACTTTATCTGTGCCATATAGTGGACTCGAACTCTCACACCTTGCGGCACCAGAACCTAAATCTGGCGTGTCTACCAATTCCACCACGCTCGCAGCTATAAAGCGCGCATATTATAAACATGGTAACAACGGTAAACAATCCATCCCAGCCAACTGAAGAAGCTCAATAGCACTACACCCAGCAACGAAAACAGCACGGGCCAGTACAGTGACAACAATAACACCACAACATTAAGCAGGTAGAGCCCCAACAAAATCCTGCCCCAGCGGGTAGGCAGAATCTGGAATAGATTGGGCAACGAGGCGAGATTGCCCATCTGTTCTGGATCACGAATCATCTGCTGCTGCAGATGGAGGAAGACCAGAAATGGAGCGATCTTCAGCAACATGCCAGAGAGCATCGGCAGCAGCACTCCAAAGATCCACAACACCCCCAGCCATGCAGGCAGTTCCGTTCCGATCAACTGCGTAACAGCCAACCAGCCTCCCCCCGCCGTCAGCATACTCAGTGCAATCTGCCAAAAGAGGACCGTGGTATCAAAGATCTTGCGCTTTCTCCTGCTCAACAGATATAGCGTGGTCGCTCCATACAATGCAACCCCTGCCGCCGCCATCGCCAGCAGCAGTGAGCGACCAATTTCTATTTTCAGAAATATCGAGAACCCCCACAACATCAACATTACCGCCACAAAGGGGACCATCCACTGTTTGAGCCAGTGAGGAAATTCCGGGGTCACCTGAAACATCGGCACCAGCTGAAAACTGGTCGCCATCAGCAGCAGCGTGAACCATCCACCCAGCCCCCAAACCGCATGAAGATCGGTCCACTCTCGCTTCAGTGCAACCGCTTCACTGCTCCAGCCCATCAATAGCATCCCCCCCAGCAGCACCAGAAACAGCAGAAAAGGGAGCGCATAACGAATTAGCCGCACCAGATCAGGGGGGCGTTCAGGACGAAAAATGGCAACCATGAAGAGCAGGACGTAGGGGAGCAGTCCAATCATCAATACCCACACGGCCCACTGCAACAGTAGTGGCTGGGAGAAAAAGAACCCTCCCGCAAACATCAGAGGGCCCAGCGTCAAACCAGCATGCAACAGCAGTGCAATGGAACGTACCTTTGGAAACTGCACCCCCCCCACCACCGGGAGCATCTGGAACAGTACCCCGCTGACCAGCATCAGCAGCAGACCAATATTGATCAGGTGCAGCGCACCGATCCACAGTGGATTCCAGCGATTTACAACCAATCCCTCTCCATGCAATATCAGCAGCAACGCAAACAGCCCCCCAAACAGCGGAGCCGTCAACATAAAACGAAAGGGAATCTGGAGCGGTGGCGCAGACTCCACAGAGAGATGGGCGGTATTGATCACAACACTTCTCTTTTACAGCAACAAAAACAGACTATTGGATGGACAGGGTACAGAACGCATCAATACGGTCAGCGGCCAGCTCATCTCCATTACGAAAGATCATCACCTCATAGGGGGCCTCGCCATCGAGAAACAGGCGGTGCTGATATCCCATATCCCGCAATACCGCATAGAGCGGAACCGGCTCCATCCGATGCATCATGCGCACGTACTCGCCCGCCTCCAGCGTCTCCATGATCTTGAGGACAGCCTGCATAGGCTCCGGGGCCGGAAGTTCCTGTACATCACAGATCTTTTGCCCGGGACTGGAGGCCATACCCTCTACTCGGGTAGCGCCTTGATCTGCGACTGGATCGCTTCATCCTGCCCCATCGCATCATCAATCATCGGATAGAGGATCTGCTCCTCTTTCATATTGTGCTGCTGCAACATCAGCATCACCGTCTCCCCGACCCCCAACACCTGCTCGGCATAGCGATTTTCAATCGCCTGCTGCAGCCCATCCAGCAGTGAACGCATCTGTTCATGTTCCATCCGCATCACCTGGGTAGGCCCCATGCTCATTCCGGTACGGCTCTCAAACTCCGGGAACAGCAGCCCCTCTTCATTATTAAAGTGCTCCAGCGTGCCGAAGTGGAATCTCTTCCAGCTCTCTTCAGCCTGCTCCCAATCCCCTGCAGATGCTGCATTTTCCATCTCGGAAAAGTGCTCATCACAGCGGCGGTGCTGCTGTGCCATAATCGAAGAAACCGGATCCATAATGTTATTACCTATTTGAAGAATTGATGGGGCCATTTCAACATCTCATCACAAGAGTTTCCACCTCTGCCCACTACCCGTTTTGACGTTCGTCAATCGAGCCTGTAACTACCGATGATTATACCATCTGACTGTTCATTCATTGACTCACACTGCCATCTCGACTTTTCCCAATTTGATGCGGATCGAGAGCAGATCATTGAACACTGCAAGATGTTGGGGGTGCAGCAGATCATCCTTCCCGGTACCACAACCACACAGTGGTCATCTGCACTGGCTCTGGGTAAACAGCATCCCAACCTCCATATTGCAGCAGGGCTTCATCCTCTGTTTATCAAAAAGCACCCTGACAACGCAATTGAACAGCTGGAGCAGCTGCTCGACTCAGAAGCCGATATCATCGCCATCGGCGAGATCGGGCTCGACTACTACTCCAGAGAGGTGAACCGGGAACAGCAGATCACTCTGTTCCAGCAACAGCTTGAACTTGCATCCCGCTACCGGCGCCCACTACTGCTCCATGTACGCAAGGCCCATCAGCCAGTACTCAACATGCTGCATCACCACCCCCATCACGGCGGTATCATCCACGCCTTCAGCGGCAGTTACGAGCAGGCCAAACTTTATATCGACCAAGGATTTCTGATCGGTATAGGGGGAGTGGTTACCCGCCCCAATGCACACAAGCTCCATCGCACGGTTCAACAGATCCCGCTGGATGCAATGGCACTGGAGACCGATGCCCCCGACCTGTCACCGACATGGGCCAAGGGAGAACGCAACTCACCGGAACAGATCCCGGCAATTGCAGCGGTGGTCGCAACACTGCGCACCGAGCCGCTGGAGCAGGTCGCCCAACAGACAACCGCCAATGTAATGCGCACTCTTGCACTCAACGGTTGACGCTATTCCCAAAACAGGGAATCATTTTCCGATGCTCCAGCGCCTTCTCTTATCCACTCTGTTATTACTCGGCACTCTGCCTGCACAGGCGGAGATCGCCGTGCTGCTGCATGGTGTACTGGGAAGCGGCAACTCCTGGGAGCGTCGTGGTGCCATCGACGCACTACATGAGATGGGATGGGAACGAGCCGGGCAAGTAGAACCCGGCGGCCCTACCGGCACCCTGATCTCGGCACCACAAGTGCCTTACCGGGGCAGCCGCCTGCTCTATCTTGCCAATATTCCAACACTGATTCCGTTGGAGCAGCAGAGTGAGCTGCTGGAACAGATGGTGACCACCATCATCAACCACCACCCGGATGAGCCGATCTACCTGATCGGCCACTCTGCCGGTGGTGTGGTCGCACGCATCACCGCCATTCGTGACAACCTTCCCAATCTGCGCGGCATCATCACCATTGCCTCACCACACCTGGGCAGCCCCTATGCCAACCTCGCCTATGATCTAGCGACACTGCCCTACCCATTCCGCCTGGTACCCAAACTGCTGGCCAACGAGAAGTACAAGGTGTTGCGCCGCTCCCGCCCAATGATCAAGGGACTGGTACTGGCCAAGCCCGGCACCTATCTACACTGGCTCAATCAACAGCCCCATCCAGATCACCTTCAGTATGTATCAATCATCCGCAGACAGCCCCCTTCACGGGTCGATGATGCACTGGTCCCCTTCTGGAGTCAGGATCTCAATCGTGTTCCGGCACTGCATGGCAAGGCACGGACCCTCTCCACACTGGCACTGCATCACATCACGCTGGAAGATGGCTACCTGTTGGGAGCATTGCTAAACCAATTGGTAACCGAGTAGCCCTGTCAGCTATAACTTTTACTATACCCATCCGTTTACATAACAGAAAAATCGTACGCGCTCGCCAGCATATGGCCTGTTTTCAGGCTACGTAGTCCGCAAAACCTGATGCAGAAACCATCGAGCCGGTTTTTTTATTGTTTGTAACCAAAAAATACTTCCCTTTCTGTAATAAACAGTAGACAATCATGCCTCCAATGAAGTACATGGTGTTACCTGTTCCAAAGGGGGGTAACACCGTTTTTTCAAAACGAAAGAGGGAGAACCGCTGTAATGGCACCAAAAACCACCGCTGTAAAAGAGGCTTTTACCAAGGCACAGACCATCGCTACCATCGCTGAAGATACCGGTCTTTCCAAGAAGGCTGTTTCCGAGGTACTGGATAGCCTGGGTACCATCATTGAGCGTCACGTCAAGCCACGCTCTGTAGGTCGTTTCACCATGCCAGGCCTGATGACTATCAAGCGCTACAAGAAGAAGGCTACCAAGGCGCGTGAGGGCCGCAATCCACAGACTGGAGAGACCATCACCATTGCTGCCAAGCCAGCCCACAATGCACTGAAGATCACTCCAGCCAAGGGGCTGAAGGACGTCGTGTAAGAGGCTTGCTTCAACACATAAAAAAACCCGCTTCGGCGGGTTTTTTTATGGCTGCAATTTCTAACAAAGGTACCTATAAAAATTGTAATTTTCTTGCAAATGCAAGGAAGTACCGCACGGAGCCTCGTCTTGCGGGCGCTTGCGCCTACCGGAGTGTACTGAAGTACATGAGGATTCGAGTACGGAACTGACACGGCAGTTGCAGGAAAAGTGCATTTTTAGAGGTGCCTTTAACGTTGGTCAGCCGGAACATAGGGCCGTGGTGTTGCCCCGGTATAGAGCTGGCGTGGGCGACCAATACGCTGATCAGGATCATTCAACATCTCATTCCACTGAGCAATCCACCCCGCCGTACGCGCCATCGCAAAGATCACGGTAAACATATTGAGAGGAATACCCAGCGCTTTCAGAATCAGTCCCGAGTAGAAATCAACATTGGGATAGAGTTTGCGCTCGACAAAGTATTCATCCTCCAGTGCAATCCGCTCCAGCTCCAGTGCCGCCTCGAATAGCGGCTGATCCTTGTGGTCAATACTGAGGCTATCGAGCAGGTCATGGCAGGCGCCCCGAATAATGCGGGCACGAGGGTCGTAGTTCTTATAGACCCGGTGGCCAAAGCCCATCAGCCGGAACGGATCATCCTTCGACTTGGCCCGCTCCACATACTTCTCAATCGAAGATTTGTGCCCAATCTCTTCCAGCATATAGATCACCGCCTCGTTGGCCCCACCATGGGCCGGTCCCCAGAGCGAGGCAATACCGGCTGCGATCGAGGCAAACGGATTGGTACCGGAGCTGCCTGCCAAGCGTACTGTAGAAGTGCTGGCATTCTGCTCATGGTCTGCATGGAGGATAAAGATCAGATCCATCGCCCGTGCCGCCACCGGATTGACCTCATACTTGCAGGTCGGCATCGCAAACATCATGTGCAGGAAGTTCTCCGAATAACTGAGATTGTTATCAGGGTACATGAAGGGTTGCCCCAGTGAATACTTGTAACTGTAGGCAGCAATGGTCGGCATCTTCGCAATCAGGCGATGGGCGGAGATGGTGCGATGGCGTGGGTTCTGGATGTCGATCGAGTCATGATAGAAGGCGGAGAGCGCCCCCACCACTCCCAGTGTAATCGCCATCGGATGGGCGTCGTAGCGCATCCCCTCGTAGAAGCGACGGATCGCCTCATTGACCATCGTATGCATCTTGATGGTCTCTTCAAACTCACTCAACTCAGCAGCACTCGGCAGCTCCCCCTCCAACAAAAGGTAGCAGCACTCCAGATAGCTGCTCTTCTCCGCCAGCTCTTCAATCGCATAGCCACGGTAGTAGAGCTCTCCCTTGTCCCCATCGATATAGGTGATGGCGCTCTTGCAGCTGGCGGTTGAAAGGTAGCCGGGGTCATAGGTAAACATCCCGGTCTCATGATAGAGGCGCTGCACATCCACCACATCGGGGCCGTAACTCCCTTCCAGTACGGGCAGCGTTACCTCACCATCCTGCTGATCTGAATTGAGCAATATTCTCTTGTCCCCCATATCTCCTCTCCTGTATTGTTGTTATCAAATAGCTGTTCAGCTCACATCTGAACAGCCATTTATCCTTAAATCGTTATGTTGTCGATTGTGGAACACCCCCCAACATTTATAGTTGTATCAAATATCCTGATAAACGCAATCAATAACCATTATTGAGTGAATAAATAGGAATCATCAAACCGCAATGGAGAGACTACTCTTTGTATATGGTTGGCTCAGTGCGCTAACCGACGGGCGCTTTTTTCGCTTCATCTTCTCCAATCTGCTGCGGCTGGGAGCCATCGTACTGACCATCTATCTGATCGGGGATGCGATCGAGAATATCCAGCAGATGCTGGAGCTGAGCCACGGCTGGGTAACGATGAAGCTGTTAATTCCAGGAAGCACCCAGTTTGTAGTGCTGCTGGGGGGCTATGCGGTGATCCATCTGCTGCTGCTACGCTCGGAGGAGATCCGCACCCTCTACGATCCCCGTTATGCCCTCTCCGAGGTGGTGACCGTACTGAGTCGACTTAGCGGAGAGCTGCTGTTTGTACTCAGCACCTCCATTACCCTGATTCTACTGATCCAGATGCAGACTGCTCCTGAAGAGTATCTGCTGTTGCCGCAACTGCAACAACAGCTCTTGCCGTGGATCGCCCCCTACTCTGCACCGGTCATTGCCGGTAGTGGTATCGCACTCGGGTTTGCCGGTCTGGTGGCAGGCTATCTGCTCAGCGAGATGCTGGAGATGGTACTGCGGCTCTCCCGCAACTCCGAGCCACAGCCACAGTCATAGCACAGTTACCACGCTTCTGCGCCGATCTTCTCCAGATAGGCCTGATGCGCACTCATCTCCTCATCGGACGGGGCAACCACCGCCAGACGGGGGCGATCCACGGAGAGTCGGCGCACCGGCTCCACCCCGCCAAACTCCCCCAGTCCATCCAGATCCAGCCCCGTCTGACCACCGGTCATCGCCAGATAGACCTCGGCCAGAATCTCGGAGTCGAGCAGTGCGCCGTGCAGGGTACGCTGGGAGTTGTCGATCTCCAGCCGTCGACAGAGGGCATCGAGATTGTTCTTCTGCCCCGGATACTGCTTGCGCGCCATCTGCAGGCTGTCGGTAATGGTACAGATCTCCTCCAGCGGCAGTAGACCACGATTGAGCATGCCGAACTCATGGTTGAGGAAGCCGACATCGAACGGGGCGTTGTGGATGATCAGCTCCGCCCCCTTCACATATTCGATAAAGTCGTCGACGATATCCTCAAAGGGGGGCTTGTCGGCGAGGAACTCGTTGGTGATGCCGTGGACCTCGATCGCCCCGCTATCGATTTTCTTGTTACCAGGTTGAATATATTGGTGGTAGTGGTTATCGGTGATACGCCGGTTGACCATCTCCACACAGCCGATCTCGATGATCCGGTGCCCCTGCTTCGGCTCCAGACCGGTGGTCTCCGTATCCAGCAGAATCTGTCTCATGATGTTTCCAATATTTGGTCCATACCACGGTTTGCGAGCTCATCCGCGATCTCGTTCTCCCGATGACCACTATGCCCCTTGATCCACCCCCACTCAATATCGAACTGCTGCACCAGTGCATCAAGCTGCTGCCAGAGATCGGCATTCTTCACCGGCTTCTTCGCTGCCGTCTTCCAGCCATTCTTCTTCCAGTTATGGATCCACTGGGTGATGCCATCCTTCACATACTTGGAGTCGGTGGTAATGCACAGCGGTACCGGGCGCTTGATCGCCTCCAGTGCACGGATCACCGCCATCAGCTCCATGCGGTTATTGGTGGTCTCCACCTCTCCACCAAACAGCTCCTTCTCCACCGTTCCGTGGCGCAGCAGCGCTCCCCAGCCACCGACACCGGGATTCCCACGACAGCCGCCATCGGTAAAGATCTCTGTTCGCTGCACACTCTCTCCTTCAGCTTCCACCATAATGATCCTCTCTCACTTCACAACCTTCACGATTGACCAGATTACCGGTGGCAATGGCCGCCCGCTGCTTCCAGCGCCGGATGATCGGATTGAGCGGAATCACCCGTCTACGCGCCACCAGCTGATAAGCCCCTGTATTGAGCCGCGAACTGCGCCATGACCAGCTCAACCACGGTAACTTGCGCTCTACCGTCACCTCATATCCCAACAGCGCCAACCACTCCATCACCTTGCGCTGAGACAGATAACACCCCTGCGGGATACGACGGGTCAGATTGAGCAGACTCCAGGGGGAGAAGCCGTAGATCACCACGGTACCATCTTCCGCCAACACCCGAGTCACCTCACGCAATACCTGATGAGGGTCTGCAGAGAACTCCAGCACATGGGGAAGAATCACCACAGAGAGCGACTCGGTGGCAATCGGCAGCGCCGCATCCTGCCCCTCCAGTACCGCCCAACTCTGCTCCTCATGGCTGCCAATCGCCATCACAAAGGGGTGGTGAATCTCAGTTGCCTGCACCGCAAAGTTGGCCTTCTCCATCCCCAACTGCATCAGATGCATGCCGTAGAGATGGCGCACGGCATCCCCATTCCACTCCCGCTCCTGTTGCAGCACAACAGTACCTGAATGGGTCGATAACCAGCGTTGAATAGGAGACATACTCTGCATCGGGGTATAATACCTGACCCCTATTCACCCCTGAAGTCACCCTTGGAAATCCTCTCCAAACTTTCTCCGATGCCGACACTGCCCGCATATCGATTGGATCGAGCGCTGTTCTGTGGGCTGCTGCTCCTGCTGTTCGTCCATCCCGCTCATGCAACTCCCGGCAAGCATTCACTGTGGAAAGAGGTGCTCGACGGCTTCTCCATCCCCGCCCGCAAGGATGCCCGTCTTACCCCTCATCTGCTCTGGTACAAAAAGAATACCGAATACCTGACCCGGGTCCTGACCCGCGCCCGCCCCTACCTCTACCACATCGTCAAGAAGACCCGGAAGAAGCGGCTGCCGCTGGAGCTGGCGCTGCTACCCGCAGTGGAGAGCGCCTTCCGCGCCTACGCCTACTCCCCCGGCAGTGCTGCAGGGCTGTGGCAGTTCATCCCGGCCACCGGCAAGACCTACGGCCTGAAACAGAACTGGTGGATCGATGAGCGCCGCTCCCTGCTCGCCTCCACCGATGCCGCTCTCTACTTCCTGAAGGATATGGCACGCGAGTTTGATGGGGACTGGACACTGGCCTTCGCCGCCTATAATGCCGGTGCCGGTAATGTGCGCAAGGCGATCCGCAAATACTACGAGGCGGAGAAGAAGAAGGCGAAAAAGAAGAAGAACACGAAAAAGATTCCGAAACCAACCTTCTGGGATCTGCCTCTGCCGAAAGAGACTCAAGGGTATGTCCCCCGCATCCTCGCCCTCGCCCGCTTTCTGGAACAGACCGACAAGTACAAGTTTGTTCTGCCCGAGATCCCCAACCGTCCGCTGACCCTGCCGGTCAGTACCGGCAAGCGCCAGATCGACCTCTCTCTGGCGGCCGAGCTGGCAGAGATTCCACTGGAGGAGATCTATGAGCTCAACGCCGGGCTCAATCAGTGGGCCACTCCGCCTGATGGCCCCCATCAACTGCTGCTGCCCGCCTCCCATGTGGAGCGCTTCCACAAGAATCTGAAGCTTGCCCCAGCCCCACTGATCGAATGGCGCCGCCACAAGGTGAAGTCTGGAGAGACCATGAGCGAGATCGCCCTCAAGTACAAGACCACCGCCGGGATGATCCGCAAACAGAACAAGATGAAGAGCAACAAACTGCGCGCAGGCAAGGAGATCACCATCCCGATCCCGCGTCAGCCGATCGACAGCTACACCATGACCGCCAGTGCTCGGCTCGACAAGCTGCAGAACCGCAAGCGCAGCGGGCTGCGCCGTGAACACCAGGTCGCCAAGGGGGAGACACTGTGGGATATCTCACGCAAATACGGGGTCTCCACCAACCAGCTGGCACGCTGGAACGGCATGGCACCAAAGGATACCCTGCGAGAGGGGAAGAAGCTGGTGGTCTGGGTCCGTGAGCGTCCGATGCCGGAACTGAAGAAACGCCCCACATTCGCCACTAAAATGGCGACCCAGACCATCTACTACACCGTGAGACAGAACGACACCCTGAGCGAGATTGCCGAGAAGTTCCACACCTCAACCCGTTCCCTGATGAAGCTCAACAAGCTGAAGAAGGGGGCGGTGATCAAGGCGGGACAGACCCTGGCAATCCGGCTCGATGCGACCAAGGCAACCCAATAAATGAAACACACACTCCAATACCTGACCGACCGGCTGTTTTTGCTGCCGCTGGCCCTGCTGCCCCACCACCGTCTCTCACGGCTGGTGCATCGACTAACCCGCTCCACCTCACCGGCGATTGCACAGACGCTGATTCACCGTGTATGCAGCCTCTACAACATCGACCTCTCCATTGCCGCTGATCCGGAGCTGAGTCACTACCCCAGCCTCAACGCCTTCTTCACCCGTGAACTGAAGGCGGGCGCTCGCCCGATTGCTGGCGATGCCGAAACGGTGGTCAGTCCGGTGGACGGCAAGATCAGTCAATGTGGTCCGATCTCCAACCGGACCATCTTCCAGGCCAAGGGGCGACAGTTTGATGTAATCGATCTGCTGGGTGGGCTGGAGAATCGCGCCCGCCCCTTCATCAACGGGCAGTTTTCCACCATCTACCTCTCACCACGCGACTACCACCGCATCCATATGCCGCTGGATGGCACCTTGAAAGAGATGGTCTACATTCCGGGACGCCTCTATCCGGTCAACAACCCCTCCACCCGCACCGTACCGGGGCTGTTTGCCCGTAACGAGCGGGTGGTAGCCCTGTTCGATACCCCGGCCGGACCGATGGCGATGGTACTGGTGGGCGCCCTCTTTGTCGGCAGCATCGAGACCGTATGGGCGGGCGAGATCACTCCACCACAACGCGGTTATGTACAGTGCTGGAAATATGATGAAGCGCCAATCACCCTGAAACGGGGGGAAGAGATGGGGCGCTTCAATATGGGATCGACCGTAATCCTGCTCTTTGGTGAGGAGGCCAATGCCCTCTCCGAGCAGCTGCAGGCCGATTTGCCTCTGAAGATGGGTGAGGAGATTGGCCAGCTTGTCCAGAAGGGCTAGAGAGCCGCGCCCTTGTTCTCATCCTTTTTCTTCTCTTTACGCTCGAAACAGACCCCACTCTTGAGGCAGATATAGCGACCTGCATTGCTATTGGCAGCAGCAGGTGCCACCGCCGCTGCAACCGGCATCACCTCTTCAGAGAAGAGAATGTCATCCAGCGTCTGCAGCTCCTGTGAGAAGCCTTCAGCATTGGCCGCTGGTGCAGCAGGTGCAATCTCGGCAACCGCTACGGGTGCAGGTGCTTCGGCAGTAGCCGCAACCAGCTCCTCCACCATCGGAGCCGTACGATTCTCCACCGCATAGGCGGTCCAGCCGGGAACGGTACCCTGTGCCGAGGAGACCACCACGCCGGAATCGAACTCCATCATCCGGGCGTTGAACATCACCCCATCATTGTGGACCACGTAGGTACCGGTCAGCACCACATTGATCTTGTGACGCTTGACCAGCTCCTCAACCTCACGACTCTTGACGAAGTCCCCCTTCGGGGTGACGCGGATGAACGGGGTCACCTTGTAGTCGATCACCTTGTGACCATGGACCTGCAGCTCATGGATCATGTTCTCGGCAATGATCTCACCGAGGCGACTGGTCTCTTCAAAGTTCTCCAGATTGACGAACGAGGTGACCGCCACCGGATTCTGCGAGAACTGGGTGATATCGGTATTGCGGATCAACTGATCCGCCATCATCTGGCTCACCTCATTGATATGGGCCGCAATCGATGGCTCCGGCTCCACCTCAACGACGGCCACTGGCTCAGGCTTCTCCCCACCACCGATACACCCCCCCAGCAACAGTGACGAAAGCAACATCACCCCTCCTCCCCAGCGGTGAAGATGACGAACCCGTGGTTTGGTGTTGATGCTGCTCACGTCCTGCTCCTTGATCAGTGCTTCGGCCCGCGCAGCTCAACCTCGTGCTGACGAGTCGGTTTTACGGTGTTATTGAGCCCCTTCTGCAGACGCATGTAGTAGGCCTTGGAGATATGCGCCTGTGCCGTGGAGGCAACCACCGCAGTCTCCATATTGACGATACGGGCATTGAAGGTGACACCATCCGGGTATTCGGTGAAGGTACCGGTTACCACGTAGTTGATATCATAGCGCCCACGCAGCTCCTCCACCTTCTTGCTCATTACGAAGTCACCGGATGGGGTTACCTCAATCGCCGGCATCATCTTGAAGTCGATGGTCTTGAAGCCACGGATCTGCAGCTCATGCATAATGTTCTCACCCAACCACAGACCAATCTTGTTGGTATGCTTGAAATCCTCCATCTCCACCAATGAGGTGACCGCAATCGGGTTCTCACTCAGATTGGTAATATCGCGGTTCTGGGTCAGCTGATCCACCAGAAAACGGGAGATCTCGTTCAGCTCACCCGAGACCGATACCCCCGCACTCTGCTGATAGGGCATGGTGATCCCGGAACGAATCATCGCAAAGTCATTGAGTGCCGTGGAGGTCATCCCATGGTGGTTGGCAACCGCCACCGCAGAGAGTGTCGCACCGGCAAGCAGTGAAAGGGTCTTTACCTTGTCCATATTTCTCTCCTTATTGGCAGTTGGCTGACTGCCCGTAGGCACGTACGGTTACCGGAAAATTACCACAGCTCTGGCAGCTATCGGCATAGTTCACAACCGCTACCGCCTTGGCACAATCAGAGGGCGGCAGCATCGGCTTCGCCTCTTCTACCTTGCAGCTGGGGCAGCTCTCTTGAACCTGAACCGGCTCCGATTCAACAGGGTGAGTCTGGAGTGTACCGATGGTACATCCACTCAACAGCACTGCACCGATGATCGGCAGCAGCTTCAATCGCTTCATTGTGACAGTTGTCATCTTCACTTCTCCTGGTCATTCAGTCTCATTGATTATGGGCGCACCGCACCCATAGCCATATGTTGATTATCGGCCCAATGCTTAAGAACTACGTACAGATCCCGCTTATTTGGGAGTAGGCATTCCCTTATTTCCACAGCACTGCAAGCGCCCAACACTACCTGCAAGGGGTGTGGCACACCTCTTGCTCAAAGGGATACACAACGCATTCAGCGTCAAATAACAGACAATAAATTGACAGACATAACCATGATTAGAACCATAATTACTGACGACCAGGCCCTCTTCCGCACCTCACTGAAACAGTCCCTGGAGATGAGCCACAAGATTGAAGTAGTGGGTGAAGCCTCCAATGGCGAAGAGTTGCTGAGCCTGGCAAAGCACACCGAGTATGACATCATCCTGCTCGACATCATGATGCCGGTTATGGATGGTACCGAGGCCCTGCCCAAGCTGCTGAAACAGAACCACAACGCACGTGTGGTGATTCTCAGCAGCCATAACCGCGAACCTCACCTCTCACAGATGCTGAACATGGGGGCCGTCGGTTACTATTCAAAGAACTGCAGCATGGATGAACTGATCAGCGGCATGGAGAGCATTTACCGGGCAGATCGCGATGATCAGCCAATCAAGACCCAGCTCTCCAACGATATCATGCAGCAGATGGCGCTCTCCTCTATCACCCCGACTCGTGAAGATGGCACCCCCAAGCTGAGCAAGCGAGAGTTCCAGATTCTCTCACAACTACTGCGCGGCAAAAACGCAGCAGAGATTGCAGAGTCCTTCTTTATCAGCCCAAAGACGGTCTCGGTCCACAAGACCAACATCATGAAGAAGATGGGTGTGACCAGCAACCTCGATCTGTTCAAGAGCAGCCTCGAATACGGGTTGATCCAGTAACGATCCACCCGGTAATAAAAAAGGCCCCAATTTCGGGGCCTTTTTTATCGATGCTGCACGCTGCACCTCAGACCTTGTCAATCGGAAACGACAGCACCTCTCCAATCAACTCCTTCCCCATCGACAACATCATCAGGCGATCGACGCCAACCGCAACCCCGGAGCAGTCCGGCAATCCCTTCTCCAGTGCAGCGAGGAACGACTCGTCCATCGGGATGGCATCTAGCTCCTCCTCGGCACGTTCCAGAACCTCTTTCTGGAAGCGCTCACGCTGTTCATTGGCATCAGTCAGCTCGCAAAAACCATTGGCAACCTCAACCCCATTGAGAATCAGCTCAAAGCGCTCCGCCACATGAGGATTATCAGGGCTGATACGGGCCAGTGCCGCCTGTGACGCCGGATAGTGGGTCAGGAACAGGGCAGCATGGGAGAAGGCGGGCAGAATGGCAACCACAATAAAGTAATCCACCCAGCTATCCCAATCGAGCTCCATCTCATTGGCAGAGGGGAGCCCCATTTCGATTGCTCGTGTCTGTAGCTGTTCTGCACCAGTGGCGTAGAGATCATCGATCCCCACCACCTGCTGGAATGCCTCGGCGACCGTCATCCGCTCAATGGAGGGAAGATCGACAAAGTTGGTCACCAGATCCTCCACCTCATCCATCAGCTGCTCCATGGTGAAGTCGGGACGATACCACTCCAGCATGGTGAACTCAGGGTTGTGAATCGGGCTGATCTCACCGGCACGGAACACCGGCCCCACCTGGAAGATCGGACCACTCCCCTCGGCCAGCAGCCGCTTCATGAAGAATTCCGGGGAGGTGTGGAGATAGAGCGCATCCGGCCCCTCGGCATCGCGCCCACGGGTATGGGTCACAAAGGGGTCGACATGGGGGTCGGTATTGGCTGCAGTGGAGAGAATCGGGGTCTCTACCTCCAGCACGTTGCGCTCGGCAAAGAAGCGGCGGATCGCACGCATAAAGGTGGCACGCTCATGCAACAGTTGAGAAACGCTCATCGATTTACTCCTCCACAGAAAGTTGTTGTTATCTTCCCTGCGCTCCCCAGCGCAGGGCTAAAAAGGATCAGTCCTTGACGCGAGAGGCATACTCACCGGTACGGGTATCAACACGGATCACCTCACCCTCCGGTACAAACAGCGGTACACGCACCACCGCACCGGTCTCCAGTGTAGCAGGCTTGCCGCCACCACCGGAGGTGTCACCACGCACGCCGGGATCGGTCTCGGTGATCTCCAACTCCACAAAGTTGGGCGGATTGACCGAAATCGGATTACCATTCCACAGCGTCACCAGACACATCTCCTGCCCCTTCAGCCACTGCTTGGCATCACCCATCGCCGCCTCGTCGGCACCGATCTGCTCGAAACTCTCGGGGTGCATGAAGTAGTAGAGGTCACCATCGGAGTAGGAGAACTGATACTCCTCCTCATGTACATCGGCACGCTCAATCGACTCACCCGACTTGAAGGTACGCTCCAGGGTACGCCCGGTCAGCAGTGCCTTCAGCTTTACACGGTTGAAGGCCTGCCCCTTTCCGGGCTTCACCACCTCGTTATCGACGATGGTGCAGGGGTCTCCATCGATCATCACCTTGAGACCATTTCTGAATTCATTTGTGCTTACGGTTGCCATAGCGTACTGCCTGTAATTAGTGGAAAATAGCGGAGTATGATAACCGCTTCCCCCTCTGTTGTGTACATGGAACCCACACTCCCGCTATGGCAACAGGAGCTGGCCCATTCCCGTCTGACACCGCAGCAGCTGGTAGAGCGACTACAGCTTCCCGAGCAGCTGATTGAATCAATCACACAGAGCGAAGCGGACTTTCCGATCCGCGCAACCGAGAGCTATCTGCGCCGGATTGAGCCGGGCAACCTCGATGACCCGCTACTGAAACAGATTCTCCCTGCCCCCCCTGAACGGGACCACTCAGCCCCCGGTTTCAGCAGTGATCCGGTTGGTGACTGTAGCGCAATACAGACGGGAGGGATTCTACAGAAATACCGGGGGCGCGCCCTGCTGATCACTACGGCAGCCTGCGCCATCCACTGCCGCTACTGCTTCCGCCGCCACTACCCCTATCAGCAACACACACTGGAATTCAACCAGCAGACCGTTGCCCAATGGCTGGAGAAGAATCCATCCATTGATGAGGTGATTCTCAGCGGTGGCGACCCACTGATGTTGAGTGACCGTCGATTGACTGCACTACTGGAGCAGTTCGAGGCCATTCCCCATCTCAAGACCCTGCGCTTCCACTCCCGTATGCCGGTGGTGCTCCCCAGTCGCATCACTGATGAACTGCTGCAGCAACTACAGCAGAGCCACCTGAAGATGGTGATGGTGATCCATTGCAACCACCCTCATGAGCTCAACGATGAAACCTTCGATGTACTACAGCAGATGCAGCAGAACGGGATCACCCTGCTCAACCAGAGCGTGCTGCTGAAGGGGGTCAACGATTCAGCGGATACGCTGATACAACTCAGCCATACGCTATTTGAACAGGGGGTACTCCCCTACTATCTGCACCTGCTGGATCGGGTTCACGGCAGTCAGCACTTTGAGGTCGCTGAAGCAGAGGCTGAGATCATCCATCAGCAGCTACGCAACCAGCTCCCCGGCTATCTGCTCCCCAGACTGGTACGGGAGATCGAAGGAGAACCGAGCAAGACCCCTATCGGGTGATAAAACCGTTTGGTGGCGTCATCTCCACCGTTTCGCACTTTACACCAGAGACCACGGCCCAATCCGATCCCTGCCAGAGCCACTGCTCCAGCTGCTCAACCTGACTCGCCTCTCCACAGGCAATCACCTCCACAGTGCCATCTGGCAGATTGACCGCCGAGCCGGTGATCCCCAGCTGTTGCGCCACCCGTTGAGTAGAGCCTCTGTAATAGACCCCCTGTACCCGCCCGGAGACGATACACTTGCGACAGATCACTGCGGCATTACCCTTTTCTTATAGGTTAATATCAGTCAATTCACGTACCGAGTAATAAAGTACCCCGGCAAAAGCAGCGATCAACAACAAAATCGTTACAGTAGACATTGTTTATAATGTTCCGATAATTTGCATATATCTTTTAATTGCGCGAACAATCAATACCAGCCCAACCACAAGCAAGGCATCCACCAAAGAACCTGCCCAAAAGTAGATATCAACCTGGCTGGATTGCTCTTTGGATATCAATGCACCGGTAGTCACAACCACCAAACCGACACCTAAACTGAACAACAGTCTCAGAGTATTGAGGATCTCTTTGACCTCATCAATTTTAGCCATATCCCAAGTATAGCACAGGGTTTTCTACCCACTTCACCAGCTGCCTCCTTACTGACAACCAGATAAATCGGCTGATATCTCTATTTCCGCCATCCACCGCTGCTGCTTCTCCAAGTTATAGGGCTTGGCAAACCAATCACTGCAAGACATCTCCTCTTCTTCCCATGTTCGATTTTCTACAGCACAGTAACCTTGCTGACAATCTTCCAAACGGGTAACAGAGAGTAGCCGTCGATAGTTTCCATCAAGCACAGGTCTCAACAACTTGAGAAAGATTGCAGCAGTTGCTCCCTGAAAGGCACAATCTGTAAAAGATACCCAGCACCACTCCCGCGAAAGCTGACGCCCTTTGGTTTTGGTATTTTTGAGATAGTAGGGATAGTTTTTGATCTTTCCGCTGGTACCTTTGGCCTCACACAACAGATAAGTATCCAATTGTGGATCATAGGCAATGGCATCTATACCGTGAATATCAAGCGAGAGATCGTTAGCAAAGATAACCTGACACCCCCTCTCTTGCAGGTGATCATATAACCCTGCAACACCAGCCAGTTCCTTGCCTGGATAACAGGGAGTACCCTGCGAAGTTGTAGGAAAGGTATCCTGCTGTAGTAACCCGATATAGGGCAGATCCAGTTCGGGAAGAGGATTGCCTGGAATATCCTGAAACTGGTGAGCAAGCACCTCCTTGAGGCTGATGGCGATAAGGATCAGTTTGTGGAGAGGATTTTGAGCCTGCTCAAAGAGCTGTTCCATAACTATCAATAGAACAATCAATAAACATATTCTGGGCCATACGCTACCTGAGTGTACGCTTTAATACAGGCCACTTATCTACTGCACTCCCAGCCGAATCAATACCGGCGGATGATCTCTTCCAGAGACCACCTCTCCAGGCTCGGCACCGCGCTCTATCACCACCCCTTCACGCGGCGCCTTCAGTACCGTACGTTCCAGATCCAACTGCGCCTCATCCCGCAACGCCCTGCGCTGGACAATCTGCGCCTGAATCCGGGCCACTGCACGCTTCGCCGCCTTCAGATCACTCTCGGTAGTCACCATACGCTCATACAGCTCCTCCTGACGATCCAGCTCCAGCTGTGCATCGGACAGATCGACCTCGACCTCCGACAGTGCCGCCTCTGCATACTGCAGACGGATACGGTAGCGGCGCGCATCAAGCTTCAACAGCTCCTGCCCCGCCTTGACCTGCTCACCCACCTCTACCGCCACCGACTCCACCACCCCGGAGAGTGGCACCCCCAGATCCACGGTGCGCCCCGGCGCATCGGCCAACGCCCAATGGCTTACACCCCATAAAAGAACGGAACTCCATACTCGACTATTCATAAACGGTAATCTCCTCTCCAGTCAGCTGCTCCAGACGGGCACGGATCAACATCGCACGGAAGCGACTCTCTGCGGTACGTAGATGGGATTTGGAAATCCCCACCAGCGCATCCCCAAAATTGGACTGCTGCTCCTGCTCATAGAGCGCTCGACTGCGCTCCAGCTCAATCTCGTAATACTCCGCCGCAATCTGGTCGGCACGCCACTGCGCATCCAGCGCCTGCAGCTCCAGATAACGGTGTGAAATCTCTTCACGCACCTGACGCCGGGTCTGCTCCAGGCGGGCACGCGCCGTGCTCAATACTCCACGGGCTGCTGCCACCTCCTGACCGTTGGCGCCACCATCCAGCAGCGGCATCTCCAGCAGCAACGAGGCTCGCCAGCGATCCTTGGAGCTGGTCACCAAGGCGTGATCGAGCACCTCAAAGCTGGCATCCAGCTCCGGTCGATTCCCCAGCCTGGCCTGCTCCAGCTTGTGCTGCGCCATCTCCACCTGCTGCTGCGCCTGAATCAGCACCCGATTGCCCTGCTCTGCCAACTGCTGCAGCTCATCCAGTGGTTTCAGACTCTGCTGCAGTTGGTCCGGGGTGATCGCCGGGGCAATCAGGGTCGAAGGGGCCGCACCGGGGCGGTTCATCGCCTCCGCCAGCTGCATCCGGGTCACCCGTTGCGCCATCTCACTCTGCTTCTGCTTGGCTCGGGCATCCTGAAACCGGGATTCCCCCTGCAGCAGATCCAGCTCCGAATACTCCCCGGTGATCTCCTTGTCCTCCTTCTTCTTGAAGCGGAGATAGGCGATGGTCATGGTCTCATCCTCGACGGTGCGCTGCAGATCAGCCAACAGTACCGCGAAGAAGCGCTCCATGATCTCCAACCGCTTCTCCACCTGTGCCGCCCGGTAGGCCACCGATTTCTGCTTCACCGCCTGCTCGGCAGCGGCCTCGGCCCGCTCACTGCGCCCGAAATCGTAGAGTGGCTTGCGCGCTACCAGCGCCAATTGGTGGTCGTTGCGCCGCTCTCCCGGGTTCTGTTGCAGCCCCTTCCAGCGGATGCGCCCATCCAGCCCCACCGTCATCGCCTGACTGCTACGCACCTTCCCAAGATCCGCCTCGGCACTGTTGAGCACACTGTTGGCAATCTGTAGCGACGGGTGTGCTGCCTCGGTAAAGGTGAGTGCCTGTTTCAGCGTCAGCGGTTCCGGGATCGGCGCCTGCTCCGCCGCCGAGGGCGAACCGCACCAGAGTGCACTTATAAAGAGTATCCGTTTCATCTTCATTGACGACGCTGCTTCCTGCGCTGCATCCGCTTGTAGCGGGAGAAGGATTGTTTGCGGTACTCCTCATCCACGGTGTACTGCGCCAGCATCAGAAACTCTTTAATACTGGAGGCGGCCCCGGTATAGCGCACCACCATCTGTCCATCGAGGTTGTAGAAGGCCATCAGCGGGGTTGCACGCACCTTGTTACGCTTCTCGGCAAAGTCCTTCTCCAGCATCGATTCCCCGGCAAAGTCGGTGATTTCCACCTCTCCCTTGATATTGATGCGGTAGATCTTGAAGTGGTTGCGATAGAAATCCTGCACCTCACTCTGGTTGAGGATAGTTGCCTTCATCCGTGCACAGAAGGGGCAGTCATCCTCCTCGAAGAAGAGGAATATCCCCTTCTTGCCCTCCTCCTGAGCAATCTCCAGCTCCTCGGAATAGTCTCCGAAGGTGGACTCGAAGAAGTGCTCTCCGGGATCACGCAGCTCAGCTGAAACCGTACTCGAAAGCAGCAGGGCTACCACTCCCCATACCATTGGCAATAAAGGCATCACTCCTCCTGTAGCATCACTAGATGTTATGATGATCCACCGTCATTCTCTTTATTTCACCGCATTCTGAACCATATACCCCCGATGAGCAATACAACCGTTATTCAACAAGAAGACTTCATCTCCAGCGTCGCCGACGCCCTGCAGCAGATCTCCTACTACCACCCTTCCGACTTCATTCAGGCGATGGGCGAGGCGTGGGAGCGAGAGGAGTCCCCTGCCGCCAAGGATGCCATCGCTCAGATCCTGATGAATTCACGCATGTCAGCGCTCGGCAAGCGCCCAATTTGCCAGGACACCGGCATAGTAGTCGCCTTCCTCAAGGTCGGCATGAATGTGCAGTCGATTCAGGAGATGGTGAACGAGGGGGTACGCCGCGCCTACCTCCACCCGGATAACACCCTGCGCGCCTCGGTGCTGGCCGATCCCGCTGGTGCTCGCAAGAATACCCGCGACAACACCCCGGCCATTGTTCACACCGAAGTGGTACCCGGTAACACGGTAGAGATCACCGTGGCGGCCAAGGGCGGTGGCTCCGAGAACAAATCGAAGTTTGCCAACCTCAGCCCCAGCGCCAATGTGGCCGACTGGGTGCTGGAGCAGGTACCGACCATGGGGGCAGGCTGGTGCCCCCCCGGGATGCTCGGCATCGGCATCGGCGGCACCGCAGAGAAGGCGATGCTGATGGCCAAAGAGGCACTGATGGAGCCGATCGATATCCATCAACTGCGGGAGCGCGGTCCACAGAACCGGGCCGAGGAGCTGCGACTGGAGATCATGGATCGGGTCAATGCCCTCGGTATCGGTGCCCAGGGGTTGGGCGGATTGACCACAGTGCTCGATGTAAAGATCAACGACTACCCCACCCACGCCGCTTCCCTGCCGGTGGCAATCATCCCCAACTGTGCCGCCACCCGTCACCTCCACTTCACCCTCGATGGTAGTGGCCCAGCCGAATTGACACCTCCGTCCATCGATAGCTGGCCCGATATCGAGTGGGCTCCCTCAGCGGAGGCGCGCAAGGTCGATCTCGATACCCTCACCCCGGAACAGACCCGTGAGTGGAAACCAGGGGACACCCTGCTGTTGAGTGGAAAGCTGCTGACCGGACGCGATGCCGCCCACAAGCGCATTGCCGATCTCTTCGCCTCCGGTGAGGGACTGCCGGATGGGGTTGACCTGACCAACCGCATGATCTACTACGTCGGCCCGGTCGATCCGGTCGGTGACGAGACCGTCGGCCCCGCAGGTCCCACCACCTCCACCCGCATGGATGGTTTCACCGACATGATGCTGGAGAAGACCGGCCTGATCGGCATGGTGGGCAAGGCGGAGCGTGGCCCAGCCACCATTGAGTCGATCAAGAAACACCAGTCGGTCTATCTGATTGCGGTCGGTGGTGCCGCCTATCTGGTCTCCAAGGCGATCAAGAAATCTCGTGTGCTCGCCTTCGAGGAGCTGGGGATGGAGGCGATCTACGAATTCGAGGTGGAGGACATGCCGGTCACCGTGGCCGTGGACAGCCAGGGGGATTCTGTCCACCAGAGCGGTCCGGAGGCGTGGAAGGTGCATATTGAGACAATACAGATGAAAGAGAACCCACCCCAATAGGTTGCACTTCTATCACAATCACCCTTTCTTGAAGTAACTCACCCCCGCCAGCCCCTCAAAGTGATTATCCGAGGTGATCAGATTGGCCTGATGAAAACGGGCCGTGGCATAGATGATTGCATCGGCAAAGGAGAGCTTGTGTTCCATGGCCAGATCAGCCGCCAACAGGGAGATTGAGGTATTCAGTGCAATCACCGAGGTCTGTTCGGTCAATGCAATGGCATGAAGCGCCGCCTCACCCCCACTATTGCTGGCGACCCACTTGTAGAGTTCAAACTGCACTGAGGTGGGGGTGATGAGCTGCTCGACTTCAGCAAAATAGGGGGCATAGCAATCACTGAGCGGACCATCGGTCAACCACTCGATCCAGCCACAGGTATCGATCAGATTCAATCGAGCTCTCTCTCTTCCCGCTCCCGATACTCTGCTGAATCCTTGCACCGCAGTGTAGAGAGCATGCCTCGGGCACGCTCAATCGGCTGCAGCGGAATCAACTCGATGATGTTGCCCCGCTCCACCAGAGTAAACTGCTGCCCCGCCTCCAACTTCAAATTTTCCCGAACTGCCTTGGGGATTGAGAGCTGGAACTTGCTGGATAGTTTTGCCTGCAACATAAAATTTTACCTTTTATCTATCGTTGCACTGATTATAAAAACAGAATCATCTATCTGCAAGGCAATAACCACCTCCCGCTACAGCTACTTACTCTCCTTGATGAAGCGCAACACCCAACTCTCGACTGAGGCGCTCCACCAGCAGCGTCGCATTCTCCAAATGATTCTGGTCAATCGCGCTACAGAGCATCTTGCCACTCTCACTCAACTCGGGATAGCCGAATGAGGCCCCACTCCCCTTGAAGTTGTGGGCCACCGAACGGATATTGGACCAGTTCTGATCCAGCAACCCGATCATCAACTCCTTGTGAAGCGCATGCATCCGCTCCATAAACAGCGCCTGCAACTCCTCGGAGATCACTTCTTCACTATCCAGTGGCATCTCCCCGCCCTCGCCTGCAGGCTGAAGATACTGCTGCAACGCACCGCGCAGCCTTTTTCGGTCGATCGGTTTTCCCAGAAAGAGGTCACATCCAGCCTCCTCGAACTGCCGACGATGGTGCTCCATCACATTGGCGGTCAGCGCCACAATCGGCTGCTGATAACCGAGATTACGCAACAGACGGGTCGCCTCAATCCCATCCATCACCGGCATCTGCATATCCATCAGAATCAGCTCAAAGGGGTCATGGAGTGCCTTGTCGATCGCCTGTTCACCATCGGGGACCACCGTCACATCCACCCCCATCGACTCCAGCATGTTCCTCACCAGCAGCTGCATCTCTGGAGTATCTTCAGCAACCAGCACACGCCCCTGAAAGCGGTTGGCCGCTCTCACCTCCTCATGTACCGAGACATCCGAGGTGCGATAGGGAAAGATCAGCTCAAAACGGCTCCCCACCCCCGCTTCGCTCTCCACCTCAATCCTCCCCTCCATCAATTGGGCAAGACTGGCGGCGATATAGAGCCCCAGCCCGGTCCCACCAAAACGGCGTGAGATGGAGTTGTCGGCCTGCTCAAAGGGGCGGAACAGGCGTACCAACACCTCATCCCCCATCCCGATCCCCTGATCCTCCACGGCGATATGTATCTTCATCTCCTCATCCAGCGACACCTCCAGCTTGATCACCCCCTTTTCGGTGAACTTGAGGGCATTGCTCATCAGGTTGTTGATGATCTGGGTCAGGCGTCTTGGATCTCCCTGCAGCTTCTGGGAGGATCGGAAGCGCTGCACCACCTTTAACACCAGTCCGGCATCCGCCACCTTGGAGGCATAGGTGAGACGAAAGTCATCAATCAGCCGGTTGAAGTCATAATCCTCCTCATCCAGCAGAAAACTTCCCGATTCCAGCTTGGAGTAGTCGAGCACATCATTGACCAGCACCAGCAGCAGGCGACTGGAGGCCTCAACAGAGCGCAGCAGGGTACGCTGCTTCCGGTCCAGCACCGTCTCTGAAAGCACCTCACTATTACCGATGATGGTGGTCAGCGGAGTGCGCAGTTCATGGCTCATTGAGGCAAGAAAATCCTCTTTCGCCTTGCGGATCAGCTTGCGGCTCTCCCGGTTGAGGATCTCCCGCAGATCATGCAGCACCAGCACTGCACCATTGAAACGCTGTCTCCGTTCCTCCTCGATATAGAGCGGTGCTCCGGTCACATTGACCGGAATGGTGGAACCGTCGGCATGCTTCAGCTGCCAGTCCAGTTCAATCTCCTCCTGTTGCGGACACTGATCCGAGAAGAGGCGGCCGAACGGGGTCAGTTGAAACAGGTTCCACTGTTGCGGTTCAGCCGGATCATGCAGGATCACCAGCACCATGGAACGCTCCTCCACCCGCAGCGGGATCAATCCAATCTCCACCAAGCGCTCTTCACCGCTGCGGTGCAGGATCGGAAAACAGGCACCATCCCCCATGCTTCTGGCCTCCTGACGATCCATAAAGGCACGCATCTTCCCGGCATGTACCTCCCGTAATGCTACCGGTAGCAGCTGCTCGACCGATTTCCCAATCAGCTCATTGGCCCGCTGTCCACAGATACCCTCCATTGCAGGGCTGCTGACCAGAATGGTTCCATCCATATCGACCAGCATCGTGGCCAGCAGCGAGGAGTCTATCCAGCTACGGAAACGACTCTGCTGCTGATCCACCAGCACCTGCAGCCGATCCTGCACCGTGGAGAGCACCCTGGGATTGAATGTGCGATTGATCTCGGCCTGTGACGGCTCCTCAAACAGGGAGCCGAGTGGATGGCCGGTGATCGACAGCTCCTCCTTTCCGGTCAGGCGCTCCATTTTCTGGTTGATCTGCAGGATATTCCCCATGCGATCGACCACAACCACCCCCTCCCGCATCGACTCCAGGATCTGTTCCATCTGCTCCTTCTCATGGACCAGCGTATCGAGAATGTATTGGGTGCGCTGCTGCGCCTTCTGCAGCTCATGGGCACGTTCGGCCACCTCCAGCTCCATCAGCTTGTGGGAGTGCTGCAGGGTCTCCCGATACGCCTCCAGCTCTTTCGACTCCCCCCACTTCCTGGCATGGAGCAGGGTCAAGCGAAACAGCTCTGCAGGGTCAGCCGGTTTTGCCAGCAGATCAAAATCAACGCCAATCTCTTCCCGAATCTCATGCAGGGTATAGTCGGAATAGGCGGTCACCAGAATGATACGAACCAATGGATCCAGCGCACGAATCCGTTTTGCCGTCTCCAGCCCATCCCAACCCGGCGGCATACGCATATCCAGCAGCACCACGGCATAGGGGAGCACTATCTCCTGAGCCGTCAGCAAGCATTCATACCCCTCCTGACCACTCATCGCATGATCAAGATCAAAGGTGGAACCGGCTTTGGAGGTGGGTAGAAGATCTGGAGAGGCCAAGCGTTCTATCTTGTCCATCGCCTGCACCAGCTGCTGGTGCGTACTCTCTGCCGAGAAGGTCTCTCGATAGAGGTTATGGACATCCTTGTTGTCATCAATGGCAAGAATGCGCCACTGGGCCTGCCCCTCACCCAACATCAGCAATCACCTGCGCATGCCCAGTGGGTGGCTGGGATTAGTGATCCGCTTACTCAGCACCGAGAGCAACATATGCTCAATGGTGCTATTGGTTGCCGGTTTTCGTAGAAAGGCATTCACATAGGGGCGTGCATGCTCCATGTCCGCCTCCGACTCGGCGGTGATCATCAAGATCACCAAATCCTGGAA
The DNA here is from genome assembly GCA_964344805.1 of uncultured Piscirickettsiaceae bacterium. Classification (GTDB taxonomy): domain Bacteria; phylum Pseudomonadota; class Gammaproteobacteria; genus Thiopontia. The sequence continues at coordinate 994 of CAYFOU010000010.1, read as the reverse complement.
GCGCTCATAGTCACGCACCTTTTTTACAAAATCCAGTCCATCCATCACCGGCATGTTCCAATCCGCGATCACCACATCAGGCTCAATCGAGGTCAGTTTGGTAAAGGCACTGAGGCCATTGGTTGCCGTGTGGATATTGCTCCGGCTGATCCCCATCTCCTGCAAAATGATGCGGTAACTATCGATATTGGAGGGCATATCGTCCACAACCAGAACAGAAAGTTTGGAGAAAATGGGGCGCAATCTGGACTTGAGATCCTGATAATCCACGCGGTGACTCTGATTCATCAATAAAGACCTCTGGGTTCAATCAGCATTCTGCCGCATCTGTTTCATCTGGCGCTGGCGGTAGTAGCCATAGGCTGCACTGAGCCCAAACAGCCCCAGCCCGACCGCCGCCCAGCCCCCGACTCCAAGTCCAAGACTCCACACCTTCCCCTTCCACAGCGATACCGTAGTTGCTTTTGCTGTACTGACTTTTGCCGGGGCGGCTGCCGGAGCCACCACCAACGGCCCGCTAGCAGGTGCGACCTTGCCAGCCGCCACCTTGGTAATCGGTGATACCTTGATCACCGCACCATCCTTGATCACAGCTCCCCCTTTAACCACGGCACCAGGGGCAATGGTGGCCCCCTTTCCCACCACCGCCCCCTTGCCAATGACGGCACCTTCGCGAATCGTGCTCTCTGCCCCCAACACAGCCCCTTTTCCAATCTTGGCCTGCTTCATCACCTCAGCCCCGTGACCAATCACCACACCCTTGCCCAGCGTCGCCGTTTTGGCGACATCTGCCCCCGTTCCCACGGTGGCTCCACTCCATACCTTCGCCACTCCCCCTTTTACCAAGGCAACCTTGCCTCCAGCCATTTTTGCCTGCTCCGCCATTACACCCACTGCTTGTTGCATCTCAATTACCCCACCCTTTCAATATATAAATAGCAATGTATCTATTCAGGGGTCATCCCCATAAACTCAGGCCACCTTCCCTCAAACA
>CAYFOU010000009.1:0-29642 GCA_964344805.1 uncultured Piscirickettsiaceae bacterium | reverse complement strand
GGGCAAAGTGGCTTGATGTGTTCATCGGTGCACTAAACCCGACAGGCTCCTAGGCATACCATCAAATTTGGCATCCCCTGGGTCTTGTACCATCACCATACCGCCACACTCCTTGATCTCCCGTACCCCAAGCGTACCATCCGAGCCGGTTCCTGAAAGGATGATTGCAATGGATTCTGCTCCGGCATCCTTGGCCAGAGAGCGGAAGAAGATATCAATAGGGAGTGTCAACCCTCTCCTAATCGGCTGCTCCATCAACACCAACTTACCCTGATGGAGAGTCAAATTCTGTTTGGGTGGTATCAGATGGATGGTATCGGGTAACAGAGGGTCACCATCCTCAATACGTTGAATCTGCATCTCTGTTGTCTTTGAGAGCAGTTCCGACATCATCGATTTATAGTCGGGAGAGAGGTGCTGTACCACAACAAAACTCATTCCCGTATTGGTCGGCATATTCTGAAACAACTCTTCCAGAGCCTCCAATCCACCTGCAGACGCGCCTACTCCTACTACAAAGCGGGGCTTCCGCTGACTATTAGCCACATCCCTGTCCATTACTCTAACCTGATCCTTACCATGACTCCCGCGTTTTACTCTATTACAACAATCCAGCCTTTGTAAACTAAGCAAAGTGATTAGTGACCTGCACAGAGGCCTGGGCATGATTTAGATCAACGCTCCAGCTAGAATTAAAATGGCTCTGGTAACTACCTGAGATTACTCTCTTTCATAACAGATATATCCAGACATGGTGCATCATGCCTCAAAGCAGCACTTGCTCCACACCACCCTGCTTCACCGTCTGCAGGAACTTCTGCTGCCACCCCTCACCATGGAGCTGACGCACCATCTCCACCACCAGATAGTCCACCTCCAGCCCGGTCCCCTGCTGGTAGCGCATCAACCCCTGCTGGCACGAGGGACAGGAGGTGAGGATCTTCTCCACCCCCTCCATCTGCGCCATGTTCTGCTTCAGCTCACGCTCCTTGCGGAACTTCACCTGGGTGGCAATATCGGGGCGGCTCACCGCAAAGGTACCGGATTCACCACAACAGCGATCCGATAGCGCCACCTCGGCGCCGGTCAGCTCACGCGCCACCTGGAGTACCGGATAGCGCTTCATCGGGGTGTGACAGGGGTCATGAAAGAGATACTGCTCTGCCCCCTCACCTTCCAGCTTCATCCCCTTCTCCAGCAGATACTCATGGATATCGAGCAGGCGACAGCCGGGGAAGATCTGCTCGAACTGGTACTGCATCAGCTGATCCATACAGGTACCACAGGAGACCAGCACGGTCTTGATATCGAGATAGTTGAGGGTGTTGGCAATACGGTGAAAGAGGATGCGGTTGCCCATCGAGATCTGCTCACTCTTCTGCTGATCACCAGTGGCACGCTGCGGATAACCACAGCAGAGGTAGCCCGGTGGCAATACCGTCTGTACATCAAGATCGTAAAGCATGCTCAATACCGCCAGCTCCACCTGCCCGAAGAGTCGCTCGGAGCCACAGCCGGGGAAGTAGAAGAGCGCCTCGGATTCAACCGTGGTGGTGTTGGGGTTACGCACCACCGGCACCATGCGGTTATCCTCAATCCCCAGCAGTGCGCGTGGGCTCTGCTGCGCCATGCCGCCCGGCATCGGGCGGTGGAGAAACTGCACCAGTTGCCCCTTGATCTCCGGCTTGCCGGTGGTGGCACGGGGGCGCTTCTCCCGCTTCAGCAGTCCACTGCTGCGCACAAACTGGTGCCCCAGCCGCTGCGCACGGTAGCTCCAGGTCACCATCGCGGTACGCATCCAGCGAACCAGTCGTGGATCGGTGACATTGAGGAACTGCATCGCCAGCCATCCCGCCGACCTGAACCAGCGCTTCTTCTGCCGCTTCAGAATGGTACGCATCTGTACGGTCACATCACCAAAGTCGATATTGACCGGGCATGGCGTTACGCATCGATGACAGACGGTACAGTGGTCCGCCACATCATTCATCTCCTCAAAGTGACGTAGCGAGATGCCGCGGCGGGTCTGCTCCTCGTAGAGCACCGCCTCGATCATCAGACCGGTGGCGAGAATCTTGTTGCGTGGGGAGTAGAGCAGATTGGCCGCAGGCACATGGGTGGTACAGACCGGCTTGCACTTGCCGCAACGCAGACAGTCCTTGGTCATCCGATTGAGCTCGGCGAGGTCACTCGCCTCCAGAATCAGCGCCTCCTGAGCCAGCAGCTGCAGTGACGGGGTGTAGGCATTGCCCAGCCCGGAGCCCTCCATCAACTTGCCGCGATTGAAGCGCCCCTCGGGGTCGATCTGCTGCTTGTATTGGCTGAAGGCCTCGACCTCATCGGCACCGAGATAGTGCATCTTGGTCAAACCAATACCATGCTCACCGGAGATCACCCCACCCAGCGACTGCGCCAGCTCCATGATGCGATCCACTACTCGATCCGCCTCCTGCAGCATCGCATAGTTGTTGGAGTGGAACGGAATATTGGTGTGCACATTACCATCACCGGCATGCATGTGGGTAGCGACAAAGAGGCGACGGTTCTTGATCTCGGCATGGAGAGTGTCGATCTGCCTGCGTAGCGGCTCCAGCGCTTCACCGGAGAAGATCTCCTTCAGTGGACGCACCACCTCACGCTTCCAGGAGATGCGCAGATCACGCCGCTGCAATAGACGGAAGACTGTGGCCTCCCCATCGAGGGCCTGATCATGCACCTCCACCAGCGCCCGGTAGGGGAGATCAAGCGCCCCCTGCAGCATCTCCCAGTGCTGTTTGACCTGCCCCAGTTGGTCCAGTGCCGCCTTGTGCTTGGTATGAAGAATTTGCTGCTGCTCGCTGCTCTCCGCCAGCCTTGCCAGCTTCTCTTCACTGCCCAGTTCGCGCTCAACCAGTCCCTTCAACTCATCCAGCCCCTCCAGCTTGTTCTGGATCGACTGTTCAATATTGATGCGCTCAATCCCATCGCCATAGTCAGCAAGACGATCCAGCGGGATCACCACATCCTCATTGATCTTGAAGGCGTTGGTGTGGGCCGCAATCGCTGCAGTACGGGCACGGTCTGCCCAGAACGCCTTGCGCGCCTCGGGGCTGACAGCGACAAAGCCTTCGGCACTACGTACTTGGGCCGCATCCATTACCTGACTGATTGCACTGTCGAGAGCTGCCTCATTCTCACCCCCGATATCAGCCAATAGCACCATCTTCGGCAGATCACCGCGCGCTGCCTTGGTGCTGTACTTGACCGCCTTCACATAACGCTCATCAAGATGCTCCAGCCCGGAGAGCACCACCCCCTCACTGCGCTTGAGAATATCGATGGTCTCGACAATCGCCGGTACTGCACGATGGAGATCAGGATCGAAGAACTCCAGACAGACGGTGCGGGTCAGCGGAGAGGCCTGGTGGAGCAGAAATACCGCCGAGGTGATCAGTCCATCACACCCCTCCTTCTGTGCGCCAGGCAGTCCGGCGAGAAACTTGTTGGTGACATCCTTGCCCAACCCCGGCTTGCGCATCTGCTCCGCCGGGATCTGCAGCAGGGTCGGTTTACCCTTGGCACTCTTGCCATCCTTCTCGTAATGCTGAATCTCGAATTCGGCATAGGGGTCGTCATGGAGCTTGCCCAGATTGTGGTTGATGCGGGTCACCTCAACCCACTCCGCCTGCGGCGTAACCATCCTCCACGACACCAGATTGTCGAGGGTGGTGCCCCAGCGCACCGCCTTCTTGCCACCGGCATTCATCGCGATATTGCCACCGATGGTGGAGGCGTGCTGCGAGGTGGGATCGACCGCAAAGACCAACCCAGCCGCATTGGCCACCTCACTGATGCGGAAGGTGACCACACCCGACTCTACCTGTACGGTATTGACCGCCTCTTCGACACCGGGAATGGTCTGCTTCGCAATGGGACTGAGCTTCTCCAGCCGCTCCAGATTGATCACCACGCTATCCGCCACCAGCGGCACCGCACTGCCGGTGTAGCCGGTACCCCCGCCACGCGGAATAATGGTCAGCCCCAGCTCGATGCAGACCTCGACAATATCTCGCACCTCCTGCTCACTGTCGGGAGTGATCACCACAAAGGGGAACTCAACACGCCAGTCGGAGGCATCGGTGGCATGGGCCACGCGCGCCAGCCCATCAAACTGGATGTTATCCCTGCGCGTCACCTTGGCCAGCGCACGCTCGGTGCGTCGACGGAAGGTGGCCTGATTATCGATCCAGGATTGAAAATCCTTTACCGCCTCACGTGCCTGCGCCACCAGTTGCAGCGCCAGCTGGTTGCCATCAGCGCGTGCCTCGATCTGATCCAGTCGATGGATCAGCGCCTGAATCAGGGCACCACGACGACCACTGTTGTCGATCAGGTCATCCTGAATATAGGGGTTGCGGCGCACCACCCAGATATCCCCCAGCACCTCGAACAGCATCCGTGCCGAGCGCCCCGTCTGGCGCTTGCCACGCAACTGGTTGAGCACCTCCCACATCTCTTCACCGAGAAAGCGGATAACGATCTCACGGTCAGAGAAGGAGGTGTAGTTATAGGGAATCTCGCGGATTCTGGGGGCGGGGGTATTCATAAGGGTGCGAATGATACCTTACCGGTGATACCCCCATAAATATGAATTACCAATACCCGGTTCAAATATTACCAATAGCGGAGAGAAAGCAGACCAGCCAGAAAAATAAAACGGCTTCAGGGGGCGAGCCCGGAAGCCGTGAGTAGTTTCCTTTGATGGTCAATTTATTATTATTTTCGGCTCTTCCCCCAAGGTGGTGTGGAATTCCGTATTTGTATTTATTGTTATGTCAAGAAAACGGCGTTTTCGTTCACTTGTTGGACTTACTATAATTTGCCTCAAAAAAGCTGTCAAGTCATTGTTTTAACTATAATTTAATCAGCATATCCTAATATACTTCCAATCATACCTAGAGTTGGTTACGTTTTCTTTATTGAGATTTGTCACGCGCATGCTGTAGCGCCTTGCACACCTCGGCAGCGCCCAAAACCAGCCTTGGGCCATGTCTCTGGAGAATATCGGGCTCCACATGGTAGAGATTGCCCCGTTGGACCGCCTGCAGGGTACGATAACGCCCCCACCCATCAAGCCACTCCGGACGGGAGGCATCCATCCCGCTGGCGAGGATCACCTGCGGATTGCGCTCCAGCACCGCCTCGACACCGATCTGCGGAGAGAGTCCGTTGAGGTCGGCAAAGACATTCTCTCCCCCACAGAGCTCGATTACATGGCTGATAATCTGCTCCCCATTGACCGTCAGCAGCGGGCGATTCCACACCTGATAGAAAACCGAAATTGGGCTGGCCTGCCGGTAGCGCTCCCGTAGCTGCCGAAGCTGCTCGCGGTAGTGGTCGGCTCGCTGCTGCGCCACCGCCTCTCGTCCCAGCCGTTTCCCCAGCCGCTCCATTACCTTCGCCACATCCTCCAGCCGACGCGGTTCAGTAATCAGCAGTTCAAACCCCAGCTGCTGCAACCGCTCCAGCTCCGCTGGATGGTTGCCACTCTCCCAACCCACAATCAGATCGGGCTGTCGGGCCAGAATCGCCTCCAGATCAAGGCGGTTGTACCCGCCCACCTGCGGGATCTCGGTCGCCGCCTGTGGATAGTTGCTGTAGTTGACGGTACCCACCAGCTGCTCCCCGGCACCGATCTCGAACAGCATCTCGGTCAGATGGGGGGCCAGACTGACAATACGTAGCGTCTCCCCCGCATGGGCCTGAAACAGCAATATCCACAACAGTGCAATTCGTAACATCGATATTGATCCTCTCCAGAGTTCACCCATATTGCTCTTCCAAGTCGTCTGCTGCTAGTACTCCAACAATATGATAATTGCGGATACAGAGCTTACCCACACTGACCAAGGCAAGGCACAACCATGCAGGTATAGCCACTCTATATCAAATGGTTGTAACGCAGTATTGGGCAATGTGGGAAGCTCCCTTTGGGCAGCTCAGAATCCAGCCACCTGCTTCATTGTCCTCCTTTGAATTGGCTACAGCCAGTCCTGCAGTCGTCCGCTTCGCATCTAACTGGATTCTGAACTGCTGTATCCGTAATTATCATATTGTTGGAGTACTCGGGAAGGCAGCAGTCGAGCGACACAAGGATGTGCCTGAGTGCACTTGGGGGAACGATATGGGTGGACTTATGCCGTATTTTACAATGGCAGATAGGCGACTCGCCCCTCCTGTTCAATTCTGGTCATCCGGGTGCCATAGAGTTGTTCCACCCGCTGCGGTGTGACCATCTCACTGACCGTCCCCTGCGCCACCTCCCCATCCCCCATCAACAGCAGCAGATGGGTGCAGTGGTGGATCGCCAGATTGATATCGTGCAGTGCCATCACCAGCCCCGCCTGCTGCCCCTGTGCCACCACCTCACGGAAGATCTCCTTCTGGTGGCGTGGATCGAGATGGGCCTCGGGCTCATCCAGCAAATAGAGCTGCGGCTGCTGTGCCAGCAGGGTAGCAATGGCAACCCGGCGACGCTCACCACCCGAGAGGGTATTGATAGTGCGCTGCTCCAACTCTGCCAACCCCACCTGGGCAATGCAGCGTTGGGCAATCCGCAGATCCTCTGGCTGCTCTCCCTGCAACAGCGTGGTGTGCGGATGACGCCCCATCATCACCTGCTCCAGCACGGTGGTGGGGAAGATATCATCCTGATGCTGGAACAGCAGCCCCACCTGTCGGGTAATCTCACGTCGGCTCATCTGCGGTAGTGGAGTGCCATCGATGGCAACGGTGCCGCGCACGGCTGGACGCAATCCACACAGCGCCTGCAGCAGCGTACTCTTGCCCACCCCGTTGACCCCAAGCAGTCCCCACACCTCCCCACGCTGCACCCGCCAGTCAAGTCGATTGCAGATCGCTTTGCCCCCAATCAAGAGCTGTAGCTGTTCCACCTGCAGCAACGGGCTCATTTTCCGCTCCGCTGCAGCAGGTAGAGAAAGAGCGGTACCCCCAGCATCGCCGTCACCACACCCACCGGAAGTTGCTGCGGTGCCAGCAGGGTACGAGCCACCATATCCGAGAGGATCAGCAGACCGCCCCCCAGCAATACCGAAGCGGGTATCAGCAGGCGGTGATCCCCTCCGATCATCAGACGAATCATGTGGGGCACCACCAATCCGACAAAACCGACACTCCCGGCCAGCGTGACCGCTGTCGCTGTCAGCAGCGAGGCGAGCAGAAAGAGCAGCCCCCGCAGCCGTTCAACCGAGACTCCAAAGGCGGCCGCCTGTGCACCGCCTCGGGTCAGCACATTGATCTCCCGTGCAAACAGCAGCGCGACCCCACTCCCCAGCAGCAGAAGCAGCAGTTCCCACTGCGGCAGATCGGGCTGCCCCAGATCCCCCATCAACCAGAAGACCATGCCTCGCAGCGCCTGATCGGGGCTGATCGCCAGCAGAAAGGTGATCACCGCCCCCCACCCTGCGGCCACCACCACGCCGGTCAGCAGCAGGCGCATCGGCTCCCAGCTTCCGTGCAGCCGCGCCAGACCAAAGACCAGCGCCATCGACAGCAGCGCCCCGCCAAAGGCGGCTGGTGCCATCCATGCACTGGAGAGCCCCACCATCAGCGCCAGCAGCGCCGCCACCGCAGCCCCACCGGAGACACCGAGCACATAGGGGTCCGCCAGCGGATTGCGCAGCAGGATCTGCATCAACAGTCCGGAAAGGGCCAGCAGACCACCAGCGACAAAGGCGGTGGCGATACGCGGCATGCGCAGATCGAACACCACAGTGGAGAGCGCCCCCTGCTCCTCCCCGGAGAGAATCTGCCACAGCAGCGACCAGCTGATACCGCTGCTACCACTCTTCAGCGCCAGTAGCGCGGCCAGCAGCACAAAGAGTACAAATGGCAGCAGGCGCATTGGGTAAGAAATCGTGGTGTGCGAATCATTCATAGGCGGGCTATTATAAGACATCCCTAAAAATGCACTTTTCACGCAATTGCTGCGTCAGTTCCGTACTCGAATCCTCATGTACTCCAGTACACTCCGGTTGGCGCTAGCGCCCGCAAGACGAGGCTCCGTGCGGTACTTCCTTGCTCTTGACAAGAAAATCACTATTTTTAGGGATGCCTTAGATATAGAGATCAGTCCACAGCAATAGGAAATCCCGATGCCGGAAGGCCCCGAAATTCGCCGCGCAGCCGATCAGATCGCCACTGTACTGGAGGGGCAGAAGCTCTCCACGGTCTTCTTTGGCCTCAAACCCCTGAAACCTTTTGAGGCCAAACTGCAGGGGCAAACCATCACTGCCATCGAGACCCGTGGCAAGGCGATCCTTACCCGTTTCGACAATGGACTCACCCTCTACAGCCACAACCAGCTCTATGGACGCTGGGAGGTACTGCAACCGGGAGAGGTCTCCAACAGCACACGCCAGCTACGCATCCGTCTGGATACCCCGCTGGGGAGTGCGCTGCTCTACAGCGCCTCCGATATCGAGGTACTGAATGAGGCCGAGGTGAAGCAACACCCCTTTCTCTCCAAGCTGGGACCCGACCTGCTCTCCGGTGAGGTCACCTGGCAGCAGATTGGGAAACGTCTGCTGGAGAGCCGCTTTCGCAATCGTCAGCTGGGGAGCTTTCTCACCGAGCAATCCTTCTTTGCCGGACTGGGCAACTATCTGCGCTGCGAGGCGCTCTTTCTCAGCGGCCTCCACCCCGCCACCAAACCGGCGCAGTGCTCATCGAAAAGAGTTGAGGCGCTGGCACTGCAGATCCTCCATCTTCCCCAATACTCCTACCAGACCGGCGGCATCACCTACCTGCCGGAGGCGATCGATACAATGGAGGGGAAATACGAGTCACAGGAGCCCAACCGCTTCTGGGTCTTCCGCCGTGATGGGCTGCCGTGCCGCATCTGCGACACCCCGATCAAGAAGATCAACCGGGGCGGACAGCCCTGCTATATCTGCCCCAACTGCCAGCCTCACAAAGGCTGATCAGTCCGTCATGTTTTCGAGGTAACGAATCGGGCTGGTAAAGGAGCGCACCCCGCGGTGCATGTCGTAGCGCATCTGGTTCATGTTGGGTCCCATGCTGGCCACCGAGGGGGTCATCGCCTCCATCGAGACCCGCATGCTGTCGAGATCCTCCGACATCAGCTTGTACATGTTGGAGATGTGCTCATCCAGCTCGGTGATTTCGGTCTTCATCACCCCCATATCACCCGACATCGAGACCATCTGCCCCTTCATCACCCGCATATCCTGCGACATGTTTTCCATATTGCCACTCATCGAGATCATGCTGGTGCGCATCGCCTGCATATCGCCCCCCATCCCCTTCATGTCGACCGCCATCGAGGCCATGTTGTCACGCATCGAGCGCATTGACAGCATCATGTCGTACATCACATACATCATCATCGCCGCACCGATAAAGGCCGCTACCAGTACCAGCGTGTCCGAACCACTCCGCTTTTCTGACGGTTCCATTGTTCAAAATTCTCCATGGCATATCACCAGAAGCCACCACTCCCGGAGAATACCCTACAAGTAGTTAGCCCGATCCGGGCACCATTGTAGCGATTTGTGTCCACAGGAAAAGTACTACTTCCCACCACAGGGAAGCGTAATGGTAAAGGTCGCCCCTCTACCAATCCCCTCACTGGAGGCAGTGATCTCTCCTCCCTGTCCGCGAATGAAGGTGGCACTGGCATGAAGGCCGAAACCGTTCCCCTCCTCCTTGCTGGTATAGCCAAATCCAAACAGCTTCTCCTGCTGTTCAGCGGTAATACCGATTCCATTGTCACTGACCGACAGACAAGCCCCATCTGAACTCTGGGTAATCGCAAGGGTCAACCGCCCCTGATGGTCCGGCTCTGCCTGTATCTGTTCAATGATCGCCTCACGACTATTTTTCAACAGGTTATTAAGCACCTGCACCATCTGGTTACGGGGCAACTCAACCACCTGGGGGGCATGCGGATACTCTTCCACCACCTCAATCCCGATTCGATCAAACATATCACGCTGCATCACCAGCGCATCCCTCACCGCATCACTCAACAGAAACAGTGAGCGCTCCGCCTGTCCCTTCGCACTCTTCTGCTGCACCTGAATAATCTCTGCAATATGGGTCAGGCTGAGGTTGATGGAGGCCAGATGCTCCTGCTCGATCTCATTCAGGGCCTTCGGCAGCAACGACTCCACCGTCTGTTCCAGTGCCTTGTTGATCTGCTCCAGCCGCTCCTGACACCCACTGTCAACGGTCAGACAGTGCTGTTGCTGCTCCTCTACCAGCACCTGCAGTTTGCCCAGTACCTGTCCCAGCTTGCGCAGATCATTGACTCGCTGACCGATGTGGATCACTCCACCTCTCATCCCGGTCAGGGAATTGCCGATATTGTGCAAGATCATCGCTGACATCTCGGCCACGCTGGCCTGAAAGGCCGCATACTCATCCTGCATCCGGTTGCGCAGATCATGCAGAATCAGCACCTCGCCATCGGCAATGGAGTGTCCCTCCTGCTGACGAGCGAGCAGCACGCTGGAGAGCTGCACCGGGATCGAGAAGCCTCCACTCGCCTTGAGCTGGGTCTGTACCGAGAAGGTCTTCCCCTCCTCTTCCCGCTGCTCAAACAGCTCAACCAGTTGCCTCCTCAACTGCTCTCCATCGGCAAAGAAGAGACTCAGAGGCTGCCCTATCAGGGCTGTGTTCTCTTTCCCGACCATCTGCAACAGACGTGAATTGGTGCACTGCACCACCCCCTCACTATCCACCACCATCAGCCCTTCATTCATTGCATTGAGGATCAGATCAATCTCGCTTTTCTGCTCCTGTGTCTCCTGAATCGCCTCCATCAATGCCTGGCTGCGCTCTTCCACCTGCTGCTCCAGGCTGTCATTCAGCGCCAACAGGTTGCGCTGTGAGGCGTGGAGATGACTCACCATCACCCGAAAGGAGGCGGCAAGCAGTGCCAGCTCATCACTGCGCTTGAATTCCGGAATTTGCTCCGGTTCCCCTTTCACGATCTGCTCCGCCGCTCGCGTCAACGCCTGCGTCGGCCTGGAGATCATCTGGCGGAAGAAGAGAGTAGTGGTCAACAGCAGTACCGCAATCATCACCAGCATCAACACCACATTCTTCAACAGCATATCGTATAGGGTGGCCTGATAACGCCGGGTATCGATCCCCATCTCCAGTGTCCCCAGATGTTTGAACTGAGGCCCCTCACCAGCTGGAATCTTCTCTCGATAGATCCGCAACGACTCGGCAGGAACAATCTCTCCATACTCCACCTGCCCGCTACGGTTGACAATGGCGACATAGACCACCTCCGCCTCGGAGCGGACCTTGACCATCATCTCCTCAATCAGATCAACCTCAAAGCTCTGCAGATAACCCGATGCCAGTTTGGCAAGCGTCTCCAGCTTGAATGCCACCTTGGCATCCAGCCCCTCCTCCAGCACCCGCTCTGTGGCCTGATAGTTGAGATAGGTCCCCGTCATCAATACCAGCGCTGTCACCGGCACCAGAAAGGCGATAAAGCGGGTAATCAGCTTGTTGAACGGGGACATGGCGCTTCCTCTGAGCGATATTGATCAGTCACCGCCCGGTGGCAGCAACTGGAGTGCCTGCAACTGCTGCGCCCACTCCGGGCTGGCAGCATAACGCCGTACCGCAACCACCAGAGGATGGTCCCGGTTACCCAGATCATAGACCAGGCCAACATTGACCCCGATAGAGAAGTCACTCACCTCCAGAACATTGAGCCCGTTAAAGTTGGGGCCCGCACCAAACGAGATCGCCTGCCACCCCTCTCGATGCTTGAGGAAGGAGATCACCTGATGATCCTTTTTCAGCACATAGTCAAAACCAATCTGTCCAAAGAAGGGGTAGTGTTGTTTCAGCACCCCAAGTAGTGCCTCAGTGGGCTCCCGCCCCCCCAGAACCACGGCACCAGCCTCTCCTCCCAGCATACTCCAGTCACTGATTTTACCGGTATACAGCCCCTCGATCTGGGCCATATTGAGCTGAGAAACCCCGGTCCCGGCACCGGTTGCGAAGACAATCGGAATGCGGGCAAGGAAGATCTCGCCCTTGTTCATTGCCTGCTCCTTCTGATTCAGGGGACGTCCGGTACGCCCAAACAGGTAGGTAGAGGAGGCCTTGATGCCACCAGCATGTTTGGCCGAACGATCCGGCACCACAAACTGGTAACCTGCAGCCTCCGGGCGCCGGGAAAAGTGTTGAAAAAAGTGCTTGACCACCTCTGTCGAGGGGCCTGCTCCCGCCACCTTCTGTCGCATAAGCTGCGCAGAAGCGGAAGGAGCCATGAAAACGATTAGCAATACGCCCAATAAAATCAATCGGTTCATAAACCTTATCCTTTCATAAACTTGATTCAGCTCACCCCTTTCCCATATTGCAACAGATTGAAAACAGCCAAATTTTTACTCGAAGGAGTCATCAACAGTACACAGATCCCCCCCATTTCACAAGCCACCCCCTTCCCGGTTTGACCCCATCAACAATCCCCGCTACGATTCGCTCCCTGTTTTGGGTTCCCCGCTCCGCAATCTGGCGGACCGGGGTGAAAAGGGAAGTCTGGTGCGCTCTTCAACAGCAATTCCAGCGCTGCCCCCGCAACGGTAGGTGAGGAAAACTGGATCAAGATGCCACTGCACATTCTATATGTGTGGGAAGGCGATCCAACCAGCCCGCAGAGGCGACTCACAAGCCCGGAGACCTGCCCGGAACAACACGGGTCCTATCGCGGTGGGCGGTATCCGGGCAGAAACCTGTCTTTCCGGTTTACCCTGGCTCCTCTCCGACTCTCCGCAATAGGGCAATGAACTTGACCCCATGGATGTGCGGGCGTGCACATCTGGAGCATACAAAATGAAAAAGAGTATTCCCCTATCCTGCGCCATTTCGGCACTGATTTATCAAACACCGGTAACTGCTGGCGAGATGGAGCCGGTCGTTGTCACCGCAACAAGAACCGCCCAAACCGTCGATCAGGCCCTGGCCACGGTATCCGTCATTACCCGTCAGGAGATTGAGCAGTCCGGTGCCCAAAGTATTGATCAACTGCTACGAACCACCTCCGGTATTCATATCACCACAAATGGTGGCTATGGCAAATCGACCGGATTCTATATCCGCGGCACAGAGTCCGACCATGTGCTGGTACTGATTGACGGTGTTCGTGCCGCCTCGGCAACACTCGGGACCTATGCCTGGGCTCATCTCTCTCTCAACCAGATTGAGAAGATCGAGATTGTCCGCGGCGGTCGCTCCAGCCTCTATGGCTCTGATGCCATCGGTGGTGTGATCCAGATCTTTACCCGAAAGGGGGGGAGCAATCAGGTTACAGTAGAGAGTGGAAGCTACGATACCTACCAAACAACCGTCAGTACAGGTGGGGAGCATCAGGATTGGTCCTGGGGAGTGAGTGCGGGATATTTTGAGACCGGAGGCATTCCGGTGCTGGAGATAGATCAGGATGCCCACGGTTACAACAACCGCAATTTCACTGTTAATACCCAAGGCATGCTGGATTCAGGCACAAGCATTGACGCCTCCCTGACCTACGCCTCAGGTACCAACCAGCTGGCCGCCAGCACTGGAAATCAGGAGTTCCAGAATTATGTACTGAGCACCGCCATCGACCACGATTTCTCCGAACAGTGGAACAACAAACTGACGCTGGGGTTGACTCAGGATCAATCACAATCCTTCAGCCCCACCTCACCATCCACCATCACCACAAAGCGTGAAAGCATTAGCTGGCAGCACAACTTCCTGCTGGACGACATGCTGCTTACCTCCGGCATCGACTACTGGCGTGATGATGTCAGCAAGGACGACAGCGGGACCATCTATCAGGTGATCGACAATTCAGGGTTCTATCTGGAATCTCAACAATCCATCAGCGACTTTGATCTGACCGTGGGTGCACGCCATGACTGGCATGACAACTTTTCAGAGAAGAGTACCTGGAATATCAGTGCAGGCAGGGATATCAATCCCATCAGCCGGATCGTTGCATCAATGGGCTCTTCATTCAAGGCTCCCACCGTCAATGATCTCTACTGGCCAAACAGCACAAGCACATATGGAGCCAATACCTACATTACAGAGGGCAACACCTCTGTCACTTCCGAACACTCCAGGAGTGCCGAGATCTCAATCCGCAACCAGCTCTCTGCAACCACCGATCTCGACATCAACTTCTACCATACCGCCACAAAAGACCTGATCGACTGGCAGAGCACACAGACCGGTGCAAACGAGTATACCTATCAGCCCACCAACGTCAGCAATGTCACCATCAAAGGGGTGGAAATTGAGCTGTCGGGAATGGTGAATGAGTGGCAACTGGAAGGCGCGCTCACCTTCATGTCTGCCAAAAATGACGATACCCAGAAACAGCTGGACAGACGTCCCAAAAGAACCTTTTCACTACAGGGCAGGCGCTCTCTCAAAGGGGGAGAGTTGAGCGCCGATGCACTGTGGGTGGATGAGAGAAATGACCGAACCGCTGCCGTCCAATTGGGCAGTTACCTTGTTACCAATCTCTCCTACCAATACCCCATTGATCATCAGCTTCTGCTGAAAAGTCGCCTGGAGAACCTGCTCGATCGGGAATACACCATTGCACAGAGTCAGTCCGGGAACTACAACACACTAGGTCGGACCATTTCCGTGGGGTTAGAATACAGCTTCTGACCAATCACCTATACCTTCACTACAAGGCCATCCTTGCCCACACTTCTTGAAAAACGATTGCTCCACTTCCTTTTTCTTTCTGTGGGCTTGCATGGTTTTCTGTTTCTCACCTGGAAAGAACCTCTGAAGTTTGATCTGGGTGGGCAGCAGGCCAATCAGCAAGTCCTGGAAATTGCACTGGCTCCTCCTCCGGAGCCTCCTGTCAAAACACAACCGGTTGAGGAGTCCCCTCCCCCGCCAGAGCCGGAACCAGAACCGGAACCGGAACCAACACCAGAGCCCCCTCAACCTGAGGCGGTGGAACCATCGGTTGAACCCACCGTAGCCGAGCCACCCCCGGAACCACTCCT
The DNA here is from genome assembly GCA_964344805.1 of uncultured Piscirickettsiaceae bacterium. Classification (GTDB taxonomy): domain Bacteria; phylum Pseudomonadota; class Gammaproteobacteria; genus Thiopontia. Next base: position 14,574 of record CAYFOU010000009.1, on the reverse strand, counting down.
CGAGGTGGCTCCCAAAGAGATTGCCATTCAACCGGAACCTCTGCCTGAACCATCCCCTCTTCCCAAACCAGAACCCAAGCCAGCCACACCAAAGGCAGAACCAGAAAGTCCTCCCAAGGCAAAAAGGCAGTATGTCCCGTTTCAGGAGAAGAAACTGGCTCGCAAGCGGGTGGAAAAGTTGAAAAAGAAAAACCGCCCCCCCCCAAAGCCGGTTCAAAAGGTAACTCCCCCCCAACCGAAGACAGCTCCTCCCCAGCCCAAGGCAGTCCCCCCTCCTCCCAAGGCGAAGCCCGCTCCCAAGATCGTTGAGGCAGAAGCACTGAAGCAGTCACAGGCGACCATTCGCCGCCTGATCCAGGCGGAACTGGTCAACCATTTCCAGTACCCCCGTCTCGCCCGTCGCAAGGGGTGGGAGGGGTTGATCCATCTTGAATTTACCGTACAGCCCGATGGCAAGCTGACCAATATCCAGGTGCTGAAAGGAAGCCGCTACGGGCTGCTCAACCGCTCCGCCGTCGACACCATGGTCCGCATCAACCAGCTCCACCAGATCAGCGAGGGGATGCTGAGTGGCCCGGTACGGATGGAGTTACCCATCATCTATCAACTCAGCAACCAATAACCACTTCATCACCCATCATGAATGACTCTGAACAGAAACATCAACAGCGCATGCAGCGTAAAAAGGCGGTGATCGACGCCTCCATCGCCCGGGCAGATCGGGAGCAGGGGGTACTGCTGGTGCTCACCGGTAACGGCAAGGGCAAATCAAGCTCCGCCTTCGGCATGGTGGCCCGCGCACTCGGCCACGGGATGCGGGTGGGCGTGGCACAGTTCATCAAGGGCTGCTCCGATACCGGAGAGGAGGCCTTCTTCAGACAGCAAGCCAACGTCACCTGGCATGTACTGGGAGAGGGTTTTACCTGGGAGACCCAGAACCTTGCCCAGGATATCAAAACTGCCCAGCAAGGCTGGGCCATCGTTCAGGAGATGTTGTGTGATGACTCGCTGGATTTGATTATCCTTGATGAACTCACCTACCCCCTCAAGTATGGCTGGCTGGGGCTGGATCGTGTGCTGACCGATCTGGCGAATCGCCCCCCAATGCAGCATGTGGTCATCACCGGCCGGGGCGCACCCGATGCACTTCGTGAGGCCGCCGACACCGTTACCCAACTCGAGGATATCAAACACGCCTACCGTGCCGGTATCAAGGCACAATCCGGCATCGATCTCTAATTACTCGAACAATACAGGATTGATAGATACAATCCTCGCACAATCGATAACAATAACGGACAACCAATCATGAGCAAAAAACCTGTAATTCTGATCGGTGCCGGCGAGATGGGCGGAGTATTTGCCCGTGGTCTGCTGCGTGCCGGATTCCCTGTACATCCAGTCACCCGCAACCTCTCCATCACCGAGACCGCCCGCGAGATCCCTGATCCCGAGTTTGTGCTGGTGGGTGTCGCCGAAGGAGATCTCCATCCAGTGTTGGAGGAGATGCCCACTGCATGGCGGGATCGTCTGGTACTACTGCAGAATGAGCTGCTCCCCCGCGACTGGAAACAGCACAATCTCGACAATCCCACCGTGATCTCGGTCTGGTTCGAGAAGAAGAGAGGGATGGATTTCAAGGTAATCATCCCCTCTCCGGTACTCGGCCCCCACGCCCAAGCCATCGCCGATGCCCTCGGGGCGTTGGAGATCAGTACCAGGGTACTCTCTACCGATGCCGAGCTGCTGTTGGAGCTGGTATTGAAAAATGTCTATATCCTCACCACCAATATCGCCGGACTGAAGACTGGCGGGACAGTGGGTGAGCTGTGGGAGAACCATCAGGACTTTGCCCGCACCGTGACCAACGAGGTGATCGATCTGCAGGAGTGGCTGACCGGAGAGACTCTGGACCGCAAGGCGCTGATCAACGGCATGGTCGAGGCCTTCAACGGTGATCTCAACCACAACTGCATGGGGCGTAGCGCCCCGGCACGTCTGCAGCGTGCACTGCAACAGTCATCAGAAGCGGACATCTCCCTGCCAACCATGGAGTCAATCCAGTCGGAACAATGAGCGAACTGAGCCACTCGGCCGCTGCTCGCCGCGCCACGCTGGTCGGTGCAGTGGTCAATCTGCTGCTGAGTGGGCTCAAGGTGGTGATCGGCATCATCGGTCAGTCCCAGGCACTGATCGCCGATGGCATCCACTCCCTCTCCGATCTGATCTCCGACGTGATGGTGCTCTATGGCACCCACCACGGCCATCAGGAGGCCGATGCGGAGCACCCCTATGGTCACGGGCGTATCGAGACGCTGATCACGGTTGGTGTGGGTCTGTTGTTGATTGCCGTCGCCATCGGCATTGCACTGGATGCCATTGATCGCCTCTTCCACCCGGAAGAGCTGGTCCAACCGGGGCTGATTGTACTGGTTGCGGCCGGGCTCTCGATCCTCTCCAAGGAGGGGCTCTACCACTACACCCTGCAAGTCGCCAACCGCATCCGCTCCAAGCTGCTACGTGCCAACGCCTGGCACCACCGCACCGACGCCCTCTCCTCCGTCGTGGTGCTGGTCGGTGTGGCCGGCACCCTGGCCGGGCTGGAGTATCTCGATGCGATTGCGGCGGTACTGGTCGCAGTGATGGTGGCCCACGCCGGTGTGGAGTTGGGTTGGGAGTCGATTCAGGAGCTGATCGACACCGGGCTGGAGAGCGAAAAACTGGAGCAGGTACGGAGGCAGATCCAGCAGGTGGAGGGGGTACGGGCAATGCATCGACTGCGCACCCGCCGTATGGGGGCCAATGTGCTGGTCGATGTCCATATTCTGGTCGATCCTCGCCTCAGTGTCTCCGAGGGGCACCATATTGCAGACCATGTGGAGCTGACTCTCTACCGGGAGATTGAGGATGTGACTGATGTCACCGTCCATATCGACCCCGAGAACGATGAGACCAACAAGCCCTGCACCTCATTGCCGATGCGCAAAGAGCTGATTGAACGGCTCAAGGGGTGCTGGATCGATATCCCTGAAAGTGCCCATATTGAGGATTACACCCTCCACTACCTCGATGGTGAGCTGGATCTGGAGGTATGGATCCCCCTCTCCTGCATTGAATCAAAGGCACGTGCCGAGGCGCTGGTGGATGAGATGAACCACTGCCTGATCAATGATCCTCAAATCAAACGGGTGCGCCCCGTATTCTACTGATGCTTGAAGTGCTGATCCCGATGGCCGCCCTGATCGTGGCCGGCTCCCTCTGGAGACCGCTTCAGCCAATGGGTCTGGAAGCCGATACGGTACGCCGCTCACTGACCACACTGGTCTATATCCTGCTGCTGCCCGCACTGGTACTGGAGGTGTTGTGGAAGGCGCCGATTGGGGTTGATTCACTGCGCATCATCCTGATGGCCGCCATTGGTGTAATAAGCGCCATTGCCCTCTCCATCCTGATCTATCGCCCCGGCTGGCTACCGAAGGAGAGCCGGGGAGCAATGATCATCGCCGCCTCCTGGGCCAACGTCACCTATCTGGGGCTGCCGGTACTGGAGCAGACCTTCGGGCCAGAGTACCGCAGCGTCGCCCTGCAGTATGATCTGCTCTCCAATACCCCACTGCTGCTTACCCTTGGCATTCTGATCGCCCAGCAGCACGGCGAAGGGGTAGGCCAGGGGGCACTGCACGAGATTGCCCGTGTCCCCGCCTTCTGGGCCGCACTGGCAGCGATCACTCTCAATCTCAACCAGATCCCGATACCACAGATGGTAGAGACCACCCTGCAACTGCTTGGCAACTCGGTCCCCCCACTGATGCTGCTGGCTCTGGGGCTGGGACTGCGCTGGGACACCCTCCACTGGCGTACCCTTCCCATACTGCTCCCGGTGCTGCTGCTTCAGCTCTTGATCACCCCACTGCTCATCTACTGGACCAGCCTTGGTGTAGGGCTGGAGGGGGATCTGCGCACCGCCGTCATTCTGGAGGCCGCAATGCCGACCATGGTACTGGGGATGGTGATCTGTGACCGCTACAAACTGGATACCGCACTGTTTGCCGCTGCAACCACCATCTCAACCGCACTATCGCTATTCACCCTGCCACTCTGGTACAGCTGGCTCAGCTAACCCGCCACCAACCCGGCAAATCAACGGGTTACTATGCACTATAAAGGATCTACTATGGCATGGATCCCTCTACTGATTTATGATCATCCCAAAAAAATCACAAAATGAGGAAGGGAATCATGATCAGAACAAACTTTCGCAAGGGGGCGGCACTGGCCGCAGCACTACTGACGGCCACCATGCTAACCGGCTGCGGAGAGAGCAATAACGAATCCAAACAGGCAACCGCACCGGTTGTCGAGAAACCGAAAGAGATCTACAACCTGAGGCTGGCCCACACTTGGCCGACCAAATTCCCGATCTTTGCCGATGCGATCCACAACATGGCAGAGATGGCGAACAAGATGTCGGATGGCCGCATCAACATCACCATCGACTCCAAGAACAAGCACAAGGCCCCGCTCGGCATCTTCGACATGGTGAAGTCGGGCCAGTATGACATGGGCCACTCCGGCTCCTATTACTGGAAGGGGAAGGTGCCCAACACCCTCTACTTCACCTCGATGCCGTTCGGGATGACCGCCGAGGAGCAGTATGCCTGGTTCTACTACGGTGGCGGCTTTGATCTGACCCAGAAGGTCTATGCCCCCCACAACCTGATCTCCTTCCCCGGCGGCAATACCGGCAACCAGATGGGAGGGTGGTTCCAGAAAGAGATCCACTCGATTGAGGATCTGCAGGGGCTGAAGATGCGCATCCCGGGCTTTGCCGGTGAGATCTTCAACAAGGTGGGCGGCAAGCCGACCAACATCCCGGCGGGTGAGCTCTACACCGCATTGGAGCGCGGCACCATCGATGCGCTGGAGTGGGTCGGCCCCTCCCTCGATCTGCGCATGGGTTTCCACAAGATCGCCCCCTACTACTACACCGGCTGGCATGAACCCGGCTCCGAGCTGCAGTTCCTCTTCAACAAGGAGAAGTGGTTCTCGCTGCCGGAGGATATTCGGGAGATCCTGCGGGTAGCAATGCGAGTGGCGGCCTATGACATGTACTCCCACTCCACCCACGAGAGCTCGGAAAACTGGGCCTCAATGAAGACCGAGTATCCTGATATTCAGGTCAAATCCTTCCCGCCGGAGGTGCTGCAGGCGCTGAAGGATGCCAACGATGAATTGATTGCACAGCGTGCCGCCGAAGATCCTCTGGCCAGGGAGATTATCGAGTCACAGGCCAATTACCTGAAGAAGGTGCGCGCCTGGACCAGGATCTCGGACCAGAGCTACTACGAGACGATGGAGCGCCTGAAATAGGGAAGGCACCAAATGTCTAGCAGCAGTAAAAAATCGACCATCCTGATGGTGGATGATGAACCCAGCAACCTGCAGGTACTGGGTTCAACCTTGATGCAGAACCGTGAATACCGGGTAACTTATGCACTGAACAGTGAGGAGGCGCTGAGACAGATTGAGAAGAATCTTCCTGATCTGATCATACTCGACATCATGATGCCGGGCACCGACGGTTTCCAGCTCTGTGCCCAGCTCAAGCAGGACAGTAACTATCAATCCATCCCCATTATTTTCCTCAGTGCAGACACCGATTCAGACTCGATCGTAAAAGGTTTTCAACTCGGGGCTGCCGATTACATCACCAAGCCGTTCCATCCGAAAATTCTGATGGCACGGGTACAGACCCAGCTCAAATTGAAACATGCCCAGGATGAGCTGCTGCAACTGAGCATGTACGATGAGCTGACTAACCTCTATAACCGCAGGCAGTTCAACCAGAAGGTGGAAGAGGAGTGGTTTCGCTGCATGCGTCATCAGGAGGGGATTACCATTCTGCTGATCGACATCGACTACTTCAAGCGATACAACGACTGTTACGGACATCTCAAAGGGGACCACTGTATTGCTCAGATCGCCGACCAGATCCACACCTCGTTTACCCGGGCTACCGACTTTGTCGCCCGCTACGGCGGTGAAGAGTTTGTGGTACTGATCTCGCAGGCCTCACTGGAAGAGGGCATCAAGGCAGCCACCAGACTGCTGGAGAATATCCGCTCACTGGAACTCCCCCATCAGGCATCTACGGTATCCGATATGGTCACCATCAGCATAGGGGTTGCCTCCATGGTACCAACGGCCGAGAGTACCCCGGCACAGCTGATACAGGAGGCCGATAACGAGCTCTACAAGGCGAAAGAGGGTGGTCGCAACCGCATTTCACCACAGCAACCATGAGGCCGCTACAGGCATAACCATAGCGCTCCCCTCCAAAAGGTATAATGCGCATCATGGATCTACTGCGGCATATTAACCGGCTGACCAGCGCTATCGGCAGGCTCTCCGGCACTCTTCTGCTGCTGTTACTGCTCAACGTCTTCTACGACGTGATCATGCGCTACCTCTTCAATGACGTGTCGATCGCGATGCAAGAGCTGGAGTGGCACCTCTACGCCACCATTTTCTTGCTCGGTATCTCCTACACTCTGTCGCGGGATGCCCATGTACGGGTCGATCTGGTCTACAACCGACTTTCCCCCAAACGACAGGCAATGATCGATATCGGCGGTACCCTGTTGCTGTTGATTCCCTTTTGCCTGCTGATCACCTGGTACAGCTTCGGCTTTGTCGCCGACAGCTTCCAGCTTGGAGAGTCGAGCGGTGATCCCGGTGGTCTCCCCTACCGCTGGCTGATCAAGGCGATGATCCCGCTCTCCTTTATTCTGCTGATCATCAGCAGCATCGGCTTTATGCTGCGGGCCTGGCAACGGATGGAGGATGCCTAATGATCGGCATCCTGATGTTCATCACTGCACTACTGTTGCTGCTGTTCGGCTTCCCGGTCGCCTTCACCTTTGGCGGGGTGGCGCTGATCTTTGGGGTGCTCTCGGAAGGGGCTCAGATCTTCGCCTTCATGCCATTCCGCATCCAGTCAATCATGGAGAACTCAACACTGATGGCGGTACCACTCTTCATCTTTATGGGGATCATGCTGCAGAAGACCGAGCTGGCAGAACAACTCCTGGAGTCGATGGCGAAGCTGTTCGGCAAGCTCTCTGGCGGGCTGGCGATATCTACAATATTGGTAGGCACCCTGCTCGCAGCCTCCACCGGGGTGGTCGGCGCCAGCGTGGTGGCGATGGGGGTGATTTCACTGCCGGTGATGCTGAAGTACCACTACAACCGTCCACTGAGCTGCGGGGTAATCTGCGCCTCCGGTACCCTGGGGCAGATCATTCCCCCGTCGATCATCCTGATCATTCTCGGTGATGTGATGGGGCTGCCGGTCGGCGATCTATTCAGAGCGGCGGTGGTACCGGGGCTGGTACTGGTGGGGCTCTATATCGGTTATGTGCTGCTCTATACGCACATGGTTGAGGGGAGCGCCCCCCCGATCCCGTTTGATGATGAGGATTCAGCCAGCCGTCGTCAGCAGTATCTCGATGCAATGAAGGCGATCATTCCACCGCTGGTGCTGATCATTGTGGTGCTGGGTTCAATCTTCTCCGGCATCGCTACCCCGACCGAGTCCTCTGCGGTAGGTGGCATCGGTGCCATTCTGCTCGCTCTCTTCTATCGCAAGTTCTCCTTCTCTGCGCTGATGGAGAGCGCCGAGGAGACAGTGAAGATCACCGCAATGGTCTTCGCCATTCTGGTCGGTGCCACCGCCTTCTCGATGGCCTTCACCTATACCGGCGGGGACCGCATCGTCGAGGAGTATCTGCTGCAGCTGCCGGGCGAGAAGTGGGGCTTCCTGATCTTCTCAATGCTCTTTATCCTGCTGCTTGGCTTCTTTATCGACTTTGTCGAGATCGCCTTTATCGTGGTGCCGATCCTGCTGCCAGTGGCCGAGGCGCTCGGTATCCCGCTGCTCTGGTATGCGATCCTGATTGCGATGAACCTGCAGACCTCATTCCTCACCCCGCCGTTCGGCTTCAGCCTCTTCTACCTGAAGGGGGTGGCCCCAGCGGAGGTGAGGACTACCGAGATCTATCGCGGGGTGACACCGTTTATTCTGATCCAGATTACCGTACTGGGATCGATTCTCACCTTCCCCGCCTTTTATGGCCTAAGCTGATTTACCACGCTCGGTGGGTAGTTGCTTCTGGTTCCACTCGCCCATCCCACCGGAGACTACCGTTACCTGGGTAAAGCCCTCATTTTCCAGCATGCGGTAGGCGCTGATGGAGCGGCGATCCGTGGTACAGATAATCGCGATTGGTTGCTCGCTCTTCTCAGACAGCTCTGCAAGTCGCTCTGGCAATACCTCCAGCGGAATATTCTTTGCTACGGCAACATGCCCCTGCTCCCCATCAAAATCATCCGCCGTACGCACATCAAGCAGCAGTGGTGGCTGCTCTCCATCCAACTGCTGTTGTAGCCGGTCGATATCGATCCGCTCCACATGGCGAATGCGGTTAACCAGTCGCGGCAGGAAGGCGACCACCGCCAACAACGCCAGCGCCATCATCCCCTTCTGGATCAAATTATCCCCCCCTGCGGCCGCCTCGCGCCCGGCATAGCCGAGATAGGTATAGGCAATCGCCCCCGGCAACATGAAGATGTAGGTGGCGAGCATGTAGTGGAGAAAGCGGATACGGGTCAGCCCCAGCGCATAGTTGAGCAGATTGAAGGGGAAGAGCGGGACCAGCCGCACAAAGGCGACAAAGCGCCATCCCTCGGATTCGACTCCATTGATCAGCCGCTGCAGACGGTGGCCCGACCTCTCTGCCACCCAGTCGGAGGCGATGGTGCGTGCCACCAGAAAGGAGATCCCGGCCCCGATGGTGGCCCCGGTGAGGTTGTAGAGGCTGCCCCAGACCGGGCCAAACAGCACGCCGCCCAGCAGCGTCAGAATCGAGCCGGGGAAGAAGAGCGGGGTAGCGATCGCATAGAGCACCATAAAGAGGATCGGGGCGGCACTGCCCGACTGCTCCAGCCACGCTTGCATGCTCTCACTATCAATCTGATCCCGGAATAGCAATACCGTACCGATACCGGCAACCAGCAGCAGCGCCAGTGCCACCCGCAGCCATTTACTACTCACCCCCCTTGCTCCAGCTGCGGCGATTGATTACATAGCTTTTGATCTCCCCCTTGAAGGGGAGGATCAGCATCCCCGGCAGCGTGTTGACCTCGGCAGGTTCTCGATACCCCTCAATGCCGATCTCCATCCCCTGTTGCCCCTTGCGCGGCTGGGCGATATAGGTACCCATCATCCGGTCCCAGATCGAGAGGTTGAAGCCGAAGTTGGAGTTGGCCTCATCCTCTGCAGTAGAGTGGTGGACCCGATGCATATCAGGCGTCACCAGCAGTACTCTCAGTACACGATCCACCCCCTCCGGCAGCCGGATATTGCCATGGTTGAACATCGCCATCGCATTAAGGACCACCTCAAAGATCACCACCGCCACAATCGGCGGCCCCAGCACCAGCAGGGTCGCAAACTTGATCAACATGGAGAGGATAATCTCAATCGGATGGAAACGTGCGCCGGTGGTCACATCATAATCAAGATCGGCATGGTGAACCCGGTGCAACCGCCACAACACCGGCACCGCGTGAACCATCACATGCTGCAGCCAGATCACAAAGTCCATCACCACCACTGCCACCACCACCTTCAGTGCAAAGGGCCACTCCAGCTGATTGAGGATGCCCCAGCCATTCTCCACCGCCAACGCGGCCAGCCCCACCGCCGCAATCGGGAAAAGCAGTCGCAGGATCGCGGTATTGAGGAAGATGATGCCGAGATTGTTTGTCCAACGCATCATTCGGGTCAGGGTACGCTCCCTGCATGGGTGCCGTGTCTCCCACAACGCCACGGCGGCGAATACACCAAAGAAGAAGCTGAGCCGGATCGCCGGTTCATTTGCCAATACCCACTGTTCAAACGCCATATCTATCCCTTGCTCTCTACTGGAGTGTGATCCATAGAATGATCTCCACTATACTATTCTCTCGCCATCCATTTCAGCCGCTATCTGATGAAGCCCACCCAACTCGATCCCGCACCACTCGCCAACACCTTCAAGCTGTTGTCTGAACCCAACCGGCTGCGGATTCTCTACTCGTTGGGGCTGGAGTGCCGCCCGGTCTCTGCAGTTGTGGCCGATACCGGACTCTCTCAGACCAATGTCTCCTTCCATCTGCGCAAACTGCGCGAGGCCGGACTGGTACGCGGGGAGAAACACGGCTCATTTGTCTTCTACTGCATTCCAGACCCCACCCTGCTGGAGCTGCTCAACGGCTTCAGCGAGTGGCAGAACCAGATCAAGGCCAATTAGAAAACCAACACTTTATCTGCGGCGATGGTCTCTGCCGCCAACGCCTTTATGGTGCTGCGCTGAGTCCCCTCTACCGTATCCTCATCCTGCAGTCCCCTCGCATTCATGCAAGTGCCGCACATCAATACCCGGCCATGGCGCACGACTGACTGGATCATCAGTTCCAGATTGTAGAACCCCTCCGGCACCTTCTGCCCCTTGCGGGCACAGTTGACCGCATCAGCCATCAGAAACAGGGTTACCTCAGCCTCTTCATACAACGCCTTCGCCATCCGCAAACCGTTATAGCTGCGCTCAGTCCCATAAGGCGGATCATTCAGAATAATCAGAATCTTCATCACAACCTCCTTCCATTCTGTTCACACTCATACTCATGGGCAACCCATCATATGAGCATATACTCATATCTTAGTTAAACCACACACCCCTGTCTATAACCCTATGCTGTTTTGACCTGTGACATTGCATCTCCCCTCCCCACTCCTATGCTCTGAATAGGAAGGCAGGGCAAATCGACAGCTCCATTTGCCCTTGGACGACAACCACAGCAGGAGGCATGGCCGTGAAAACATTACATTGGGACCCATCTCTGAGTGTACAGGTGCAGGAGATCGACGAGGACCACCAGAAACTGGTGAATCTGTTCAACCTGCTCATTGAGGCAGTAGAACAGAATGATGCCCCCGCCTATATCGAGGCACTGCTACAGGAGTTGATCAGTTGCACGGTATGGCACTTCAGGCATGAAGAACGGCTGATGCTGAAATATGGGTACCCTGATATCGCTGCTCATACCCGTGAACATCAAGAATTGGCAAAGAGCGTAGAACAGTTACTGAACCAGTCACTCAACGGAGAGAAGATCGCCTTTCTGGAGCAGTGGCTGACGGGGCATATCTTGGGGGCAGACATGGCTATGGGTGTTTATCTTGGTGAGCAGATCTGATGTTGCGGTATTTATGCCCGGTTTAAAGGCAATAGATATTCATTGCCTCACATAACGTCCAGTACTCCATCATTCTGATAATTTAGGATAAAGACTCTTTAACCGGAGCTGCGGAACGGGGTGGCTTGCAGCATAATTCGAGCGAAGCGAGTGCCGTAAGATGCGCCGTTTTACAGGGTCCATGTTGATGGCATTGTTAGAGCTTTCTTTATACAATGTACTGCATTACCGTACACAAAAAGGAGATCTTTGATGGAAAGCGTAAGTGTAAATAGGTTTCGGGAGAACCTGAAAAACTTTGTAGAACAATCAATTAATGAACATGAGCCTATCAAAGTTACCCGGCGGAATGGGGAGGACTTTGTTGTTCTTAGTGCTGATGACTGGGAGCGAGAGCAGGAAACATTGTATGTACTGCAAAACAATGACTTAATGAGGCAGATTGCAGCATCAATTGCTTCCCATGCGAATGATGAGGGGTATACCCCAAGCACTGGAGAGCTTGATGAGATCATTAGTGTTTGAAGGTAATACATGGGATGTTTATGAAGATCTCAGAAAGAAGGATAAAAAATTGCATATGACACTATGCAGGATATTGAAGGAAATGCTTCGAAGTGACCCAACAACTGGGGTTGGAAAGCCTGAACCATTAAAACATAACCTCTCTGGCTTGTGGTCTCGTCGAATAAGCCAGAAAGACCGCTTGATTTATAAATATGATAGTGAATATATCTACGTATTTGCAATTGGTGGTCATTACCACCAATTTTAATTTCAGCATCTCTAACGACCAAGCTCACCGGCAAAATAAAGCGTAGTGAGGAACGAACGCAGCTTTATTTTGTCCGAGTGCAGCGCCTTGTTAGCCGCTTTTAGTGATATTGGTGAAGATGTTAGCATCGGCGCACAGAGATTTCTAGAAATATTTCCTTGACCTATATTGGAAATATTTCTTAAAATTGTCCTTAGCAAATTACAAGACTCTGACAATGCCCACAACAAGAGAATTAGCTCGCATCTACAGGGAAGCCCACAACATAATGAGAAATGTTGATGGTCTCCAGCCACAAGAAGCATTCGATGAACTTCTAAAGTATCTTTTCTTTAAACAAAACCATGAAGTGATTGTAGGAGATAACAAAACAATCGCCTTCGATTTGGTTAGAAGCCTTTTTTCAGATTACTTAGGAAAAACCAACTCTTGGTCATCTGAAATATGGCGAGAAAAAGAAATTTTCTTAAGTGATGAATGTTTATCAGATATTCATGATCTTTTATTTCCCGTTGAGTTTTCAAAAATTGACTATGACGTAAGAAGCCATGCCTTAAAAGAATTCCTTACGCCTGACATTAGAAAAGGACTCGGAATTTTCCTGACTCCTGATGATGTAGTTGCGGCAATTGTAGATTTCATACCGAACAACCAGAAACTAAAGGTGCTAGACCCTGCTTGTGGCTCAGGAACTTTTTTAATCGAATACCTTAAGAAACTTAAGCCAAAGCGGAGTTCAGAAGTATTTGGAGTAGACAAAAGCCCAAGAATGCTACTCTTAGCTGACTTAAACCTAGGGCATTTTCCTAAAGTAAAGTTTACAAAACGATTGTCTGATTCATTAAAAGAAACTGGGTCAGATGAAAAGTATGATGTAATTTTAACTAATCCACCTTTTGGGGTTTCACTAGATGCAAGAGATTATGATTTTAATAGTTACCTAAGCTGTAAAGACCCTAAAGGTTATCCATTAAGAAAACAGAATAGCGAAATTGTTTTTATAGAACGGTGTTTACAGCAATTGAAGCCTGGTGGAACCTTGGGAATAGTTATTCCAAAAAGTATTGCCACAAATAATACTCTGAAAACAGCAAGAGCCGCATTAAGTGAGTATGGTTATATATATGCAATTATGAGCTTGCCGCCAGAAACGTTTGCATCCACTGGCACACAAACTACGACAATTGTCCTGTTTGCGAGAACGTACAAGAACAAGAAAGAGAGAAACGAGCCGATTCAGCTGGCTCTTGCCACAATTGATAATGTTGGCTTTGATTCTACTGGGCGATTTAAGGAGGGTAGCAAGCTTCCATATTTTTCAGAAACTGTAAACACTGCAATTGACAAGGGAAAATCTCATCAGTTTGTGGAGCTAGTGCCCTATCCAGAAAAATCAGATACATTTACCAAGCTCTCAGATGTTTTTATTGCGAAGTCAAAAAATAAGAATGATTTGCTTTTAGAGGATATTTGCCAGTTTATTGGCACGGGACGAACACCCGCTAGGAAAGACTATTCTGAATCAGGTAATTTCCTGATTAAAGTTGGCAACCTTACTGGTTCTGGCATTAACTGGGAAGCGAGGGACAGGAATTTTATAGGTGACGAAGAAACCACCAAAAGGCTTAAAGCCAAAAAGCCATTAATTTTACAAAAGGGTGATATTCTTTTAACTTCATCAGCACATAGTCCTGTTTATATCGCTAAAAAAAGTGATATTTTCACAGGTATTCCAAGTTTTCTCAAAACAAAGCATGTGTCCTTTGTCGGTGAAGTGCTACTGGTACGGGTTGACAAAAATAAAATTGATCCCTACCTGCTATTAGCGTATTTACGCACTAATGAGACCATAAGCACAATTCAAAAAATGGTGCGCGGTCAAACTGCACATCTACACCCAAATGATATATCACAGCTAGTTATTCCAAAGGATGTATTCAGATCGGGGAGCAAATATGAAAAGGCCGCGGAAATTATCAAAGAACAAAATCACCTTAGTGATTTAATGAGCGGCCTAATAGCCAAACAAGTAAAATTACTTGATAGTGCAACGGATCATGCTCATGCCTAGCGCCTTTTATATTTTTGTTTTTCCTCGGCTATTTTATCTGTGTTGCGTAGCAAAAGTAACTCTCTTGCGCTCTGATTGATAAACGGTAGCACCTCTTTCAATTTGTCTTTATTAATTGACTTCTTTGAGGCAATTGAAACGAGATCACTATAGGACTTGCCGTTTTTGATTTGCGCCTCAATGGTGTATTGGTTGCCAGGATTGCTCAGTATTTTAAGCTCTTCTAAATTCAACAATGATGTGGGCATTGGCTCTGGAATTAATGTAGCTCTATCTGCATCAGGTGAAACAAGTAGCTTAATATCAATTGAAGGTTTGTCATTGGCCTTTTCTACAATTGCTTCAAAAACCTTAACTGGATTGCACAAATAAAACTGATTGTTAACGATGCCAGAAACCCGCGCCTATTCGCCGCATCCCGCACAATGGC
>CAYFOU010000008.1:14136-30140 GCA_964344805.1 uncultured Piscirickettsiaceae bacterium | reverse complement strand
GGCAAAGTGGCTTGATGTGTTCATCGGTGCACTAAACCCGACAGGCTCCTAGAAAATGCACTTTTCTCGCGATAGCGGCGTCAGCTCCGTACTCAAATCCTCATGTACTCGTGTGTACATTGCGGTTTTCCGTGCGGTGCTTTCTGGCTCTCACAAGAAAATCGCTATTTTTAGAGGTGCCTTTGAAGGAATATCGGTGTTGAAATCCCGGAGCCTCTCCATTACCCATTATCTGGGACTGTTGCTGATCAGTGGTGCGCTGCTGATGGGCGGGGCTGCGCGTGCGGATGGGGAGATTCCTCATCGCATTCTGGTGGGACTGAATCTCTTTCCCAATATTCTCTCGGTGACCAGAGGGGGGCAGCTCAATACGCCGAAATCAAAACACTATGGGCTCTGGATTATCTATCAGCAGGATCAGAAGCGGGCACTGGAGCTGGCTGAACGGCTGCGCCATCTGGCCAGGCGGATCAATCGCCGCAAGGTGGAGGTGGAGGTGGTCTCGATCAGGGGACTCAACTTGATGCAAGAGGGGACGGCGCTGTTTATTGCCGAGAAGCTGGAGCGCCGTCTGTTGAGGCGGCTGGTGACGCGAACCCGCCGCAATGGTGAGCTGCTCTTCTCCCCGTTTCGGGGTGATGTTGAAGAGGGGGTTATGGTAGGGTTAGACGTCCGTTCAAAGATTCGTCCTTTTATTAATTTGGGTTCTGTTGAGGAGGCAGGGCTGGAGCTAAATCCAACATTGATCCGGATGAGTAGAACCCGGGATTAACGATGAGCAAGTTGTTGTCATATCAAAAGTGGTTGGTGGCCCGCGTCGCGCTGCTGATGCTGCTGATGGGCGTGCTGATTCATGGTGCGATCTATCTCTATCAGAACAATGTGGTGATTCCCCAGCTGATCCAGGGGGAGCAGACCAAGGCGGATGTTCTGCTGGAGGCCTATCTGCCGGCCATCTCTGATGCGGTGCAATCCCAGGATGCGGAGCAGGTACAGCTGCTGATCAGTCAGATTCAGCTGATTGCCAACCCCACCACCGGCAAACCGCTGCTCGATGGCATGTCGATCGAGACGGTGGACGGGATGGTCTGGGTTGATACCGAGCCGGAAGAGGATAGAGACTCTTTCATCACCGAGGCGATCCTCTTCTCCGGTGGTGATGTGCGACAGATGCTCGGTTTTGTCAATCTCTACTACAGTCGTGACTACTTCAACCGACTGCAGCAGGAGGCGAAGGACAGCCTGTTCCAGCTCTCGTTGCTGATGACGGTGCTCTCGATACTGATTCTCTCGGTGCTTGCCTACTACCTGCGACCACTCCATACGCTGGCACAGTCGCTGCAGGAGTGGGGGCTGGGGGACAATCCGGAGCATCTGCCGGAGCTGGGGGCCTCGGCCAGCCAGGAGATCCTGCTGGTGCACCATGCGATCAGTCGATTGCTGGATGATCTGCACAGCTATCAGGTCTCGCTGGAGGATCTGGTACATGAGCGTACCGAGCGCCTGCAGGCGGCCAATACCACGCTGGAGGAGGCGCACCAGCGTATCACCAGCCAGAATGATGCCTTTGCCACCCTGACCCGTGTCGACTCTGCATCCACCCCGTTGCAGCTGTCGCTGGAGTCGATCACCCGTACTGCTGCGGTGACCCTCGGGGTGGAGCGGGTCAGCATCTGGCTCTATGAGGATGAGGGGCGGGTGCTCAGGTGTGCCAATCTCTATGAACAGTCGAAGAATGAGCACACCACTGGTGAAGCGCTGGCGGTTGACTCCTATCCAACCTATTTCCATGCGCTGGAGGGGGAGCGTGCTCTGGTGATCCACCAGGTGGAGAAGGATCAGCGTACCCATGAGATGCTCGATCACTATCTCAAGCCGCTCAATATCCTCTCCATGCTCGATGCCCCGATCCGGGTCGGAAACCATACCATTGGCGTGGTCTGCAATGAGTCGGTTGGAGATCTGCACCAATGGACCATCGATGAGGAGAACTTTGCCATCTCGGTGGCCGACTTCGTGGCACTGGCACTGGAGAGTGACCAGCGCAGGCAGGTGGAGGCGGACCTGCGTGAGCACAGGGATCATCTGGAGGAGTTGGTTGAAGAGCGTACTGGAGAGCTGCGGGTCACCAATGAGAAGCTGAAGGAGGAGATGAAGATCCGCGAGCAGTTGGAGAAGCAGGAGCAGTACAACGCTTTCCAGTCGGGGATCGCGGAGATGAGTGCCACCATTCTCCACAATATCGGCAATGTGGTGACCGGTATGCAGGGGGGGGTGGAGAAGAGCGTCCACCATCTCGCCAGCTTCAAGAAGATCGCCAAGACCATCCGTCTGATGCATCAGCGCCATCAGGAGGGGCAGCTCGATCTGGAGGCGCTACAGAAGGGATTGCTGTTGATCGCCGACTCTGCCGACCGTATTGGTGGCTCTGGTGGGATCGAGGGACAGCTCGACAAGCTGAAGCAGGGCATCTTCCATATTGGTGAGATCATCTCGGTCTACCAGTCGGCCTCGAAGATGGAGGTCAACGCCACCCGCTTCAATCTCCAGACCATGCTCAAGGACAGCATGCAGCTGATTCAGGACAAGTTTGACAAGTATCGGGTCGAGTACGAGATTATCTGTCCGGCTGATCTGGAGCTGACCATTCCACGCAATCCGGCGATTCAGGCGCTGCTCAATCTGAGCAAGAACAGTGTGGAGGCGATCATGGACCGTCGGGATCGTGATTCGGAGCATGCCGGACGGGTGGAAATTCGGGCCAATCGCTTGAATGAAAAGGAAATTGAGCTATTAGTGGAAGATAATGGTTGTGGTATCGATCCTGAACTGCAGACCAAGATCTTCAACCATGGCTTTACCTCGAAGAGCTATGGCAGTGGTTACGGGCTCCACTCGGCAGCCAACTTCGTCAGTAGTATTGGCGGTTCGATCAAGGTGCAGAGTGATGGTGTGGATCAAGGCGCGGTGATGCGGCTGGTGTTGCCACTGGTGGATCGCAGAGAGGCGAAACGGGCGGAGCAGCGAGGCAATGAGTAGTCTGGACAGTTCACATGCCAATATTCTGGTGGCCGATGATGACTATTCGGTACTGGACCGCTATCGTACCATCCTGGGTGTGGAGAAGGGCAGTATGCTGGTCGAGGCGGATCCACTGGATGACTTTATGGCGAGCCTGGGAGGAGAGGATGAACGCTCTTCAGAGCATGTCCATTGGGAGACTACGCTGGTAGAGCAGGGTTTTGATGCGGTGCAGGCGGCGCAGCTGGCACAGCAGCAGGGGCATCGGATTACACACGCCTTTCTTGATATGCGCATGCCGCCGGGGATGGATGGGCTGCAGACTGCACGACGGTTGCGCGAGATTGATCCCGATGTGGAGATTATTTTTGTCAGTGCCTATTTTGACTATACCCCGGAGGATATCTCCAGGGTGCTGGGTCAGCACTGGCTCTTTTTGCAGAAGCCTTTTCAAGAGCAAGAGATTCTCAAGTTATTACCTCATGAGTGAAGAGATCAAATATGAAGCGGTCAGCGATGCGCTCAAGCGCCTCTCGTTGACGATGGAGGGTGCCGAGTTGCAGGGCATATTCAGCGGGCGCCTCGCCTCCGGTCAGGGAGGGGAGGATAGCGGCTGGATGAAGGAGCTGATCGGTGAGCGCGATGAGGCCAACTTGCAGGCGCGTGAGGATGTGATGCTGATTGCCCGTCTGCTGGGGAAGGTGGCGCAGCAGCTCAATGATGCTGAACTGCAGTTTCGACTATTGCTGCCGGAAGAGGCGTCACTGGAGGTGCGTACCGAGGCGCTGGCGGCCTGGTGTGAAGGGTTCCTTTATGGTTATGGGGTTGCTGTTGCCGATCGCAAGTTGCAGGCGGGGGAGACTGAACGGGAGTTCCTGCAGGATCTGATGGCAATCTCTCGCGCCTCCTTCAATGGGGAGGAGAGCGATGAGGATGAGATGGACTTTGTCGAGATTGTTGAGCATCTGCGGATGGGCACACTGCTGCTCTATGAGGAGAGCCATCCTGTGACCCCCTCCCCAATCCCGACCAGTCCACAGATTCACTGATTGTCAATGCGAGCACAGGAATTCAAGCGGCGCAGAAGTGCCACCTTTGGTGCGATGGCTGCGCGTTCGATCATGATACTGCCGGCAGCGCCTCATGCGGTGCGCAACCGGGATGTGGAGTACCCCTACCATCCAGAGAGTGGCTTCTACTATCTGAGCGGTTTCAATGAGCCGGATGCAGTGGTGGTGTTGAAGCGGGTGGGGCGCAAGAGGGAGTGGTTCCTCTTCTGCCGTGAGCGGGACCCGGAGATGGAGCAGTGGACTGGAGAGCGGCTCGGTACGCAACGGGTGATGGATGAGTTGGGGGCTACCCAGGCGTGGGAGATCGGGCAGTGGGAGGAGAAGCTTCCAGAGTTGTTGAGTGGTGTTGAAGCGCTCTACTTCAATCTGGGGGAAGAGAGTGCGATAGAACAGGTCTTGCTGAAGCAGCTCAAGCAGCTTCGTCAGCGCAGCCGAAGCGGTGTGCCCATTCCTCAGACTATTCATACCGTAGACAGCGTGCTGCATGAAATGCGGTTGTTCAAATCGAAGGCAGAGCTGCAGGCAATGCGGCGTGCTGCGACTATCACCGCAACCGCCCACCGCCATGCAATGGAGCAGTGTCGACCGGGGATGA
Source organism: uncultured Piscirickettsiaceae bacterium (assembly GCA_964344805.1). Classification (GTDB taxonomy): domain Bacteria; phylum Pseudomonadota; class Gammaproteobacteria; genus Thiopontia. Next base: position 25,454 of record CAYFOU010000008.1, on the reverse strand, counting down.
GTGAACAGCAGTTGGAGGGGGAGGTCCTCCACAGCTTCAGCCGACAGGGGAGCCGTACCGTTGCCTATGATTCGATTGTGGCCGGGGGCAACAACGCCTGCACCCTCCACTACATCCGCAATAGTGACCCACTAGAGGATGGGGAGCTGGTACTGATCGATGCCGGAGCCGAGTGGGAGGGCTATGCGGCTGATATCACCCGCACCTTCCCGGTCAATGGGCGCTTCACCACACCACAGCGACAGCTCTATGAGGTGGTGCTGGCGGCACAGCAGGCGGCGATTCGTCAAATCCGCCCCGGTAGGCGCTGGGATGCGGCCCACCGGGCGGCGGTTCGAGCGATCACCAAGGGGCTATTGTCACTGAAGATTCTGAAGGGGGATCTCAATACGCTGATCCGTGAAGAGAAGTACAAGCCCTTCTACATGCACCAGACCGGTCACTGGCTGGGGATGGATGTACATGATGTCGGTGCCTACAAGGTGGGTGGCAAGTGGCGGCGACTGGAGCCGGGGATGGTGATGACGGTGGAGCCGGGGCTCTATATTCCGCAGGGGATGAAAGGGGTGGCGAAAAAGTGGCAGGGGATCGGCATTCGTATCGAGGATGATGTAGTGGTCACCGAGGGTGGATGTGAAGTGTTGACCGCAGCGGCACCGAAGAGCATTGAGGCGATTGAGCAGTGTATGGCGACCAACAGCCTTTAAGGAGCCCCTGAACAAGTCATGTGCAAATGCCTAACGCCCATAGCGCCCAATATCTTCGTTACCAGCCTTTGGCTGTTCGAGGCGGATGAAAATCTTGCCAATAGCCTGCTATTAGCTGCGATTTTCGCCTTGATCTTGAACGCTATGGACGCGATTCAAATTCCACAGACTTATTCAGAGGCCCCCTAATCGATCAGTGAGGCCTGTCTGGCAGCAGAAACAAATCCTGTCGGTTCCGAGGTCTTCAGTTTGGTGATCAGGTTGGCGCGGTGTTTTTCTACCGTGCGGATACTGAGGGAGAGTCGTTCAGCGATCTCCCGGTTCTTGTTGCCCTGCGCAAGCAGTCGCAGGATCTCCCGTTCGCGTTCTGTCAGCCGTTCAATCTGGAAATTCATAAGATCAACAAATTTATTGTTTTCGGTATGTTGTTGTTTTCCGAGTAACCTGAATATGCAATATTTGTAAGGAAATGTCTATAAAGTTTTTTATAACTACCTCTTTGTAGGGATCTTTTTGGGATGATGGACGTGGTGGATGGCAGGCAGTAAAATGAGCGCTCAGTTTCAGGTCGTGGGAGAGATCCCGCAATAGAGGACACCGAAGGCGCAACTACCCGGAAACGCTCAGGTAAAAGGACCATGACCTCTCATGCTGGCTCTGGAGAAGGTCACAAAGACCTACCGAAGGGGACGGTGGCTTGAATCAAGCTGCTTAATCTCTCAGGTTAGTACTCCGACCCATTGATTATTACGGATACAGCAGGCCGAAAAATGGTTAGCTGCAAGGCGGACGACTGAAGGACTAGCTGTAGCTAATTCAAAGGAGGACAACAAAGCAGATGAGCATTTTTCGATCTGCCCGAAGGGAGCTCTCCATGCCCCCCAATACGGCGTTGCAACCATTTGACATAGAGTGGCTATGCCTGCATGGTCGCGCCTTGTCTTGGGGGGCATGGAGAAGCTCTGTATCCATAATAATCAATGGGTCGGAGTACTAGGACAGAGGGGTGAATGTCGAAAGGCGTAAAAGTACACTCGGATCAGGATAATGTCAGCACTCAAGAAAACCGCACTCCATCAGGCCCACCAGCAGGCAGGTGCACGTCTGGTCGATTTCTCCGGCTGGGAGATGCCCCTTCATTATGGTTCGCAGGTCGAGGAGCACCACGTGGTGCGCCAGAAGGCGGGGATGTTTGATGTCTCCCATATGGTGGTGAGTGATCTGCAGGGAGCCGATAGCCAAGCCTATCTGCAACAGCTGCTGGCCAATGATGTGGCCCGACTGACCGATCCTGGCAAGGCGCTCTACGCCTGCATGCTCAATGAGCAGGGAGGGGTGATCGATGATCTGATCGCCTACTGGATGGGGGCTGACCACTACCGTATCGTCACCAATGCGGCGACCCGTGAGGGCGATCTGGCGTGGATGCAGCAGCAACTAGAGCCATTCGATGCAACACTTGAAGAGCGCCCGGAGCTGGCAATGGTTGCAGTGCAGGGACCAGAGGCACGAGAGGTTGTGCTCAACTGGCTGAGCGAATCCTCTCGTCAGACGGTGGCCGGTTTGGGCCGTTTCTTTGCTGTCGAGGTTGAAGAGGGTTTTATCGCCCGTACCGGCTACACCGGAGAAGATGGCTTTGAGGTGATGCTGGCCGCAGCCGATGCCGAGCCATTCTGGCAGGCGATGCTGGATGCCGGAGTGGCCCCTTGTGGCCTCGGGGCACGCGATACCCTGCGACTGGAGGCGGGGATGATGCTCTATGGTTCCGATATGGACACCACCACCACCCCGCTGGAGTCTGCGTTGGGCTGGACCGTGGCACTGGATGAGTCACGCCCCTTTATCGGATCGGAGGTGTTGGTGCAGCAGAAGCAGAATGGAATCCCTCGCAAGCTGGTGGGGCTGCTGCTGGAGGGCAAGGGGGTGATGCGTAGCCACCAGAAGCTGTTTGTGGGTGATCGAGAGGTGGGAGAGATCACCAGTGGAGGCTTCTCTCCAACACTGAACCGCACCATTGCGCTGGCGCGGATTGCGGCAGATGTGAATGGGTCGTGTGAGGTGGAGATGCGCGGCAAGCGCATTCCTGCCACCATTGGAAAACCGGTTTTTGTACGCGATGGCAAGCCCGTCGCCTGAATGATTTTGAAACGAGGATAGAACCATGAGCGAGATGCCAATTGATCTGAAATACAGCAAGAGTCATGAGTGGGTGAAGAGTGAGGATGGTGTGGTCACCATTGGTATCACCGACCATGCACAGGAGTTGCTGGGCGACATCGTCTATGTGGAGCTGCCCGAGGTGGGTGCTGAGATCGATGCCGAAGGAGAGTGTGGGGTGATTGAGTCGGTCAAGGCGGCCTCCGATCTCTATGCGCCGCTGGCGGGTGAGATTGTGGCGGTCAATGAGGAGCTTGGAGACTCACCAGAAGAGATCAACGATAATCCATATGAGGCGTGGATATTCAAGCTGAGACCTGCCAATGCAGCAGATCTGGATGGGCTGCTGGATGCTGCGGCCTATGCCGAAGTGGTTGACGCAGAGTAAGTAATTACGACGGGAGCGCTCTATGCCCTTTATCCCCCATACCGAGGCCGAAACCCGATCGATGCTGGATGCGATCGGGGTGGAGCAGATCGAAACCCTGTTTGAGGAGATCCCGCAGTCGCTGCGCTCGGCGGATCCTGAGCAGCCCCTGGAGGGGCTTGGCGAGATGGAGATCGGCCAGATCATGCGCGCACGTGCAGCAGCGGATGATGGTGTGCTCTGCTTTGCCGGTGGGGGTGCCTATCAGCACCATATCCCTGCAGCGGTATGGGAGCTGACCACGCGAGGTGAGTTCTACACCGCCTATACCCCCTATCAGGCGGAGGCGAGTCAGGGCACACTTCAATTGCTCTACGAGTATCAGTCGATGATGTCGAGCCTGATGGGGATGGAGGTCTCCAACGCCTCGCTCTACGATGGGGCCTCGGCGCTGGCGGAGGCGGTGTTGATGGCGATCCGCGCCAACCGCAAGACCAAATCGAAACGCATTTTGATGCCGCGTACCGTTCACCCCACCTATCGCAAGGTGGTCGATGCGCTGGTGCGCCATCAGGGGATTGAGCTGGTGGAGCTCGACTACGTCGAGAACAGCGGTACGGTTGATCCCGATTCTTTGCAGATCAGTGAGGAGGATCCCGGCTATGCGGCGATGGTGATTCCGCTGCCCAACTATTTCGGTGCGCTGGAGGATGTCCACACCCTGACCGACTGGGCGCAGGCCAACGGCATGCTGGTGATTGCGGTGGTCAACCCGGTGGCGATGTCACTGCTGACCCCACCCGGTGAGTGGGGAGAGAAGGGGGCCGATATCGCCTGTGGCGAGGGGCAGCCACTCGGTATTCCGCTCGCCTCGGGTGGCCCCTACTTTGGTTTTCTCTGTTGTCGCCAGTCGTTGGTGCGACAGCTGCCGGGGCGCCTGATTGGGCGTACCCTTGATCTGGAGGAGAAGGAGGGCTTTGCCCTCACACTGCAGGCGCGTGAGCAGCATATCCGCCGCTCCAAGGCGACCTCCAATATCTGCACCAACCAGGGGTTGATGGTGACCGCAGCGACCATCTTCATGAGTCTGATGGGGGGCAGCGGGCTGGAGCAGATGGGGGCAGCCTCTCATGCCAATACGACAAAGCTGGTGAATCGGTTGAGTGTCATTGATGGCGTCACGGTCCGTTTTGAGGGGGCCTGTTTCCATGAGGCGGTGTTGACCCTGCCGAAGCCTGCCGAGGCAGTGCTGGAACAGCTGGCGGCGCAGCGTATTGTTGGTGGTGTGGCGCTACAGGGAGACTATCCCGAGTTGGAGAATGGGCTGCTGGTCTGTGCCACCGAGCTGCGTACCGAGGCAGAGATGGAGCAGTTTGCCACTGCACTGGAGGCGGCACTATGTTGATCTTTGAACGTTCAGAGGCGGGGCGCGTCAATGCAGCCCAGCGCGTGGGTAAGCAGAACCGTGTTGCGGATCTTCCCGAGGCGATGCAGCGCAAGCAGCGGCTGCAGCTGCCCGAGGTTTCCGAACTGCAGGCGGTACGCCACTACACCCAGCTCTCGCAGAAGAACTTCGCCATCGATACCCACTTCTATCCGCTTGGCTCCTGCACCATGAAGTACAACCCGCGTGGTTCCAATACGCTGGCGATGCAGTCCGGTTTTCTCAACCGCCACCCGGCTGGGGATGCGCGGTTGGGGCAAGGAGTGATGGCCTCGCTGTATGAGCTTCAGCAGCTGCTGTGTGAGGTGACCGGGATGGAGGCGTGTTCGCTGACCCCGGCGGCCGGGGCGCAGGGAGAATTTGCCGGTGTGGCGATGATTCGCGCCTATCATGATGCGCGTGGTGATAGCGCCCGTAGCGAGATTCTGGTGCCCGATGCGGCGCACGGAACCAACCCCGCCTCTGCGGTGATGTGCGGCTACCAGGTGAAGGAGATCCCCACCAACAGCGATGGGGATGTCGATCTGGAGGCACTGCGTGAGGTGGTGGGGCCGCAGACCGCCGGCATCATGTTGACCAACCCCTCGACCCTCGGTGTGTTTGAGCGCGAGATCGAGGGGATTGCGGCACTGCTGCATGAGGCCGGTGGCCTGCTCTACTATGATGGTGCCAACCTCAATGCGATTCTGGGCAAGACTCGCCCCGGGGATATGGGGTTTGACGTCATCCATATCAATGTACACAAAACCTTCTCCACTCCACATGGTGGCGGAGGCCCAGGTGCCGGTCCGGTGGTGGCCAATAAGCGTTTAGCACCTTACCTGCCGATTCCGATGGTGGCCTGCGAAGAGGGCGATAAAGAAAATCGTTACCGCTGGCTCGAGGAGCAGGATCGTCCAGAGAGCATCGGTCGACTCTCTGCCTGGGCGGGCAATGTGGGCGTACTGCTGCGAGCAGTGGTCTATGCACGGATGCTCGGTACCATCGGGATGGAGCGGGTGGCTGACTACTCGGTGCTCAATGCCAACTACCTGATGAAACGGCTGCAGGCGGAGGGGTTCACGCTGGCAATTCCAGAGCGTCGTGCCACCCATGAATTCATCATCACCCTGAAGAGGGAGGCGAAGGAGTTGGGGGTTTCGGCAATGGACTTTGCCAAGCGTCTGCTGGACTATGGTCACCATGCACCCACCACCTACTTCCCGCTGCTGGTGCCGGAGTGCCTGCTGATCGAGCCGACCGAGACCGAGGACAAGGCGACACTGGATGCCTTTGTTGCGGCGATGGTGGCGATTCTGCAGGAGGCGAAGGAGTCTCCGGAACAGGTGAAAGAGGCCCCCTTGACACTGCCGGTGCGTCGACTGGATGATGTGCGTGCAGCTAGAGAATTGGATTTAAACTGGTATAACCAATAGAGAGATAAAGAGGAGCAAATAGTGACAGCGTTGATTTGCGGTTCCTACGCCTTTGACCAGATCATGGTCTTCCCGGACAAGTTCAAGAATCACATCCTGCCGGACAAGGTGCACATGTTGAATGTCTCTTTTCTGGTGCCTGATATGCGCCGCGAGTTTGGTGGCACCGCAGGCAATATTGCCTACAACCTGCAGCTGTTGGGGGAGACAGGCTGGCCGATGGCAACCATCGGCAGTGACTTTGCCCCCTATCGCAGCTGGATGGAGGAGAAGGGGATTGTCACCACCTTCCTGCGTGAGGTGGAGGATCAATACACCGCCCAGGCCTTTATCACCACCGATATGGATGATAACCAGATCACCGCCTTCCACCCGGGGGCGATGAATTGGGCGCACCTCAATCAGGTGGGTGATGCACAGGGGGTCTCTCTCGGTATCGTCTCTCCGGATGGGCGTCAGGGGATGGTGGAGCATGCGGCGCAGTTTGCCGAGGCCGATATCCCGTTTATCTTCGATCCCGGTCAGGGGTTGCCGATGTTCGGCAAGGAGGATCTGCTCACCTTTATCGATCAGGCGACCTGGATTACGGTTAATGACTATGAGTCCGCACTGATGCAGGAGCGTACCGGCCTTTCGGTAGCGGAGATTGCCGAGCGGGTTGATGCGATGATCGTCACGCTGGGTGGCAAGGGCTCGGTGATCTATACTGAAGGGCACCGGGTCGATATTGCGCCGGTCACTGTGGAGCATGCGGTTGATCCTACCGGTTGCGGCGATGCCTTCCGTGCCGGTCTGCTCTATGGGCTGATGAACAAGTTGGAGTGGAAGACCGCAGGACAGATTGCCTCGTTGATGGGGGCGATCAAGATCGAGACCCATGGTACTCAGAATCATGGCTTTACCATGGATGAGTTCCGGGCACGTTACCAAAAAGCCTATGGCGAGGAGTTCTGAAGTGATGAAATGGGGGATGTGGTTACTGTTGTTGATTGCTGCTCCGCTACGTGCGGAGACCATTACCTTGGTGGCAGATGTATGGCCTCCCTACAATAATGAAGCGGATGCTGAAAAGCCCGGGTACGGGGTGGAGATGATGAAGACGATCTTTGGGGCTGCAGGCCACCAGATCGATTATCGGGTGATACCCTGGAACCGGGCGATCAAGATGGTACAAGAGGGGAAAGCCGATGCGGTAATCGGTGCAACCACCGAGGAGGTGCCAGAGTTCATCTTTCCGGAGCGTGCTTTTGGTATATCGAAGATAGGCTTCTATGTTCCGGAAAAGAGCGAGTGGCGTTATCAGGATATCGGCTCACTCAACGGGATGCGTATTGGTGCGATCAAGGGGTTTGAATATGGTGAAGAGCTGGATGGCTATTTCATCCAGCATTCGGACCGGGTTCAGTTTGTCTATGACGACAATGCAACGGCAACCAATTTGAAGAAATTGTTGCGGGGCCGTATCGACACCTTTGTGGAAGATGTCAATGTGGTTGAGGCTGTAGCCACTCAAATGGGGATCTCCAATCAAATCAAATGGGCTGGTGATGCAGATAAAGGGCTGCCGGTTTACATTGCATTTTCACCGCAGAATCCAAAGTCTGCTCGGTATGCAGCACTCTTTTCAGAGGGGTTGGCACATTTGAGGTCTACCGGAGAGTTGGCGAATATCTTGCAAAAGTATGGATTGCAAGATTGGTGGGTCTCAATAGCAACGAGCCAATAGAAGAAAATGAAATAGATGGTCTATTGGAGTATCGAGGTTCTTTATGTTATAAAGCCTCTTTATTCCTGTTCATTTCACTAGATGCACGACCATGGCCGATCGACGCTTACAAGTTTTTCACACCGTAGCCCGCATGCTCAGCTTTACCAAGGCGGCGGAATCTCTCCATATGACCCAGCCTGCAGTCACCTTTCAGGTGCGTCAGCTGGAGGACTACTTCAATACCCGGCTGTTTGATCGTACCCATAACCGTATCACCCTGACCGAGGCGGGAGAGCGGGTCTATGAGTATGCCGAGCGCATTCTCGACCTCTACGGGGAGATGGATAACGCGGTGCGGGAGATGACCGGTGAGGTGAGTGGGGTGCTGATTGTCGGTGCCAGTACCACCATTGCCGAATATATGGTACCCAATATGCTGGGCCGCTTCCATGAAAAGCACCCCTCTGTAACGGTGCGGTTGAAGGTGGGCAATACCGACAGTGTGGTGTCGATGGTGGAGAACAACGTGATCGATCTTGGTATTGTCGAGGCGCCGGTGGCCAACAAGAAGCTGCAGCTGGAGCTGTGTCGTGAGGATGAGCTGGTGCTGATCACCCCGCCGGACCATCCGTTGGCGGAAAAAGAGTCGATTCGCATTGATGAGATCAAGGAGTTCCCCTATATCTGGCGTGAGGAGGGTTCCGGTACCCGTGAGGTGATCCATGACTATCTGACCGAGGCGGGGGTCAATCCGGCCGATCTCAATGTGATCATGGAGCTGGGCAGTCCCGAGGCGATCAAGGGGGCGGTGGAGTCCGGTATCGGCATCACCATCATCTCCAAGGCCTCGATCCAGAAGGAGCTGAAGTTGGGGACGGTGAAGATGATCCGTCTCGACCCCCATATGGTGCGCCCCTTCTCCTTTGTGCATCAGAAGCAGAAGTTCCGTCTGCGGGCAATGGATGAACTGCTGGAGTTCGCCAAAGAGTATTGTGAGACAGCCAGTAAATCCTGATCGACAGAGTGTTGTCTGTCTCTGTTGAGAGGCGGGTGGCCGAGGGGAGTCTCATGAGTGATGTTGAGCGTTTGCAGCGGATATACCGTTCGCTGAACCATCAAGAGCAGCAGACGCTACTCTACTTCGCCGAGTTTCTGGAGCAGAACAGTGAACCTGTGGTGGTTGAAAAGCTGTCACGGGTGGAGATTCCGAGGCCGCAGGAGGAGAAGGTGATCCATGCACTGCGCCGTCTGGCCCAGAGCTATCCGATGTTGAAAGATGAAGAGATCCTCAAGCAGGGCGCTGATATGATGAGCCTCCATTTTGTCTCCGGGCGCCCCGCAGAGGAGGTGATTGATGAGCTGGAAGAGATGTTTGCCACCCACTACAAGGCTTATCTTGAGGCATGAGCGAGGCACCTATGAGTAGTAACAATATTCTGCTGCATTGGTTCCAGCGCCAATTCTCCAATACCCAGCTGGTGATTCTGTTGTTGTTGCTGGCGACCCTGTTTGCGGTGGTACTGCTGTTTGGACAGATGCTGGGGCCGGTGATGGTGGCGATTGTACTGGCCTACCTGATGGACACCTCGATTGAGCAGCTGAAGCGGCAGGGGATGGGGCACTCCTTTGCCATTGGATTGATCTACCTGCTCTTTCTCGCCTTCCTGATCTTTCTGATTGTGGTGCTGTTGCCACTGCTGTCGCAGCAGATTACCCAATTCCTTTCCACGGTGCCGGCGATGGTGCAGACGGGGCGGGAGATTTTGACCCAGCTGCCGGAGAGCTATCCTGCGCTGGTGAGTGCTGATCAGCTCAATGAGGTTGTCAATACTGCCAGCCGTTCGATGACCGAGTTTGCACGGCAGGCGCTATCCAAGAGCATCGGCTTTATCCCGGGGATCATCACGGTGTTGATCTATCTGGTACTGGTGCCGATGCTGGTCTTCTTCATGATCAAGGACAAGAAGGTGTTGTTCCGCTGGTTTACCAAGTTCCTGCCCAGAGACCGCTCTCTGGCGGAACAGGTGTGGCATGAGGTGGATCTGCAGATCGGCAACTATATCCGTGGCAAGTTCTGGGAGATGTTGATTGTTGGTATAGTGACCTACTTCGGCTTTATCTTCTTCGATCTGCAGTACACGGTGCTGCTGGCGGTGCTGGTGGGGCTGTCGGTACTGGTCCCCTTTATCGGTGCAACGGTAGTGACCATCCCGGTGGCGGTGGTCGCCTTCTACCAGTTTGGCTGGAGTGGAGAATTTGGCACCATCATGCTGGTCTACGGGGTGATTCAGGCGCTGGATGGTAATGTGCTGGTGCCGCTGCTCTTCTCCGAGGTGGTCAATCTCCATCCGGTGGCGATCATCGTTGCGGTACTCTTCTTTGGCGGGCTCTGGGGGTTCTGGGGGGTCTTCTTTGCCATTCCGCTGGCGACGCTGGTGAAGGCGGTGATCTCCGCCTGGCCCAAATTGAGCTAGGGAATCTCTGAATAAGTCTGTGTAATTTGAGTCGCGCCCATAACGTTCAAGATCAAGGCGAAGATCGCAGCCAATAGCAAGCTATTAGCAAGATTTTCAACGAAGATATTGGGCGCTATGGGCGTTAGGCATTTGCACATGACTTGTTCAGAGGTTCCCTAGGTCGCGCCAAAAATCCCTAGTTATTTTGTATGATTTTCCGCTGTTTACGGACGATCCTGCGGTAGGATACAATTATTCCATTGTTGCCGAATATAAGGGGCGGATGATGAGTGATCTGGCTGAGAAGATACTGGTGGTTGAGGATGATCCGGAGGTGCTGGAGTACTACCGGATGATCTTTGATATCACCGATGACTCAACCAGTGAACTCGACAGTGCGCTGAGTGATATGGCCAGTCTGATTGGTAGCAAGGGTACTGAGGAGATTCGTCAGGAGTACAATGTGACCCTGACCAATCAGGGGTTGAGTGCGATCCATGAGGCGTGTCGTTCCCGCAAGGAGGGGGCCAACTTCAGCCATGCGTTGGTCGATATGCGTCTACCCCCAGGGATTGATGGGCTGGAGACCGCAACCTGTCTGCGGGAGATGAATCCGGAGATCGATATCACCTTCGTCACCGCCTATACCGATCATCAGGAGGCGACCCTGACGGCCTCACTGCCGGCGGGCTACCGGATGATTCGCAAGCCCTTCTCCAAAGAGGATATCCTTCAGCTGTTCGGAGAGTAGCTTTACTTGATCGGTTCCAGCAGTCCGTCCAGACTGTTGGTATCGCAGAAGTCGAGAAAGCCCTCTCGCAGCTGGGTGATCGACTCTTTCTGTGGCACCCCCAATACCATGTTGAGTACAAACATTGGTGTGCCGGTGTGAGGCGCATGGTGGCTGCTGGTGTTCATCTCCTCCACATTGATCTGACGTGAGGAGAAGAAATCGGCCACCTGGTGGACAATGCCGGGGTGGTCAATGGAGATCACCTCAACATGGTAGGGGAGATATTGCGGCTTATTGCGGCGGCTGGAGGTGCGCTTGGTGAGGATGGTCA